>JBALUZ010000175.1:0-5245 GCA_036963825.1 Brevundimonas sp.
GTGTCATCGGCCCGGCGCATCAGGACGCCGCCGCCGAGCAGCCGGCCCTCGACGTACATCAGCCGAGCGTATTCCTCATTCGCCCCGCGCCACAGGACCACCTCGCCGTTAACGATGCTCCAGTTGCCGATGCGGTCCAGACGCGAGGGGCAACCGCTGCGCTCGATCCGGCGGATGCCGAGGAAGCCGTTCTCGCGCATGTCGAAGCGGCAGTCGCCCACGTCCCGACCGCCGTCGTCCACCACCCATTCGCCGAATACGTCTTCGGCGCGCGCCGGCTCGGCGCGGCGGCGAAGGCCCTGATCGGGGTCGGCCCGGCCGCGGCCCTCGGCCACGCCCAGCAGGGCGTCGAAGGCCGCATCGGCGTCGAACGACACCTCGCCGCTGCGGGTGGTGGTGCGGGTCTCGGTGCGGGTGGTGTTCCCGTCCTGGGTCGTGGTGGTGGTGGACCGGGTGGTCGAGCTGGAGCGGGACTGGGCCGTTGCGACGTCAGCCGCAAGCAGCGCGGACACAGCCGCAACGACGGCGAAAACAGACCTGGACATGGAACCTCCCCGAGCTTTTGAGGGGGCCCTTCTAGTGCCGGTTAACGCCGTTATCAATCGTCGCGGGCGCGGCCGGCGACCGTGTTCAGGTGCGCGCCGACCGCCTCGATGGGGCGCCGGCCCAGGGCCTTGCGGCGGGCCAGCAGTTCGGGCGAGCCGGCGTCGTGGTCGGCCATCAGGCGGCGGACGAAGGCGCCGTCCCGGACCTCGGCCAGCACCTGGTCCATGGCCGCGCGCGACGCCTCGTTGATGACCCGCGGGCCGGTCCGATAGGCGCCGTATTCGGCGGTGTTGGAGATGCGGGCGAAGGCCCCGGCGATGCCCCGCTCGAACATCAGGTCGGTGACCAGCTTGACCTCGTAGAAGCACTCGAACCACGCCACCTCGGGCGGATAGCCAGCCTCCACCAGCTTCATGAAGGCCTGATCGATCAGCTCGCCCACGCCGCCGCACAGGACCACCTGTTCGCCGAACAGGTCGCTTTCGCACTCGTCCTTCATGGTGGTCTCGAGGATGCCCTTGCGGCCGCAGCCCAGCGCCGCGGCGTAGGACAGGCCCAGCCCCCTCGCCTGCCCCGTGGCGTCCTGATGCACGGCGAACAGGCAGAAGACCCCGTCGCCCTGCTCGTAGATCTCGCGGATGCGCGGGCCGATGCCCTTGGGCGAGGCCAGGATCACGTCCACGTCCGGCGGCGGCTGGATCAGGCCGAAACGCACCGACAGGCCATGGGCGAAGACCAGCGCCGTTCCGGGCCGCACATGGGGCGCCAGTTCGTCGGCCCACAGGTCCCGGTGGGCCTCGTCCGAGACCATGATGGCCAGCACCTCGGCCCACTGCGCCGCCTCGGACGCCGTGACCACCGCAAAGCCGTCGGCCTCGGCCTTCGCCCGGGTGGCGGAGCCGGGCTTGAGAGCCACGCGGATATCGGCGACCCCGGAGTCGCGCAGGTTCAGGGCGTGGGTGCGGCCCTGGCTGCCGTAGCCGACCACCGCCACCTTGCGGGCGCGGATGATCGACAGGTCGCAGTCGCGGTCGTGGAAAACGGGCAGCGGCGTGCTTAGGTGTCCAGTCATGAGCACAGACATAACCCCTTCCGCCGTCGTCGCCTTCTGGAAAGAGGCCGGTCCCGAAAAGTGGTTCTCGAAAAACGACGCCTTCGACGCCGAATTCCGCCGCCGTTTCCACGACGCCCATGTGGCCGCCGCCCGACGCGAGCTGGACGGCTGGATGGACACGCCCGAGGGCGCCCTGGCCCTGCTGATCCTGCTGGACCAGTTTCCGCGGAACAGCTTCCGGGGCACGGCCCACGCCTTCGCCACCGACCCGCTGGCCCTGAGTTTCGCGGAGGACGCGGTTGAGCAGGGTCATCACCTGGCGTTCGAATTCCCCCTTCGGAACTTCCTCCTGCTGCCGTTCCAGCACTCGGAGCGGCTTGAGGACCAGGACCGCTACATGAGCCTGACCGACGGGGACGCCGAGGCGGAGAAATGGGGCAAGGTGCACCGGGACATCATCGTGAAATTCGGGCGGTTTCCTCACAGAAATCCGGAGCTTGGGCGCACGACCACACCCGAGGAGCAGGCCTTTCTGGACGACGGCGGGTTCGGGAGCTGAGCTGGACTCCGCGGGCGAAAAACAGTCCAATTGGAGTCTAACCTTGCCCCCGTCCTCCTCCGCTCACCCCAGCGAAGGCTGGGGTCCAGAATGGCGGGCGCTGGACTGGACATTTGCGCCGGGCCTCCCTTCCGACACCGCGCTTTACGATCTGGATCCCAGCCTTCGCCGGGATGAGCGGATGTGGGGGTGAGTTTAGGCCCTCCCCGGAAGGGGCGGAGGAAAAACCCATTCGAGGGCGACCAACCCCTTGTCCCGGGCGGCATTGGCGCGCGGAAATGGGGGATTGGCGGGGCTCAGAGGCCGTTCCCGGCGCCCCAGCGGTCCACGGCGCGGCGTGCGGCCATCAGGCTCATGCCGGGATTGGCGGCGCGCACGGCCTCGGCGGCCCCGGTGCGGTCGCCCTGACGCAGGTGGTGTTTCGCCGCACCCGGCAGGTCGGCCTCGTCCGCGGACACGCCGCCCCGCTCATAGCGGCGGGCCCGGTCCACCGTGTTGTCGGCGCGGATGTTGCGGCGGCGGCGGTTGCCGATGCGCTGGGGATCCTTGCGGGTGTGGGCTCGGCCCATGAGATAGCCGATCAGGAACATGGCCGTCAGGACGAGGATCGAGATCAGGTTGATGTTGGCCGCCCAAGCCTGCAAAGCGTCCACAAGCGCCTCCGTCATGTTGTGCATCAAGCGTCAAGGAGGCTAACCCCCGGCGCCGCGAATCGGTTCTGTATGGCGTCATGAACGCCCTGGCCGCCATCGCAGATCCTGAAGCCCGCGTCGGCGCGACGCCGGCGCCCGCCGACCATCCCGAGTTCCAGTATCTTGGCCTGCTCGAGGACATTCTGCAAAACGGCGTCGAGCGCGGCGACCGCACGGGCACCGGCACGCTGGGCGTGTTCGGCCGCCAGATGCGGTTCGACCTGTCGAAGGGCTTTCCCCTTCTGACCACCAAGAAGCTGCACCTGCGCTCGATCCTGGTGGAGCTTTTGTGGTTCCTGCGCGGCGAGACCAACATCGCCTGGCTGAAGGACAACGGGGTCAGCATCTGGGACGAATGGGCGGACGCTGAAGGCGAGCTGGGCCCGGTCTACGGCAAGCAGTGGCGCTCGTGGTCCGCGCCGGACGGGCGGGTCATCGACCAGATCACCCGCGTGGTGGAGAGCCTGAAGACCAACCCCAACAGCCGGCGCCACATCGTCACCGCCTGGAACCCGGCGGACGTGGACGACATGGCCCTGCCGCCCTGCCACTGCCTGTTCCAGTTCTTCGTCGCCGACGGAAAGCTGAGCTGCCAGCTGTATCAACGCAGCGCCGACGTGTTCCTGGGCGTGCCGTTCAACATCGCCTCCTACGCCCTGATGACGATGATGATGGCGCAGGTGACGGGGCTGAAGCCGGGCGAGTTCGTGCACACCTTCGGCGACGCGCACCTGTATCTGAACCATCTGGATCAGGCGAAGCTGCAGCTGACCCGCGAGCCGCGCCCCCTGCCCACCATGACGATCACGCCCCGGGACGACCTGTTCGCCTTCGGGCGGGAGGATTTCGTGCTTGAGGGCTATGACCCGTGGCCCCATATTAAGGCTGCGGTGGCGGTTTAGAGGAGCGACAGGCATGGCGATCGGCAAGCATGTGGTCCCCCGGCCCAACGGCGAGTGGGCGGTTCGCAACAGCGGCGCATCCCGGGCCACCAAGGTTTTCGAGACGCAGAAGGACGCGATTGCGTTCGGACGCGACGCGGCGCGCAAGGACGGCGTCGAGTTTTATGTCCACCGCAAGGATGGGACGATCAGGGAGCGCGACAGCTATGGTCGTGATCCTCACCCGCCCCGGGGCTAGGGCTCAGAATCTTGGCGTTCGAGAAGAACGTCTTCATCAACTGCCCGTTCGACAGTGCGTATCTGTCGTTGCTAAGGCCAATCGTTTTCTGCGTGTATCGGCTGGGTTTTCAGCCGCGGATCGCCTCGGAACGGCTGGATGGCGGCGAACCCCGGATCGAGAAGATCATCGAACTGATTGAAAGCTCCAAGTACGCGATCCACGACCTGTCGCGGATGAAGGCGAGGAAGGCCGGGGAGCTTTTTCGTCTCAATATGCCGCTCGAACTGGGCCTTGATATCGGCTGCAAGCGGTTCAGGGAGGATCACTGCACGGACAAGAAGTGCCTGATCCTGGAAACAGAACGCTATCGGTATCAGGCCGCGCTGTCGGACCTGTCGAATTCGGACATCGCCGCCCACGGCGACGATCCGCTGGAAGCGTTCACCGCCGTCCGTGACTGGCTGGACCAGGAAGCGCGGCTGGACGCCGATGGACCGGCCCGATTGTGGGACCAGTTCACGGACTTCATGGCGGACAATGACGATGCGCTGGTGGCGCGGGGCTTTTCACGAAGAGACATTGATCGTCTTCCGATTTCGACACTGATGAGAAGCATGGAAACCTGGATCGAGGAGCACCCCCTATGACCCTGGACGAATTGTCCGCCTCCGTCCTGCGCATCTCCGACATCTACGCCCGGGAGCACGGCATCGAGCGGGACCGGGACTGGGCGCTGCTGAAGATGCAGGAGGAGCTGGGCGAGCTGACCGCCGAGCATCTGCGTCTGTCGTCGCGGGCGCGGGGCGAAGGCGATCCGGCGGCCCTGGCCGACGAGGCGGCGGACGTGCTGGGCATGCTGCTGATCTATTGCGGCCGGGCGGGCATCGACATCGAGGACGCCATGCGGCGCAAGTGGCTGAAATGGCTGGAACAGGACGCGGCCTGAGATGATTCCCCTGTCCCTCGTGGTGGCGCGCGCCAGAAACGGCGTCATCGGACGCGACGGCGATCTGCCGTGGCGGCTGCGGTCGGACCTGCAGCGGTTCAAGCAGATCACCATGGGCAAGCCCTGCATCATGGGGCGCAAGACCTGGGACAGCCTGCCGCTGCGGCCCCTGCCCGGCCGGCTGAATCTGGTGCTGACCCGGGACTCCTCGTTCGAGGCGACGGGCGCGGTCGTGTGCGAGAGCTTCTTCGAGGCGGTGGAGATCGCCGCGGAACAGGCCGAGGAGGAGGGCGCGGAGGAGATCTGCGTCATCGGCGGCGCAGCCC
>JBALUZ010000176.1:0-5169 GCA_036963825.1 Brevundimonas sp.
GGGCCTTCGTGGCCGTGGCCGCCCCGCTGTCGATCTGGACCCTGGCCTGGCCGCCGCGCGGCGCCTTGCGGCCCTTGCCGGTGTCGCTGGCGGCGCTGGGGCTGACGGCCCTGGTGATGGGCGCGGCCGGGTGGCCCGGCCACGATCTGGAGACGCCGGTCACCGTGGGCGGCGCCCTGCTGCTGAGCGCGGCCCATGGGATCAACCTGCGGCGTCGCCGCCACCGCTGCTGAGGCTATTCCTCCGCGCCCCATCCGCCGGCCAGGGCCTTGAACAGGGTGATCTGGTTGTCGCTGACCTGAGCCTCTGAAGCGGCCAGGGCCGCATCCGCCTGGGCCAGGGTCCGCTGGGCGTCCAGCAGCGTCAGGAAGCTGTCGGCGCCGGCGTCGAAGCGCAGCCGCGACAGCCGCACGGCGTCCGCCGCCCGATCCCGCGCTGTGGTCAGGGCCGCCCGGCGATCCAGCTCGTTGGCGTAGGCCGACAGGGCCGTCTCCGTCTCCTGCAGCGCCACCAGCACCGTCTGGTCGAAATTGGCCAGGGCGATGTCGGTCCCGGCCTCGGCCCGGGCGATGCGCGCGCGGGTGGCGGCGATGTTGGGGAAGGACCAGCTGATCAGGGGGCCGACGCTGAAACGGAACGCCGCGTCATCGCCCAGATCGGACCCGTCGAACGCGGTGGCGCCCAGCGATCCGCCCAGCTGGATGGTCGGATAAAGCGAGGCGACGGCCACGTTCACCCGCGCGGCCGCCGAGGCCAGCTCGCGCTCGGCCCGGCGCACGTCGGGACGTCGGGCCAGCAGGGCCGCACCGTCGCCGACGGGTATGGGCCGGGTCAGCTGGGGCGGGCGGGCGCAGTCGCGCGCGGCCTGGCTGGCCTCGGCCGGGGTGACGCCCGTGAGGGTGGCCAGGCGGAACAGGGCTGCGTCGCGCCGGGCCCGCAGGGGCGGCAGGGTGGCGCGGGTCGACTGCAGCGCCGCATCGGCCCGGGCGGTGTCCAGCCCGGTGCCCGTGCCCAGATCCAGCAGGCGCTGCGTCAGGTCAGCCGTCTCCTGCTGAAGCCCGATCGTGCGTTCGGCGACGGCGATCTGCGCGTTGGCGGAGCAGGAGTCGGCGTAGGCCCGCGCCGTCTCGGCCGCGACGGTGATCCGGACCACCTCGAGCGCGGCCCGGGCCGCGTCGGCGTCGGCGCGGGCGGCGCGAATGGCCGAGGACACCCTTCCGAACAGGTCGACCTCATAGGCCACGTCCAGACCCACGTCATAGGTCTCGCCGTCGTCCAGCGCCCCGGTCGCCTCCGGATCGGAGGCGTAGGCCGACTGGTGGCCGTACTGACCCGACGCGCCCACCGTGGTGGACGGCAGGCGGGCGGAGCGGGCCTCGCTCAGGGACGCGCGCACCAGACGCAGGTTGGCGGCGGCGGCCTCAAGCTCATTGTTCCGCGCCAGGGCCTGGAGAACCAGACCGTCCAGCACGGGATCATTGTAGAGCCGCCACCAGTCGCTGCGGACCTCGGCGGGGCTGACCTGCGCGGTCAGCCCCTGGCCGATGAAGGCGCCCGAGGCCGGGGGGGGGAGGGTGGCCTCGGGCGCCCCCGGCCCCACCGCGCACGCCGACAGGAGAGCCGTGGCGCAGGCTGCGGAGAGGAAACGGGCGGAAGTGGACAGACGGGGGCTCATCAGTGGTCTCCGGTCCGGCCGGCGGCGGGCGCCGGCGCGTCAGGATCATAGGGGTCGTGGGGCGGTGCGCCGTAGGTGGTGGGCAGATCGCGGTCCTTCTGCGGCGCCCGGGGCAGCTTGCCCGAGATCCAGCGGGAGATGACGTAGAACACCGGCGTGAAGACCAGGCCGAAGAACGTCACCCCGACCATGCCGAACACCACCGCCACGCCCAGGGCCTGGCGCATCTCCGCGCCCGGTCCCGTGGCGATGGCCAGGGGCAGCACGCCGAAGATGAAGGCGAAGGACGTCATCAGGATCGGGCGCAGACGGGTGCGTGCGGCGCGGACCGCGGCGTCCCAGCGGTTGAGCCCGTCGTTCTCCTCGGCCTGTTTGGCGAACTCCACGATCAGGATGGCGTTCTTGGCCGCCAGGGCGATCAGGACGACGAGGCCCACCTGGGTCAGGATGTTGTTGTCCATCCCGTTCAGATTGACCCCGATCAGGGCCGCCAGAATGCACATGGGCACGATCAGGATGACCGCCAGCGGCAGGGTGAAGGCCTCGTACTGGGCCGCCAGCACCAGAAACACGAACACCACCGCCATCAGGAAGATCAGGGTCGAGGATGAGCCCGACTGCTGCTCCTGATAGGCCAGGCCGGTCCATTCATAGCTGAACCCTTCCGGCAGGGCCTGGGCGGCCATGGCCTCCATGGTCGCCAGCGCCTGGCCGGACGACACGCCCGGGGCGGCCTGGCCCTGAAGCTCGGAGGCCGGGAACATGTTGTAGCGGACCACCCGCGCGGGGCCGGAGTCGTTCCGCAGCGTCGCCACCGACCCGATGGGCACCATGGCGCCCGAGGAGGAACGCGTCTGGAGGTTGGCGATATCGGCGATGTTGTCGCGATAGGCGGGCTCGGCCTGGGCGGTGACGCGGAAGGTGCGTCCCAGAAAGTTGAAGTCGTTGATGTAGGACGAGCCCAGATAGACGCCCAGGGTGTCGTAGACGTCGGAGGGCTGCACCCCCATCATCAGGGCGCGGTCGCGGTCCACGTCGGCCTGGATGCGCGGCGTGCCGGTGTTGTACAGGCTGAAGACCTGCTGCACCTGGTCCGGGGCCTGGGCGGCGGCGCCCATCATGGCGTAGGTGGCGCCTTCCAGCGCCTGGTAGCCCGCGCCGGAGCGGTCCTGCACCATCATGACGAAGCCGTTGCCGTTGCCCAGACCCTGGACCGCGGGCGGCGCGATCATGAAGATCTGGGCCTCCTCGATGACGCCGGCGGCCATGCTGAGCTGCCCGGCCAGGGCCGAGGCGGTCAGCGCGGGCGCCGTGCGCTCCTCGTGATCCGCCAGGCGGATGAACATGGTCGCGGAGTTTGAGCCCGCCGAGAAGCTGGTGCCGTCGAGGCCGGCGAACGCGGCCACGTCGATCACGCCTTCCGTCGCGCTGACGATCTCCACGGCGCGGTTCATGGCGGCCTCGGTGCGGTCCAGCGAGGCGCCGGGCGGCAGTTGCACCACGCCGATCAGGAAGCCCTGGTCCTGCTCGGGGATGAAGCCGGTGGGGGTCTCCATCAGGCGCCATCCGGTGAGGGCCAGCAGGCCCGCATAGATGACCAGCATGATGGCCACGGTGCGCACCAGCCGCGCCGTGAGGCGGCCATAGCGGTCCGACAGCCAGTCGAAGCCCTGATTGAACTTCGCGCCGGCCATGCCGAGGTAGTGAAACGCCGTGCCGACCGGCCCGCGCTTGCGGGCGTCGGCGTCGTGGGGCCTGTGCGGCTTCAGCAACAGGGCGGCCAGGGCCGGCGAGAGGGTCAGGGAGACCAGCAGCGAGATCACCGTGGCGCCGGCGATGGTCACGGCGAACTGGCGGTAGAAGATGCCGGGAATGCCCGCCACGAAGGCGGTGGGCACGAACACGGCGATCAGCACCAGGCCGATGGCGATCAGGGCGCCGGACACCTCGCGCATGGACTTGTAGGCGGCCTCGCGCGGCGTCAGTCCCTCGCGGATGTAGCGCTCCACGTTCTCCACCACGATGATGGCGTCGTCGACCACGATGCCCACCGCCAGCACAAGGGCGAACAGGGACAGGGAGTTGATGGAGAAGCCCAGCGCCAGCTGGATGGCGAAGGTGCCGACCAGGGCCACGGGAATGGCGATGATCGGGATGATCGCCGCGCGCCAGGTCTGGAGGAACACCAGCACCACGATCATGACCAGGAAGATGGCCTCGATCAGGGTGTGCTGAACCGCCTCGACGGAGGACTCCACGTATTCGGTGGGATTGTAGGGAATGGAGTAGGTCATGCCCGGCGGGAAGTCGGCGGCCAGGGCCTCCACTTCCTGGAGCACGGCGTGGGCGGTGTTCAGGGCGTTGGCGCCCGGCTGCTGGACAATCGCCATGGCCACGCCGCGCTCGCCCGAGAAATAGCCCCGGATGCCGTAGTCCTGGGACCCCAGCTCGACCCGCGCCACGTCACGCACACGGGTGATGCGGCCCTCGGCGTCGGTCTTGATGACCACGTCGGCGAACTGTTCGGGGTCCGACAGACGGCTCTGCACCTGCACGGGAAGCTGGAACGCCGAGGCGTTGTCCGTATAGGGCGGCTGGCCGATGGCGCCGGCGGCGGCCTGGGTGTTCTGGCCGCGCAGGGCGCTGATGATCTCGGGCGCCGTCAGGTTGCGCGCCGCGGCCTTGGCCGGGTCGATCCAGATGCGCATGGCGTAGTTGCCGCCGCCGAAGATCTGGACCTGGCCCACGCCGTCGATGCGCAGCATGCGATCCCGCAGCGTCGAGTTGGCGTAGTTGCCCATGTAGTCGACGTCGAGGCTCTCGTCCGGCGAGGTCAGGGCGATCAGCAGCAGGAAGTCGGTCGCCTGCTTGTTCACCGTCACGCCGATCTGGCGCACCTGCTCGGGCAGGCGTGGCTCGGCCAGGGCCACCCGGTTCTGGACCAGCACTTGGGCCGCATCCAGATCCGTGCCCGGCTGGAAGGTGACGGTCACCGCCACCACCCCGTCCGAGGTGGACGAGGAGGACATGTACAGCATGTTCTCGACGCCGTTCACCTCCTGCTCGATGGGGGCGGCCACGGTCTCGGCCAGGGTCTCGGCCGAGGCGCCCGGATAGGCGGCCTGGATGGCGATGGTGGGCGGCGCGATCTCCGGATACTGCGACAGGGGCAGCAGCGGATAGGCGAAGGCGCCGATCAGGGTGATGACCACCGAGATGACGATCGCGAAGATCGGTCGATCGATGAAGAAGCGAGAGAAATTCATGGCGTTGAGCCTGTTCCGATCAGTCGGCGATGGTCGCGGTGGACGCCGCCTGGGCGGTGGTCACCGGCTGCGACTCTTCACGCGGCTCGATGGCGATTTCGGTGTTCTGCGGCGTCACCGGCTGGCCGGGCTGGGCCCGTTGCAGGCCGTTGACGATGACCCGGTCGTCGGGCGCCAGGCCGGCGCGCACGACCCGCAGGCCGTCCACCGTCGGGCCCAGCTGCACCG
>JBALUZ010000177.1:0-5157 GCA_036963825.1 Brevundimonas sp.
TGTTCAACGGCATCGCCGGCGCGGAAGAGGTTCTGGCCCCCGCCACGCCGCTGGACCCCGACACCAATTCCCCGATCCGGCGCATCGCCTCGGTCCAGACCGACCAGGAGCGCCTGATCGCCCGCGCCGAGGACTTCGCCCAGAACCGCGCCGAGCGGCTGCGCCTGGCGTTCCGGCTGGCGGGCCTGAATCCCTCGGCCTACAGCGCCTCGAACACCGCCCTGGGCGGACCCCTGGTGGAGGCGCGCGATCCCCGCGCCCTGGCGGCCGTGCTGGATGTGGACGAGGCCTTCGCCGTCCGCATCCGCAACGCGGCGACCGGGCTTTCAGACATGCGCAGCCTGGCCGACGCCGCCGAGCGCCTGCCCTTCAACCGCCCGGTCGGCGCGGCGCGCACCTCGTCGGGCTTCGGCGTCCGTTTCGATCCGTTCAACGGCCGCCCCGCCCTGCACCAGGGCCAGGACTTCGCGGCCCCGGCCAACACCCCGATCCTGGCCACCGCGCCGGGGGTGGTGTCGTTCGCGGGCGTGCGCGGCGGCTATGGCCGCACCGTCGAGATCGATCACGGCGACGGGTTCAAGACCCGCTACGCCCACCTCAACACCATCGCCGTCCAGCCGGGCCAACGGGTCTCCGTCGGCAACCGGATCGGCGGCATGGGCACCACCGGGCGCTCCACGGGCGTGCATCTGCACTACGAGGTGTGGATGAACGGCCGACCCCAGAATCCCGCCCGCTTCATGAGAGCCGGAGAGCAAATTGTTCAACAAGACTAAGCCCGACGCCAAGCCCCTGCGCTCTGCGGAGCCCATCCCGCCGCTGCCGGATCTTCCGTCTCCGAGCCAGGCCAAGCGCCCCGCCCCGGCGGCGCCGCAGCCGTCCGCCGCCATGCCGTCCCAGGTGCCGACGGGCAAGGGGCTGTCCACGCTCTCGGCCGATCTGACGTTCGAGGGCAATGTCACCGGCGCCGGGGACCTGCAGGTGGACGGCACGGTCAAGGGCGACCTGCGCGTCGGCCGGCTGATCATCGGAGAAACCGGCGCCGTGGAGGGCAATGTCTCTGCGGACTATGTGGAGGTGCGCGGCCGCATCGTCGGCGGCCTGAACGGCAAGCAGATCAAGCTTCTGGGCACCGCCTACGTGGACGGCGACATTACCCACGAACAGCTGTCCATCGACGTGGGGGCCTATTTCCAGGGCCGCTGCATCCAGGGTCGCCGCGACGCCGCGCCTTCGGCCGCGTCCAGCCCGGCTCCGGCGCAGGATCCGAAGCCCGCCGCGTCCTCCCCGGCGCCGGCCCAGGCGGCGTCTGCGGACGCCACCATCCAGCCGTTCCAGGCCAAGACGTCGGCCTAGGTCGATGCCGCTCTCCCTCCCCGTCACGGGGAGGGAGGGGGCGTCGTCAGTCTTCGGTGGTCTCGCCCCGCTTGTCGCCCACCCGCGCGGCCAGGGCGGCGCCCATGAAGGCGTCCAGGTCGCCGTTCAGCACGCCGTCCGTGTCCGAGGTCTCCACATTGGTGCGCAGGTCCTTGACCATCTGATACGGCTGCAGGACGTAGCTGCGGATCTGGTGGCCCCAGCCGATGTCGGTCCGGGCGTCCGCCAGGGCCTGGGCCGCGGCCTCGCGTTTCTGAAGCTCCAGCTCGTACAGGCGCGCGCGCAGCATCTTCCAGGCCTGCTCGCGGTTCTGGTGCTGCGAGCGCCCCGCCTGACACGCCACCACGGTGTTGGTGGGCACGTGGGTCAGGCGGACCGCCGAATCCGTCTTGTTGATGTGCTGGCCGCCCGCGCCGGACGCCCGGTAGGTGTCGGTGCGCACATCCGCCGGATTGATGTCGATCTCGATGGCGTCATCCACCACCGGCGACACCCCGACCGAAGCGAAGGACGTGTGCCGCTTGGCCGCGGAATCGAACGGGCTGATGCGCACCAGCCGGTGCACGCCCGACTCCGACTTCAGCCAGCCATAGGCGTTGGGGCCCGAAATCTGGATGGTGGCGGACTTGATGCCCGCCTGTTCGCCGTCGGTCTCTTCCTGGACCTCGACGTCGTACCCGTGAGCCCGGGCCCAGCGGCTGTACATGCGAAGCAGCATGCCGGCCCAGTCGTTGGACTCGGTCCCGCCGGCGCCGGAGTTGACCTCCAGATAGGCGTCGTTGCCGTCGGCCTCTCCGGACAACAGGGCTTCCAGTTCGGCGCGGGCAGCACGATCCTTGATGCTCTTGAGGCTGGCGCGCGCGTCCTCGAGGGCGGCTTCATCGCCCTCCTCGTCGGCCATTTCGGACAGCATCACGGCCTCTTCCAGGCCGGTCTCCATCTCGCGGACCGCGTTGATCTGGGCTTCCAGACGCGAGCGTTCGCGGCTGACGGCCTGGGCCTGATCAGGGTTGTCCCACAGGGTCGGATCTTCGACGCGGGCGTTCAGCTCGTCGAGTTTTCGAAGCGCAGGCTCCCAGTCAAAGACGCCTCCTGAGCAGAGCCAGGCTCTGCTCGATGTCGGCCTTGGCGGCCTCAACATCCGGTCTCATCGCAACACTCCCGAAGCGAAAACAGGTGCGCCGCCCGAGGGGTTCGGGCGGCGGCGGAAAGGTCATCTAGTCGGTCAGTAGAGGCCGCTCAAGTCCTCTGCGGGCTCGCGGGGCGGCGGAGGCGCCTGTTCGGCGGGCGCGGACTGTTGCTGCTGCTGGGCCTGACGCTGGGCCTCGGCTTCGCGGCGCAGCACATCGGTATAGGCTTGCGGGCCTTCCCAGGTCTGCTGGACGGGCGCCGGTTCGTCCCGCCGCTCGGTGCCCGGCCGGAACGCCTCCTCGATGCCGTTCACCGTGCGGAAGATGGCGTTGCGCGGACGCACGAACGGGCGGGCGGGCCGCTCCTTGAGCGCCTCGGTCATGAAGTTGATGAACACCGGCACGGCCGTTGCCGCCCCCGCCTCGCCCGAGCCCAGCGAGCGATTGTCGTCGAAGCCGATGAAGACCCCGACCACGATGTCCGTGGTGAAGCCCACGAACCAGGCGCTGCGGTATTCATTGGTGGTGCCGGTCTTGCCCGCAACCCAGCGCCCGAGGCCGCGGGCGCGCACGCCGGTGCCGCGCTGGATCACGCCCTCGAGCATCGAGCTGATCTGGTAGGCCGTGATGGGGTCGATGACCTGCTCGCCGCGGGGCGTCAGGCGCGGCGAGGCGCCGCCGTCGAAGCCGCGGCTGCATCCGCGGCACTCCCGCTGGTCCGCGCGATAGATGGTGCGGCCGTTCCGGTCCTGCACCAGCTCGATCAGGTAGGGATTCACCCGGCGCCCGCCGTTGGCGAAGGCGGCGTAGGCCGCGGTGAGGCGATAGGGCGTGGTCTCCCCCGCCGCCAGCGAGAGCGACAGGTTCGGCTCCATGTCGTCGGCCGCGCCCATGTCCTCGGCGAGCTGGACCACGTTGTCCATGCCGACCGCCTGGGCCAGGCGCACGGTCATGACGTTGCGCGACAGCTCCAGCCCCCGGCGCAGGCTCTGCGGTCCATAATACTGGCGGCTGTAGTTCTCCGGCGTCCAGGCCCGTCCGCCGGCGCCGCCGGGGAAGGAGATGGGGGCGTCCAGCACGATGCTGGCCGGGGTGAAGTCGCCTTCGAGAGCGGCGGCGTAGACGATCGGCTTGAAGGCCGAGCCCGGCTGACGCTCGGCCTGGGTGGCGCGGTTGAAACTGGACAGGGCGTAGGAATAGCCGCCCACCATGGCCAGCACCCGGCCGGACTGGGGCTCGATGGCCACCAGGGCGCCGTTGACCAGGGGGACCTGCTTCAGGGCGAACTGGCCGCCCTCGTCGGGCTCCACGAAGATCAGGTCGCCCACCTCCAGCCCGTCGCCGGCCCGGGCCCAGGCCACGTCCGCGGCGAGCAGGGTTCCGGTCTGGTCGTCCTGGGCCGTGCGGACGCGCACGGTGTTTCCGTCGACGCTCTCGACCACGGCCGTCCGCCATTCCCGACGCTCCGGCGGCGCCGACCGCTCCTGGGCCTGGTCCTGCCAGCCCTCGGCGATGTCCACCGTGCCCCAGGCCCCGCGCCAGCCGTGGCGGCGGTCATAATCCTCCAGCCCCTGCATCAGGGCCGTGCGGGCGGCGGACTGCAGCGACGGGTCCAGCGTGGTGCGCATGTAGTACCCGCCGGCGTTGATGTCCTCGCCGAACATGCCCAGGGCCCGGCGACGCGCCTCTTCCACGAAGAAGTCGGCGTCCTGGTACTGGGCCCGGCGCGGCGCGTCCTGGGTCACCAGGGGGCGGGCAAGAGCCGCCTCGTACTGCGCCTCGGTGATGAACCGGTTGGAGCGCATGGCGCCCAGCACCCAGTTGCGGCGGGTCAGCGCGGCCTCGGGCCGGCGCACCGGATGGTAGTTGTTGGGCCCCTTGGGCAGGGCGGCCAGGAAGGCGGCTTCGTCCACCGTCAGCTGGTCCAGGGACTTGCCGAAATAGTTGAACGCCGCGGAGGCCACGCCGTAGGAGCGATAGCCGAGGAAGATCTCGTTCAGGTACAGCTCGAGAATCTGCTCCTTGGACAGGGTCGCCTCGAGGCGGCTGGCCAGGATGGCCTCGCGCAGCTTGCGGCCGATGGTGCTCTCATTGGTCAGCAGGACGTTCTTGGCCACCTGCTGGGTGATGGTGGAGCCGCCCTCGAGCCGGCGGCCCTGCACGGCGTTCATGACGTTCTTGAGCATGGCCCGGCTGAGCCCGCCCACGTCGATCCCGCCGTGCTGGAAGAAGTTGGAGTCCTCGGCGGCCAGGAACGCCTGCACCACCGGCGCCGGGATCTGGTCGTAGGTCACATAGATCCGGCGTTCCTGGGAGAATTCCCCGATCAGCGTGCCGTCGCCCGCATAGACGCGTGTGGCCGTGGCCGGACGGTACTCTGCCAGTTCACCCGCATCCGGCAGATCATGAAAAAGCCAGGCGGCGTAGATGGCGAGCAGAACCCCCGCCAGCGCGATGGCGCCCAGCAGGCCGATGCCGGCCAGAACGAACCAGCGTTCGCCGATCGTCTTCACGCGGAACTCCGAAAAACGCCCCATGCGGCCGGTATTAGCCCGCGTCCGGCGAGCGCGCCAGCCCGGATGAGCGGGTCAGCCCCACAAGTTTTCGGGCTCAGCGACCGCCGCCCGGCTGGCCGCCGCCGGCGACCACC
>JBALUZ010000178.1:0-5140 GCA_036963825.1 Brevundimonas sp.
TGAGGACGGGCGGCTGACGTTCCGGGGCGACCGGCCCAGCGCGCCGTTCGCCTATATGGGCGTGCACATCACCCGGCCCGATTACGCCAGTCAGGGGCCGGAGGGCCCGTTTTCCCTGAGCGGGCTGTGGCGACAGTCGGCGTCTGAAGGCCGCCTTTTCGGCTGCGTGCTGGACGGCGACTGGATGCATGTGGGCGACCCGCACGCCCGGAATGAGGCCGAGGCGCGGCTGGCGGGCGCATGAGCCGGTTCGATCCCTTTGCGGGCGCCGGGCCGCGCTGGTGGTCCATCGAGGCGCACCGGCCGTTTCTGGAGGACCTGGCGGCGGGGGTGCTGGACTGGCTGGGCGCGGACGCGCCCGAGACCCTGAGCGACGCGGTGATCCTGCTGCCCAACCGGCGTGCGGCGCGGGCCTTCACCGAGGCCCTGACCCTGCTGTCGGGGGACCGGCCGGTGCTGCTGCCGCAGGTGCGGCCGCTGGGCGATCTGGAGGAGGACGAGCCGCCGTTCGCGCCGGGCGAGCTGGAGCTGGACCTGAAGCCGGCCATCTCGCCGCTGAAGCGCCGCTTCGAGCTGGCGCGTCTGGTGGCCGCCCACCACGGCGGGGCGGTGGAGCCCCTGCGCGCGCTGGAGATGGCCGAGGCGCTGGCGGCGTTTCTGGATTCCTGCCAGATCGAGGAGGTGGCCGACCCGGGCCGGGTGGCCGATCTGGTGGAGGCCGATCTGGCCGAGCACTGGCGCTCCACCGCCGCCTTCCTGGCCGTGGCGGTGGAGGAATGGCCGAGGCGGCTGGACGAACTCGGGCTGAGCGACCCCTCCGCGCGGCGGGTGACGCTGCTGAAAAGACTGGCCGAGGCGTGGGATGAACGGCCGCCGGCCTTTCCGGTGATCGCGGCGGGGTCCACGGGCACCGTCCCCGCCGCGGCGGCGGTGCTGGGGGCCGTGGCCCGGGCGCCGTCGGGCTGCGTGGTGCTGCCCGGACTGGACCGGGACCTGTCCCAGGGCGCGTGGGACCAGATCGCCGGCGACGACGGCGAGCAGCACCCGCAGGGGGCCCTGAAGCGGCTGATCGGGCGGCATGGCGTCGACCGGGCCCAGGTCCGGGCCTGGCCGGCGCGGGACACGGGCGAGAGCGCGCGCCTGGGCCGGGCGCGGCGTCGGCTGATCGCCGAGGCCCTGAAGCCGCCGGCCTCCACCGCCGACTGGACCAGGGCCATCGCGGAGATGCGCAAGGGCGGGGGCGATCCGGTCGCCGAGGGCCTGGAGGGCCTGACCGGCGTCACCGCACGCACCGAGGAAGCCGCCGCCGCCGTGGCCGCCGTGCTGATGCGCGAGGGGGTGGAGACGGCCGGCCGGACGGTGGCGCTGGTGACGCCCGATCCGCTGTTCGCCCGAAGGGTGCAGGCGCGGCTGGGCCGGTGGGGCCTGATGGCGGACTCCTCGGCCGGCTCGCCTTTGTCGGAGACCCCGGCGGGGGTGCGGCTGGGCCAGCTGGCGCAGTTGGCGAAGGCCTTCGGGGCGGTTCCGGTGCTGGGCATTCTGAAGCATCCGTGGACAACCCTGGCCGGGCCGGACGAGATCGAGGCGCTGGAGCGCGAGGGTCTGCGGGGGGCGGGGCCCGCCGACTGGGACGCGGTGCGGCGGCGGCTGGAGGCCAATCGCAACCGCAACGGCAAGCCCCGCAAGGACGAGGATCAGGCGCGCATCGATACGGCCCACGATCTGGTTGATCGGCTGGAAGGCGTGCTGTCGGCCCTGACCGGGATGGACGCCGCGAAGCCCGCCGACTGGGCCCGCGCGATCAGCGAGGCGGCGGAGGCGCTGGGCGAGGGGGCTGAGGTCTGGCGCGGCCCGGACGGCGCCAGCGCCGCGCGGCTGATGGCGGGCCTGATGACCGACGGCGCCGAGGCGGGCGTGCTGAACGGCGCGGCCTTCGCCGAGCTGCTGGGGCGGTTGATGGCCGCCGAGGTGGTGCGCACCGGCGGCGACGCCCATCCGCGCCTGAGAATTCTGGGCGCCATCGAGGCGCGGCTGGTGCGGGCCGACCGGGTCATCCTGGCCGGGCTGGAGGAGGGGGTGTGGCCGCGCGGCGGGGGGACCGATCCGTTCCTGTCGCGGCCCATGCGCAAGACCCTGGGCCTGCCGCCGCCGGAGCGGCGCATCGGCCTGTCGGCCCACGACTTCGCCCAGATCGCCTGCGCGCCCGAGGTCTATCTGCTGCACACCGAACGGCGGGACAATCAGCCGTCGGTGAAGTCGCGCTGGCTGTGGCGGCTGGAGACCCTGGTGCGCGGGGCGTTCCCCGATGCGCCGCGCCTGCCGCAGCGGCCGGACCTGCATGATCTGGCCCGGCGGCTGGACGCGCCCGACGCCGATCCGCCGCGGACCCTGAAGCCCGCCCAGCGTCCCGCCCCGACGCCCCCCACGGCGGCCCGGCCGACGAAGATGTCGGTGACGCGGGTGGAGGAGTGGGTGCGCGATCCCTACGCCACCTACGCCCGCTTCGTGCTGAACCTGCACCAGATGGAGCGCCCCGACGAACGGGTGGACGCCCGCCTGCGCGGCACGGCCATTCACACGGCGCTGGAGGCCTTCGCCCGCGACTGGGAGACCCTGGGCGAGGCCGGCGCGCAGCAGCGGTTCCTGGATCGCTATCTGGCCGAGCTGGCGGCGGCGGGCATGACCCCGGCGGCGCTGGCGCGGGAGACGGCGCTGGGCGCGCGCATGGCGGACTGGGTGACCGGGTTCGAGCGCGACCGGCGGGCCAGGCGGCCCCATGTGGCGCTTGAGGCTTACGGCGAGTGGTCGCCCGTCGAGGGCTTCCTGCTGACCGCCCGCGCCGACCGCATGGAGGTGGCCGAGGGCCGCCTGTCGGTGATGGACTACAAGACCGGGGCCCCGCCGACGAAGAAGCAGGTGGAGAGCGGCTTCAGTTCGCAGCTGTCCCTGACCGCCGCCATCGCCCGCGAGGGGGGCTTCGGGGCCGTGCTGACGGCCGAGCCCCACGACCTGCTGTATGTGCGCCTGACCGGGCGCGACCCGGCGGGCGAGATCATGGACCGCAACGGCGAGGCGGGCGCCGCGGCCCTGGCCGACGAGGCGGTGGAGGGATTGCGGAAACGCATCCGCCAGTACGCCAGTCCCGGCCAGCCCTATCGCTCGCGCATCGCGCCCCAGTTCGCCCAGGCGCGGGTGTCGGACTATGACCATCTGGCCCGGGTGGCCGAATGGTCGACGGCGGCGGAGGGGGATGAATGAGCACGGTCGTTCCCTTTCCCCCGACGCGCTCGCCCCAGGCCATCGCCGCCGATCCGGCGGTCAACGCCTTCGTCATGGCCAACGCCGGGTCGGGCAAGACCACGACCCTGGTGAACCGGGTGGCGCGGTTGCTGCTGGCCGGATCGGCGCCCGGCGCCATCCTGTGCCTGACCTTCACCAAGGCGGCGGCGGCGGAGATGCAGCGGCGCCTGTACGAGCGGCTTGGCGACTGGGCCGTGGCGGGCGACGCGCGGCTGCGCGACCAGCTGGCCGCGCTGGAGGAGCGCGCGGCCGACAGCTTCGACGCCCAGGACCTGTCGCGGGCCCGGGCCCTGTTCGCCCGGGCGCTGGAGACGCCGGGCGGGCTGAAGATCCAGACCATCCACGCCTTCTGCGAACAGCTGCTGCGGCGCTTTCCGGTGGAGGCGGAGGTCTCGCCCCTGTTCCGCGTCATCGACGAGGCCGAGGCCGCCGACATCCGCCGCCGGGCCCGCGACCGGGTGGCGCTGGCCGAGGACATTCCGGGGCTGGCGGCCGCCTATCTGCACATGGCGGGCAAGCTGTCCCAGCCCGACTTCGAGGCCATGTTCGACCGGTTCGAGGCCAAGCGGGCCGAGCTGACCGCCTATGTGGCGGCCGGCGGGGGGGCGGCGACCCTGCAGGCGCGGGTGACGGCGTCGGTGGGGCTGGACGCATGGATCGAGCGGGCCGAGGCGGCGCGCGCGGCGGTGACGACCCCGGGCTTCGACGCGGCGGCCTGGCTGGACGCGGCGGCGGCCTGCGCGCGGGGGAGCGAAAAGGGCGACCAGCCCATGGGGCTGAAGCTCCAGGCCGTGGCCGAGGCGGTGCTGAACGGCGGGGCCCCGGTCGAGGCGGCGCGGGAGATCTTCTTCACCGGCGCCGGCGAGCCGCGCAAGCGGCTGGGCACCAAGGCGGTGGACCCGGCGACCCTGGACTGGCTGGCGCGCGAGCAGGGGCGGCTGGCGGAGGTGTTCGAGCGGGCGCGGGCGGCGCAGGTGGCGCTGGACACGGTGTCCGCGCTGGTGCTGGCCTACGCCTATGGGCGGGCCTATGAGGCCGCCAAGGCCGCGACCGGGGCGCTGGACTTCGCCGACCTGATCCAGCGGGCGCGGCATCTGCTGACCGACGGCCCGGGCGCGGCCTGGGTGCTCTACAAGCTGGACGGCGGCGTGGACCATGTGCTGGTGGACGAGGCCCAGGACACCTCGCCCGAGCAGTGGACCATCGTGCGGGCCCTGACCGCCGAGTTTTTCACCGGGGCCGGATCGCGGGACGGGGCGTCGCGCACGGTCTTCGTGGTGGGCGACGAAAAGCAGTCGATCTTCTCGTTCCAGGGCGCCGCGCCCGAGCGGCTGGCGGCCGAGGCCCAGGACTATGACCGGGCCATCACCGGGGTGGGCGGGGTGTTTCAGGGCGTCGAGCTGCTGCAGTCCTGGCGCTCCACCGCCGAGGTGCTGGCGGCTGTGGACGCGGTGTTCGCCGAGCCGCACCTGGCCCGCGCGCTGAGCCCCGGACGGGGCGAGGCGGGGGAGGGGACGGCGGCCCTGATCCGCCACGAAGCGGCCCGCAAGGACGGGCTGGTGGGGACCATCGATCTGTGGGCGCCCGAGCAGGACGAGGCGGACGAGGAGCGGCGGGCCTGGGACGAGCCGCTGGACGCCGCCGCGGCGCGGGGCGCCCGCCGCCGGGTGGCCGAGCGCATCGCCGACGAGATCAAGGCCTCGGTGGAGGCCGGGCACGCGGTGCACGACAAGACGGCCGGCGTGCGCCCCATGGAGTGGGGCGACGTGCTGATCCTGGTGCGCAAGCGCGGCCCGCTCTTCGAAGCCTTGATCAAGGCGCTGAAGAAGCAGCATCTCCC
>JBALUZ010000179.1:0-5136 GCA_036963825.1 Brevundimonas sp.
AGATCAAATGGACCTGCGCGCCGGAGCGGATCACCGACGCCACGCCCGCCGAGGCGACCCTGCATTTCCCCGGCGGCCTGGCGGACGCCCTGGCCGAGCGCATCGGCGAGATCGACACCGTCACCCCGACCTTCGCCGGGCGCGTGGAGCGGAAGGGCGAGGCCGGGGCCGTGGAATGGGCCGTGACCTGGTCGCCCATCGGCTTCGGCGACGCCGACAGCTTCGTATCATCCTACTGCAACACCGTGCCGACGCCCGACGGCGGCACCCATGAGGCGGGCTTCCGCGCCGCCCTGGTCAAGGGCCTGAAGGCTTACGGCGAGATGTCGGGCGAGAAGCGCGCGGGCCTGATCACCGCCGAGGACGTGATCGCCAACGCCGGGGCCATGGTCTCGGTGTTCATCCGCAATCCCGAGTTCCAGGGCCAGACCAAGGACCGCCTGTCCTCGCCCGAGGGCCAGCGCCTGACCGAACAGCTGGTGCGCGACCCGTTCGACCACTGGCTGACCGAAAGCCCCAAACAGGCCTCGACCCTGCTGGGATTCGTCATCGACCGGGCCGAGGACCGCCTGCGCCGCCGCAAGGACAAGGAGGTCCAGCGCGCCGCCGCCACCCGCAAGCTGCGCCTGCCCGGCAAGCTGTCGGACTGCTCGCGCCAGGCGGCCGAGGGCACCGAGCTGTTCATCGTCGAGGGCGACTCGGCCGGCGGCTCGGCCAAGCAGGCGCGGGACCGCACCACCCAGGCCATCCTGCCCCTGCGCGGCAAGATCCTGAACGTGGCCTCGGCCACGGCCGACAAGCTGCGCCAGAACGTGGAGCTGAGCGACCTGATGCTGGCGCTGGGCGTGCAGGCGGGAACGCGGTTCAGCGTCGACGACCTGCGCTACGAACGCATCGTCATCATGACCGACGCCGACGTGGACGGAGCCCACATCGCCGCCCTGCTGATCACCTTCTTCTACCGCGCCATGCCGGACCTGATCCGTCAGGGCCGGCTGTTCATGGCCCTGCCCCCGCTCTACCGCATCAGCGCAGGGCCGCTGAGCGATTATGCCCGCGACGACGCGCACCGGGACGAACTGCTGGCCACCACCTTCAAGGGCAAGAAGGTGGAGATCGGCCGCTTCAAGGGTCTGGGCGAGATGATGGCCTCCCAGCTCAAGGAGACCACCATGGATCCGAAAAAGCGCACCCTGGCGCGGGTCACCCTGCCCGAAAGCGAGGACGAGATCATGGATCTCGTCGAGCGCCTGATGGGCCGCAAGGCCGAGGCCCGCTTCGACTTCATCCAGCAGAACGCCCGGTTCGCCGTGGCGGAGCTGGACGTCTGAGCGCCTACTCCGCCAGCGGCTCGGTCAGGTCGAAGGCGACGCGGAACAGGCGGTTCTCGCGGGCCAGTTCGTAGACATAGGTGTCGCCGGGGTTCACCTCGACCGCCCAGACGTTGGTGGTCGAGACCGCCGCGTCATTGGCGTTGAACAGGTCGATGGAGAACTGGTCCACCGGGAACTCCTGGCGGGTGGCCGTGCCCTCGGTCTCGGTATCGCCGCCGTACCAGTGCAGGGCGTGCGCCGCGCCGTCCGGGTCGCGGTGGTCGTGCTTGAGCGTCAGGCCGCCGTCGTCGTTGCGGGTGACGACCCAGGTGCGGCTGTGGTCCTCGCCCACCCAGAACGGGATGCGGATTTCGGTGTCCGAACAGTCGCGCACGTGCATCAGCAGGCGCTGGCTGCGGAAGTCGTCGTCCACCGGGTCGTCGGTGACCACCTCGCCCTCGAATCGCTGGCCGCACAGCGCGGTCAGGTTGGCGAAGAAGGCGTCCTGGGGGGCGGCGGTCCGGGTTTCGGTCGCCGGGGCCCCGTCGCCGGCCGGCTGCGAGCACGCGGCGATGGCCAGGGCGGACAGGATGGCGACGGGGGCGCTATACGCCTTCAGCGTGGTTTTCATGCCCGCCAGCCTAACGGCCAGGCTTCGGGGCACAAGCGAAACCGGGGCCGGACCATACAGAGCCAACCCGCCGTTGACTTTGGCGCGCGCCTGAGTATGTTCCGCCGCTCCGATTTCCGCGGCCGGGACCGTTCCGTTCCGGCCGTTTGCTCTAAGGTAGTCCCCGATGGCCAAACCGGCATCCATCAAGATCCGCCTGAACTCCACGGCGGACACCGGCTTCTTCTACGTCACCAAGAAGAACGCCCGCACCATGACCGAGAAGATGGTCGTGCGTAAGTACGACCCGGTCGCGAAGAAGCACGTCGAATTCAAGGAAGGCAAGATCAAGTAACACCTTGATCTGCTGACCAATTGAAAGCGCCCGGTCGGCAGACCGGGCGTTTTTCTATGCCTGCGCTCCGGCGGCCGTCAGGCGGCGCGGGCGATGACCCGGTCGCGGCCCGAGCTCTTGGCCTCATAGAGCGCCTCGTCCGCCCGCTTCAGCAGGGCCTCGGGCGTGTCGTGGTCGCCCTGGGTCGCCGCCACGCCGGCCGATATGGTGACCGTCAGCAGCTCCCGCCCGCCCATGATCCGGAAGGGCGTGCCGCCCACGTCGCGGCGAATGCGGTCGGCGACCCGCTCGGCGGCCTCCAGCGAGGCGCCCGGCATGACCACGACGAACTCCTCACCCCCGTAACGGCAGGGCAGATCGATGGCCCGCACATTGGTGGCCAGGCGGACCGCGAACTCGCGCAGCACCTCGTCGCCCGCGTCATGGCCGAAGCCGTCGTTGACCGCCTTGAAGTGGTCGATGTCCAGAACCATCACCGCCGCCGGCTCTCCGCCGCGCGACGCTCGCGACGCCAGGGCCTGCAGCTGGGTGGTCATGTAGCGACGGTTGTGCAGGCCGGTCAGGGCGTCGGTGACGGCCATCTCCAGACTGTGATCCAGCTTGTCGCGCAGGAAGTCGGTGTAGCGCTTGCGGCGAATCTGGGTGCGGGCGCGGGCGGCCAGTTCCTGGGCGTCCACGGGCCGGGGCAGCACGTCGTTGACGCCCAGCTCCAGCGCCTTGACCAGGCGCTGCCGGTCCTCCGGCTCGATGATGATCAGCAGCGGCAGGTGGCGCGTCAGCTCCGCCGACCGGATGTGGGCCGCGAGGCGAAGGCCGTCAAACCCGTCAGCCGCGGCGTTGATGATCATGAGGTCCACAGGCCCGCGCGAGGCCATCAGGGCGTTGCCGGCGTCCGGCTCAATCACCGGGCGGTGCTCTTCCCTGAGCTGATCGAAAATCTTCTGCGCCTGGCGCTCGTTGTCGTCCACGATCAGGACGCGCCCGCCGATGCCGCGCATGCGGGCGGAGCCTTCCTCCAGGCCCAGCTTGCGCCCGGATTCCTCGCGCTCGCGCAGTTCGTCCATGACCAGCTTGAGCCGGCTCAGGGAGCGGACGCGGGCGAACAGGACCACGTCGTCGATGGGCTTGGTGACGAAGTCGTCGGCCCCGGCCTCCAGCCCCTTGATACGCTCGTCACGGCCGTCGAGGGCGGTGACCATCACCACCGGGATGTGGCGCGTGACGGGGTTCGCCTTCAGCCGGCGGCAGGTCTCGAAGCCGTCCATGCCCGGCATCATCACATCCAGCAGGATGATGTCGGGCTGGTCCCGGGCGGCGATCTCGAGCGCGGTCGGGCCGTCGGCGCATGTCAGGACGTCATAGTACTCGATCGTCAGCTTGGCCTCGAGCACGCGAACGTTCGCCTCGACGTCGTCGACCACCAGAATGCGCGCGGTCATCGGCCTGCCTCGCTACGCCACATACCGTTTCACGGTGTCCAGAAAGCCCATCACCGAGATGGGCTTGGAGATGTAGGCCTCGCACCCGCCCTCGCGGATGCGCTCCTCGTCGCCCTTCATGGCGAAGGCGGTGACGGCGACCACGGGGATATGGGCCAGATCCTCGTCCTCCTTGAGCCATTTGGTGACCTCGAGGCCGGAGATTTCGGGCAGCTGGATGTCCATCAGGATCAGGTCCGGGCGATGTTCGCGCGCCAGGGCCAGGGCCTGAAGGCCCTCGCGGGTCTGCAGGGTCTCGTACCCCTGGGAATCGAGCAGGTCATGAAAGAGCTTCATGTTCAGCTCGTTATCCTCGACGATGAGGACTTTCTTGGACATCATCACCGACCGGTCTGTTCCCTGCCGACACGCTTCGCCGTCCCTGTATGGGCAGGGACCGGCCGCGTCTTATTCAGGCGTCATCATGACCGGGCATTCTTAAGTTGGCATGAAGGGCGAACGCCGGGCGATGAAGGCCATCTGCCGCGACTGTCTGTGGACCGGCGAGCGGGCGGCATCGCGCTGCCCGTCGTGTGGCTCGCCGCGCGTGGTGGTGCACGACGAGCTGGACCGCCTGACCATCGCCCATCTGGACTGCGACGCCTTCTACGCCTCAGTGGAGAAGCGCGACCGGCCCGAGCTGCGCGACAGGCCGGTGATCGTGGGCGGCGGCAAGCGGGGCGTGGTGTCCACCGCGTGCTATGTGGCCCGGCTGTACGGCGTCGGCTCGGCCATGCCCATGTTCAAGGCCTTGAAAGCCTGTCCCGAGGCGGTGGTCATCAAGCCGGACTTCGCCAAATACAAACATGAAAGCGGCCGCATCCTCGGCGCCCTGGCCCGGCTGACGCCCCTGATCCAGACCCTGTCGCTGGACGAGGCGTGGGCCGACCTGTCGGGCACCGAACGGCTGAACGGCGGCCCGCCCGCGTTCCAGCTGATCCGGCTGCAGAAACAGATCGAGGAGGAGACCGGCCTGACCGTCTCCATCGGCCTGGCCCCCAACCGGTTCCTGGCCAAGATCGCGTCGGAGCTGGACAAGCCGCGCGGGTTCTCGGTGATCGGCGCGGCGGAGGCGAAGAGCCTGCTGGCCGACAAGCCGGTGACCATCCTGCCGGGCGTGGGCAAGGTGTTCTCCAAAAGCCTGCGCAGCGACGGCTACGCCACGGTGGGCGATCTGGCGCGCGAGGATGTGAAGACCCTGGTGCGGCGCTACGGGGACTCCGGTCTGCGCCTGCATGACCTGGCCCACGCCCGCGACGCCCGGCCCGTGAACCCGGACCACGACCGCAAGGGCATGAGCGCCGAGACCACCTTCAACGACGACCTGAGCACGCTGGAGGCGCTGGAGGCCGAGCTGTGGCCCCTGTGCGAGAAACTGGC
>JBALUZ010000180.1:0-5053 GCA_036963825.1 Brevundimonas sp.
CCGGAACGGTGAGCGCCTGGGAAGAGGTGCCCGTAGGCGCCGAGGCAGGGGGGCTGACCGCCACCGCCGTCTATGTGGATGAGGGTGATTATGTGCGCCAGGGCCAGGCCCTGGTGCAGCTGAATGACGATCTGCTTCGTGCGCAGCTGGCCCAGCAGGAAGCGGCGGTGTCTTCGGCCGAGGCCAACGCGGAGCGCGAGAGCGCTGAACTCGGCCGGGCCCGGGAGCTGCGCGAGCGCGGCTTCCTGGCGCAGGCCTCCCTCGATCTCGCCATTTCGGAGCAGCGGGCGGCCGACGCCCAGCTGGCCTCGGCCCGCGCGGCCCTCTCCGAAACCCGCACGCGCCTGAACCAGAGCACCATTCGCGCCCCGGTCGCCGGCCTGGTGATCAGCCGCAGCGTCACGCGCGGCCAGATCGTTTCGGCGGGAGCCGAGCTCTTCCGGATCGTCCGCGACGGCCGGCTGGAGCTGGACGCCCGCGTGCCGGAGACGGAGCTGGGCCTGGTCCGGGCGGGACAGACCGCGACCGTCAGCTCTGACGGCGTCGGTTCGGCCACCGGCCGCGTGCGCATCGTGACGCCCGAGGTTGATCCCGAGACGCGCCTGGGCATCGCCCGCATCGCCCTGAGCAGCAACAGCGGGCTTCAGCCGGGCATGTTCGCCCGCGCGGAGATCGACGTGGGAGCCCGGCCGGCGGTGGCCGTCCCGACGCCCGCGGTGCTTTACCGTGAAAACCGCCCGGGAGTGTTCGTGTTGGGAGCCGAAAACCGCGTCACCTTCCAGCCCGTGGAGATCCTGTCGCGGACCGACGACTTCACCTCGGTGGAGGGCGTCGCAGAAGGCGCCCGCGTGGTCGTCGAAGGCGCCGGCTTCCTCGGCGAGGGCGATCGTGTCGCGGTGGCCCGGCCTGCCCGGTCCGCACCCGCCGCCCCGGCGGCCGAGTAAGGCGCAGTCATGAACCAGATATCCTCCTGGTCGATCCGCAATCCGATCCCGATCATCCTGCTGTTCATCATCCTGACGCTGGCGGGAACGATCAGCTTCATGTCGATGCGGATCAACAACAATCCGGACATCGATTTCCCGCTGGTGGCGGTGACCGCCGTGAGGCCCGGGGCCGCGCCGGCCGAGATGGAGGTCCAGGTCACGCGGCTGATCGAGGATTCGATCACCAGCCTGTCCGGGGTCCGTCGGGTCTATTCGAACGTTTCGGACGGGGTGTCCTCAACCACCATCGAGTTCGAGCTGGGCACCGACACCGAACGCGCCACCAATGACGTGCGCAACGCCATGTCGGGCCTTCGCGCCGACCTGCCCCAGGACATGCAGGAGCCGGCGGTCCAGCGCATCGACATCACCGGCGATTCCCTGATCACCTATGTGGTCCGCTCGCCGACCATGACCCCGGAGCAGCTGAGCTGGTACGTGGACAACACCGTCAGCCGCGAACTGCTGGCCGTGTCGGGGGTGGGCGAGGTCAACCGCCAGGGGGGCGTGGATCGCGAGATCCGGGTCGAGCTGGATCCCGATCGCCTTGCCTCCTACGGCGTCACCGCGGCTGCGGTCAGCCAGGCGCTGACAAACGTCAACTCCGACCTTCCGGGCGGCCGCATCACCGTGGCCGGTTCCGAGCGCGCCATCCGCACCCTCGGATCCGCGGACTCCATCGAGCAACTGCGCGAGACCCTGATCCCGCTGTCCGGCGGCGGCACGGTGCGTCTGCGCGATCTGGGCTCGGTCGAGGACAGCTGGACCGAGCCGCGCCGCATGGCGCGGTTCAACGGCCAGGAGGTGGTCACCTTCAATTTCCTGCGTTCCCGCGACGCCTCGGAGGTGCGCACCGCCGAGCGCGTGCGCGAAGCCGTGGCCCGGCTGGACGAGCAGAACGAAGACGTCTCCATCGAGCAGATCAGCGCCAACGTCGAATACATCGAGGAGAGCTACCTGGCCTCCATCGAGGCGCTGCTCCTGGGCGCCGCCCTGGCGGTGGTCGTGGTGTTCGTGTTCCTGCGCGACTGGCGCGCCACGATCATCGCGGCCACGGCCATGCCCATGTCCATCATTCCGACCATGGCCATCCTGGACCTGACGGGCCAGTCGCTGAACGGCGTCACCCTTCTGGCCCTGTCCCTGACCATCGGCATCCTCGTGGACGACGCCATCGTCGAGATCGAGAACATCGTCCGCCACATGCGCGGGGGCAAGAAGCCCTATCACGCGGCGATGGAGGCGGCGGACGAGATCGGCCTGGCGGTGGTGGCCACGACGGCCACCATCATCGCGGTGTTCGCGCCCACCGGCTTCATGCCGGGCATCGTGGGCCAGTTCTTCAAGGCCTTCGCCATCGCCTCATGCGTCTCGGTGGGCTTCTCGCTGCTGGTGGCGCGGACCCTGACGCCGCTGATGGCCGCCTACATGCTCAAGCGCGACGAAAAGCACGAGGACAAGGATCCGTTCTGGATGCACCGCTACATCCGGGCGCTGGCCTGGGTTCTGGGCAACCGCTGGAAGGCGTTCGCCATGGGGACCCTGCTGTTCATCGGCTCCCTGTTTCTCATCCCCATGCTGCCGTTCGAGTTCCAGCCGGCCGGAGACCAGTCCCGGGCCTCTTTCTCGGCCGAGCTGCCGCCTGGATCGACGCTCCGCCAGACCGATCGTGTGGTCCAGCGCATGACCCGCGAGCTGCTGGAGCGGCCCGAAGTCACCTCGGTCTACGCCTCCATCGGCGGGCAGGATCCGCGCCAGGCCTATGTCTACGCCGACATGGTCGAGCCGGGCGAGCGGACCATGACGCAGCAGGAATTCGCCCGCGAGATGGTTGATGCGTGGGACGCCATCCCCGGCGCCCGCATCGGCGCCGGCGTGGCCCAGCAGGGCGGCGGACCCAGCGACGGCACCAGCTACACCTTCTCGATCCTCAGCGACGACGGCGAGGCCCTGCAGGCGGCCGCCCGCCAGATCGAGGCGGACATGCGCGGCGTGCCGGGGCTGGCCAATGTGGTCAACACCGCCGCCATCGCCCGACCCGAGATCCTCGTCACCCCGCGCAGCGACCAGGCCGCCATGATGGGCGTCTCGACCGGCGCTATCTCCCAGACCGTCCGCGTGGCGACCCTTGGCGACGTGGAGCAGAACCTGCCCAAGTACAACCTGGGCGACCGGCAGATTCCCATCCGCCTGCTTCTGACCGAGGATGCGCGCGAGGAGCTCTCGGTGCTGGAGACGCTGCAGGTCCCCACCCACACCGGGAACAGCGTCCCGCTGTCGTCCGTGGCCGACATCCGTTTCGGCGCCGGTCCGTCCCAGATCACGCGTCAGGACCGCGCCCGGGTGGCCACCATCACGGCCGAGCTGGACGGCATCCGCTCGGGCGAGGCGGCGCAACGGGTCCAGGCGCTGGAGTCGGTGCAGAACCTGCCGCCCGGCGTGCGCCAGACCCCGGCGGGCGACCAGGAGTTCATCCAGGAGATGCTGACCGGCTTCATCATCGCGTTCTCGACCGGCATTCTGCTGATGTACGCGGTGCTGGTGTTGCTGTTCAAAAGCTTCGCCTATCCGATCACCATCATGGCGGCCCTGCCGCTGGCCATCGCCGGCGCCTTCGTGGCCCTGCTGATCGCCGGATCCAGCTTCTCCATCTCGTCGCTGATCGGCATCCTGATGCTGATGGGCATCGCCGCCAAGAACTCGATCCTGCTGGTGGACTACGTGATCATCGCCGAACAGGACGGCATGAGCCGCTACGACGCCATCATGGATGCGGCCCACAAGCGGGCCCGGCCCATCATCATGACCACCTTCGCCATGGGCGCAGGCATGCTGCCGGTGGCCGTCGGCTGGGGGGCGGACGTGGAGTTCCGCTCGCCCATGGCCATCGCGGTGGTCGGCGGGCTGATCTCGTCCACCTTCCTGTCGCTGCTGTACATCCCGGCGATCTTCACCATCGTGGACGACTTCTCGCGTTTCGTGCGGCGCCGGATGGGACGCAGGGACGACACCGTGCCGCTGGAACAGGAACAGCCGTTGCCGGCGGAGTGATGCGGCCTGGCCGTCTCCCGGACGGGAGACGGATCGCCGCCTATCCCTTGCGCAGCCCGCTGATGGTGCGGTTGGGGGCGATGTCCTCGGCGTCGGTGATCAGGTGGACCAGGGCGGGCCGGTCCTTCGCCGCCGCGCGCGCGGCCTGCAGGGCGGCGGGGAAGTCCGCGGTCCGTTCGCAACGCACCCCGAAGGCGCCGAAGGCCTCGGCGTATTTGACGAAGTCCGGGTTCTTCAGGTCGGTGGCGATCACGCGGCCCGGATAGTGGCCTTCCTGATGCATGCGGATGGTGCCGTAGGTTCCGTTGTCCACCACCACGGTGATGATGTTCAGGCCATGCTGGACCGCCGTGGCCAGCTCCTGGGCCAGCATCATGAAGTCGCCGTCGCCGGCGATGCAGATGACCTCCCGCTCCGGGTGCACCGCCTTGGCCCCGATGGCGGCGGGAAAGCCGTAGCCCATGGCGCCGGAGGTGGGCGCCAGCTGGGTGCGGCAGGCCCTGTGGCGATAGAACCGGTGCAGCCAGGCGGCGAAATTGCCCGCCCCGTTGGTGACCACGGCGTCCGGCGGCAGGGCGTCGTTCAGATGCGCCATGCACTCGCTCATGTTCACCGCGCCGGTGACCGGCACCGGGGTCGAGAACGCCTGATAGTCGGCATGGCCGGCCCTGGCCTCGCCGTGCCAGGTGCGGCCGGGGTCGAGCTCCGAAAGGGCCAGGGCGGCCAGGGAATTGTCCGCGACCGCCGACAGCAGGGTCGGCCAGACCCGGCCCGGCTCCTCGGCGCCGGGATGAATATGGACCAGCCGGTCGGCCAGGCTCTCGCGCTCGAACAGGGTGTAGCCCTGGGTCGGATTCTCGCCCAGGCGGGCGCCGACGGCGATGATCAGGTCCGCGTTCCGGGCCCGGGCGATCAGGGCCGGATTGCAGCCCAGACCGAGATCGCCGACGTAGCAGGGGTGGTCGTTCTTCAGGATGTCCTTGCGCCGGAAGGACAGGCTGACCGGCAGGCCGATG
>JBALUZ010000181.1:0-5049 GCA_036963825.1 Brevundimonas sp.
GCATCCACGCCCGACCCGCGGCGCGGATCGCGGCGCTGGCCCGGGGGTTCGACGCCGAGGTGACGGTGGCGGCCTTCAACCGTCGCTCCAGCGCGAAGAGCCCCGTCGGGGTCATGGCCCTGGCCATCCGGCATGGGGACCCCATCACCCTCACGGCCAGCGGCCCGGACGCGTCGCGGGCGGTGCAGGCGCTGGCGGAGCTGATCGAGGGCGGCATGGGCGAGGCCGCGGCGGCGCCTGCCGCCGTCCCTGCGCCGCAGCCCGCCCCCGGGGCGGCGCCGAGGCGGGCCTTTCAGAGCGGCGTCCTGCGCGGGGTGACGGCGGCGCCGGGCGTGGCCATCGGCAAGGCCGCCCGCCTCACGCGGGCCGAGATCGAGGTCTCCGTCGACGGACGCGGCCCTGACGCCGAGCACGCAGCGCTGAACGGCGCGCTGGAGACGGTGCGCGACCGGCTTCAGGCCCTGACCGGCGGCGACGCCACCCGCAGCGCCATCGCCGGCGCCCACCTGGCCTTCCTGGACGATCCCGAGCTGCTGGCCGCGGCCCAGCGGGGCATCAATGAGGGCCGCAGCGCGGGTCACGCCTGGCGCACGGCCATCGACGGCTTCGTGCAGGCGCTGAACGCTCTTGGCGACCGGCGCATGGCCGAGCGGGTGGACGACCTGAAGGATCTGGAGCGTCAGGTGCTGGCCGTGCTGACAGGCGAGGGCGAGGGCGCGGCGGACCTGCCCGCGGGCGCCGTGGTCATCGCCGAGGAGCTGGCGCCGTCGCAGGTCATGGCGCTGGACCCGTCGCGGATCGGGGGCCTGTGCATCGCGCGGGGCGGGCCGACGTCGCACGTGGCCATTCTGGCCGCGTCCATGGGCCTGCCGAGTCTGGTGGCGGTGGGCGACGAGCTGATGGACGTGATGGACGGCGCAGCCCTGATCCTGGACGCCGACGCCGGGACCCTGCGGGTGTCGCCCGACGCTGCGGCGCTGGAGGCGGCGCAGACAGATCTGGCCCGGCGCCATCAACGCCACGCCGCCGCTCTCGAAAACGCGGGCGAGGATTGCCGCCTGCTGGACGGAACCCGCATCGAGGTGTTCGCTAATCTGGGCGCGGTGGGCGAGGCCGAACGGGCGGTGGCCAACGGCGCCGAGGGCTGCGGCCTGCTGCGCACCGAGTTCCTGTTCCTCGAGCGGGAGACGGCGCCGGACGAGGACGAGCAGGCTGCGCAGTATCAGGCCATCGCCGACGGGCTGGGCGGACGGCCGCTGATCGTGCGGACCCTGGACGCGGGCGGCGACAAGCCCATGCCCTATCTGCCCATTCCCCACGAGGAGAACCCGGCCCTGGGCCTGCGCGGGGTGCGGGTGGGCCTGTGGCGGCCGCAGATGCTGATGACCCAGCTGCGCGCCATCCTGCGGGTCACGCCCGCCGGCCAGTGCCGCATCATGGTCCCCATGGTCGCCAGCCCTGACGAACTGGCCGCCGTGCGCCGCATGCTGGAGGAGGCGCGGCGCGACCTGGGCGTGGCGACGCCCGTGCAACTGGGCGTCATGATCGAGACGCCCGCCGCCGCCGTCACCGCCGACCTGATCGCCGAAGAGGCGGATTTCCTGTCCATCGGCACCAACGACCTGACGCAGTATGTGCTGGCCCGCGACCGGGGCAATCCGGCGGTGGCCGCGGGCATCGACGGCCTGCACCCCGCCGTGCTGCGCCTGATCCGCCAGACCTGCGAGGCGGGGGCGGCCAAGGGGCGCTGGGTGGGGGTCTGCGGCGGGCGCGCCGGCGACATGGCCGCCGCGCCGATCCTTGTGGGGCTGGGCGTGACCGAACTGTCGGCCTCGCCCGCCGTGCTGCCGGACCTGAAGGCCCTGCTGCGCGGACTGACGCTCGAGGCCTGCCGCGATCTGGCGGCGCGGGCGCTGGCGTGCGCCTCCGTGGACGAGGTGCGCGCCTTGGCCGATGATTTCCGAAGGGGAGCCGACCGATGAAGGCCCTGCTTGAACGCCTGCAGCCTCTGGGCCGGGCCCTGATGCTGCCCATCGCGGTGCTGCCCGCCGCGGCCCTGCTGCTCAGGCTGGGCCAGCCGGACCTGCTGGACATCGCCTTCATGTCGGCGGCGGGGGACGCGGTGTTCTCGAACCTGGGCCTGCTGTTCGCCATCGGCGTGGCGGTGGGCTTCGCCCGCGACGGCAACGGCGCCGCAGGGCTTGCGGGGGTGGTCTGCTTCCTGATCGCTGTCGAGGGCGCCAAGGCGCTGCTGGTCGTGCCGCCCGAAGTGATCGCCGGCCTCGACGAGACGTCCGCCGCCCTGGCCGGGGCGGCGTGGCGGGACGGGGCGCTGGCGCGGCTCAGCGTGCCCATCGGCATCCTCTCGGGCCTGATCGCGGGGGACTTCTACAACCGGTTCTCGACCCTGAAGCTGCCGGAGTATCTGGCCTTCTTCGCCGGGCGCCGCTTCGTGCCCATCGTCAGCGGCGTGGCGGGTCTGGCGCTGGCGGCCATCATCGGGTTCGGCTTCTCCGGCATCAGCGGCGCCATGGACGGCTTCAGCCGCGCCATCGTCGGTTCGGGCGAGGTGGGGCTGTTCCTCTACGGCGTGCTGAACCGGCTGCTGATCGTCACGGGCCTGCACCACATCCTCAACAACATCGCCTGGTTCGTGATCGGGGACTATCAGGGCGTCACCGGCGATCTGCGCCGCTTCTTCGCCGGGGATCCGGAGGCGGGCGCCTTCATGTCCGGCTTCTTCCCGGTGATGATGTTCGGCCTGCCCGCCGCGTGCCTCGCCATGTATCACGCGGCCAAGCCGGAGCGGAAAAAGGCCGTGGGCGGCATGCTCATGTCCCTGGCCCTGACCGCCTTCCTGACCGGGGTGACCGAGCCCATCGAGTTCACCTTCATGTTCCTCGCCCCGGTGCTGTACGCCGTGCACACGGTGCTGACCGGCGCGGCCATGGTGATCATGAGCCTGCTGGACGTGAAGCTGGGCTTCGGCTTTTCGGCGGGCCTGTTCGACTATGTGCTGAACTTCAACCAGTCCACGCGGCCGCTGATGCTGATCCCGGTCGGCCTGGCCTATTTCGCCCTCTACTACGGCCTGTTCCGGCTGGTGATCCGCTGGATGGACCTCAAGACCCCGGGCCGCGCGGACGAGCCTGTGGCCGCGTCGGGCCCGGCGCAGACGGCTGCGTCCGGCGGACGGGGCGCGGCCTATCTGGCGGCCCTGGGCGGGACGGCCAATGTGGAGAGCGTGGAGGCCTGCACCACCCGCCTGCGGCTGATCCTCAACGACCAGGGCGTGGTCGACGAGGCGGCGCTGAAGGCCCTTGGCGCGCGCGGTCTGGTGCGCCCGTCGGACCGGGCGTTGCAGGTGGTTCTGGGGCCCGTGGCGGACCAGGTGGCGGGCGAGATCCGCTCGGCCATGGACGGCGCGGCCGTCATCGCCCCCGCCGACGCCTGGCTCGCGGCCCTGGGCGGACGCGGAAACCTGCTGCGCGCCGAGCGCTGCGACGGGCGGCTGCGCCTGACGCTCAGGGATGCGGCGCGCGCCGACGTCGCGGCCCTCAAGCATCTGGGCGCGCGCGCCGTCGCGATCACGCCTTCAGGCGCCCATCTGATCCTCGGCCCGTCGGCCGGGCCGCTTCACCGGGCGCTGGCTGGACAGGCAGGCTGACCGGGAGCCGTCAGACCGTCGCGCCGCACTTGTCGATCGCGCACTGGACGTAGCACTGGGTGATGGCGGCCTGGTCGCCCTGGTGCAGATACTGGCATTCGATCCGGCAGGCGGTGTAGCAGAGGTTGTTCTGTCGCTGCGGCTCCATGTCCGGCAGTCCGGCGGAACCGGGGGCGGCGAAACCGGCGACGATCGCCGCGGCGGTGATGGCTGCAATTCTGTTCATCGTGTCACCCTCCAGGCTTGAGCGGTCGTGCTCGAAGACGCGAAAGCGCAACCGCGCGCCGGGTTCCCTTCTGAGGGCGCCGTCGAGCTTCACCGTCGCGTGATCCCGGGCGCCGGTCGCCGCCTGTCCGCGGAGATCAGCAGTGTACAGACATTGCAGCGGCGCCGGCATTCATGGAACCTTGCCGGGCGAGCCGCGTTTCCGGCGAGCGAGGGGGGACACTATTGAACACGCGTCTGAAGGTCGTCATTGCGGCTGTGGCGTTCGCCGCCGCCGCCACGCACGCCCGTGCCTCGGAGCCCGGGGACCTTACAGCCCTGACCCTGGAGGAACTGGCCCAGATCCAGGTCACCTCCGTGGCCCGTGCGCCCCAGTCCCTGTCCGACGCCGCCGCCGCCGTCTTCGTCATCACCCGCGACGACATCCGGCGGTCGGGCGCGCCCAACCTTCCGGAGGTGCTGCGCCTGGCGCCGAACCTTCAGGTCCAGCAGGTCGACGCCAACAACTATGCGATCAGCGCGCGGGGCTTCAATTCGTTCGAGGCCGCCAACAAGCTGCTGGTGCTGGTGGACGGCCGCAGCATCTATTCGACCCTGTTCTCCGGGGTGCTGTGGGACGCCCACAGCCTGCTGCTGGAGGACATCGAGCGGATCGAGGTGATCAGCGGACCGGGCGGCGCCCTGTACGGCGCCAACGCCGTGAACGGGGTGATCAACATCATCACCCGGACGGCCCACGACACCACGGGGCCGGCGGTCTCGGTCGGCGTCGGCTCCGAGGACGCCGTGCTGTCCATGCGGATCGGCGGCCGGGCGGGCGACGCCGCATGGCGGGCCTATGTGCGCGGGTTCGAGCGGGCGGAGAGCGACTTGCTGGGCGGCGGCGGCGCAGGCGACGACTCCCATGGCGTGCGGGGTGGGTTCCGCGCCGACGGCGCCCTGGCGGGCGGCGACACCTGGACCTTGCAGGCTGAGGCGTTCAGCCACCAGGGCCCGGCCGAGGCCGAGATGACCGGCGGTCATGTCTCAGGCGAATGGCGGCGCACGCTGTCGTCGGGTGAAATCCGCGCCCTGGCCTATGTGGACGCCTCGCGCCGGCTCAATGCGGACGCTGACGAGCGCATCCGGGCCTTCAATCTGGATGTCCAGCACAGCTG
>JBALUZ010000182.1:0-4915 GCA_036963825.1 Brevundimonas sp.
TTCATCGCCATCCTCAGCCTGACCTTTCCGGACCTGATCCCGGATGTGGGCGAGGGGGAGCGGAAGCGCGCCTCCCTGATCCAGCGGCTGCGGCCGGGCCAGACCCTGGCGCTGCTGTCCGGCGCCTACGCCGCGCGACTGGTGATGTTCCTGGTCCTCTTCGCCCTGATGGGGACCAGCTACGCCTTCGCGCCTCCGGCGGCGCAACAGACCCTGTTCGGCGACCTCGGCGTGCTGGAGGCCGTCGAGACCTTCCTGCGCGAGGGGATCGCCGGCTCCGTCGGTTATTTCCTGTTTTTCCTCGGGCCGCGCGACCTGCAGGCGATCACCGGCCTGATCGTGGCGGAGCCGCTGGCGCCGGCCAGCGTCAACGGCGACGTCTTTCTGGTGGGCATAAGGCTGTATGGCCTGGCCTTCGCCCTGTCCGTCCTGCGCACCCTGGCGACACCGCTCATCTATCTGCGCGCGCGGCGCCGGGCCGCCCGTCTGCCCGCTTCCGCGGAGCCGTCGCCGGCGGTTTGAGCCGGTCAGGCGTCCCCAACGTCGCTCCAGCCCCAGCCGTCGTGGGCCAGCAGGCCCCGCATCAGGGCGCGCCGGTGGTCCCGGCGGCGCAGCGCGGCCTCGAACGCGGCCCGGGGCCGCACCGGTGCGCCCGCGTCGGCCAGCGGCGTGAGCGAGGGGGCGGGCGGGGTCTGCGCCTCTCCGGCCAGCAGGTCACCGGCGACGCTGTCCAGAAAGAGATCCAGGGCCGCCAGCATCGACAGACAGGCCGGCGGCGGGGGCTGGTCCCGGTCGCCGAGGCCGTGGGTCAGGATCAGCAGCCCCTCGTACAGCACCGCCAGGCGCAGCGGCAGGGCCAGACGGGGGTCGCCGGTGTGGAAATAGTGCAGGACCGGATAGGCCAGATGCCGCCGGCCCTGCTGCAGGACGTCGCCCTCGAGGCGTGACAGGCGCTCGGCGAAGGCGTCCAGCCCCTGCGCCCGGGCGTTCAGGGCCACCCGCGCCGGCGTCGGTCCCAGAAGGCCCACCTGCCCGGCCAGCGCCTGCCGCGACACGGCGTGGGACAGGACGGGAAGCAGGTAGGTGATGCCCAGGGTCACCACCACCAGGCCGCTGGCGGAGGCCAGGACGGTCGCCATCTGCCAGGCCGCCCCCACCGGCCGGTAGTCGCCCAGCCCCAGGGTGAAGATGTTGAAGCCGGCGAAATAGATGCGGGACCACAGATCGGCCGGCTGGCCCTGGGAATCGACCACCGCGCCCGCGGCTCCGGCGAACACCAGCGCCCAGCCCGCCCACAGGACCAGGACCCAGTAGGCCAGGGTCAGGGCGGCGATGGCCCCGCCGGCGAAGCCGAGCAGGCGGTGGCCGGCGCGGCCGCGGTGAAGCCGCAGCAGGCCGCGCCACAGCCCCTGCGCCAGGCGTCCTGTCAGGGGCCCGGCGCCCCGCAGGGTCAGGGCCGTCACGAACACGTCCACGGTGAGAAGCCCGAGCAGGACGGCGCCGGCGATTGGCGGAAGCAGGTTGCTCATCACCGGCTCAACGTCGCCCGGCCCGATGCGCTCCCTCGCGGCGATCCGCCGGAGCAGCCTTCCGCCCGGCCAGCCGGCGCGGGAGGGAAGGGCGATCAGTCTTTCAGGAAGGGCCGATGGTGGGTGATCACGGGCTCGAACCGTGGACCCGCTGATTAAGAGTCAGCTGCTCTACCAACTGAGCTAATCACCCGAACCATCGTACGCCTCGTCGGACGCATCCGGCGAAGGGCGGACCTCCTACTAGGTCACGGGGGCTTTCGCAAGGCTTTTGCGCCGGTCATGATGGCGAACGTGGATGGAGGGGCCGATGGCCAGGCGGGATCTGAGCGGGGCGGTGGATTTCTCGGTGCTGGAGCGGACCACCGGCGGGGACGACGACGTGTCCGGGGAGGTGCTGGCCCTGTTCGTGGAACAGGCGGCGATCTGGGCGCCCCTGCTGGAGCCGGGGACCGACGGCTGGCGCGACGCGACCCACACCCTGCGCGGGGCGGCGGCGGGCATCGGGGCCGGCGACCTGGCCCGCGCCTGCGCCGGGGCGGAAGCCGGCGACGGCGCCGGGCTGGACCGGGTGCGCACTGAACTGGACCGGGCCCTGGCCGACGTGGCGGCCTGGCGGCATGAACTGATGCTGCGCTCGCTGAAGGGCGCATAAAAGCGGGCGCGCCGGCTCCGGTCGTCCCGCATTTCCGCACGCCAATGGCTTGCTGCAGAACGACCCGGACGAATTTTTCGTCCGGTTTTCCGACCGCGCTCATCCATGCCTTAAGCTTCTGGGGTTCCGTCGCGGGGGAAGGCGTTGGCGCCAGGGCCGGACGCGCGGCGGGACCGGTCGAGCGGGTTTGCCCGGGCATTGAGAGCCCGGGGTCCGGCGGGCGTCCTGGACGCCGCCGCCCGTCGTGGGCCGAGCATGCGGCATGGGGACGAACCGGCGGAACTCCGGGCGCGCGACAAGCGAGGTCGCGCGTCGGCCGGCTGAAGAGGACCCTCCCCCGCGGCGCTCACGAACAGAACGGCCGGGCGGGCGCGAGCGACCACGCCGAAACACCCATCAAGGGCGGCCGCCGGCGACGGCGCCGCCCCGGTCCCGGGCGCGATCGCCCGCGCCCGCCGCTTCCCCAACTCCGTCGGCGACGCCGTGCGGAGGCGCAGCGCGTGGAGCCCGCCGGCGCCGGGCCCTCATCCGCATGACACAAGCTTAAGATGACGGGGAGCGGTTCCGCTTGCTAGCGGTTCGCATCGTCCGGAGGCCGCCCATGACCATCGCCCTCGTCCTGTCCGTTCTCGCCCTTGCGGCGTCTGACGTCCCGTCGTCGGGGTCCCCGGGTGACCCGGGCCCGTCGGCTGTGATCGCGCGGGACGGCGACCGCTGGAGCGTCACCTTTGATCTGGACCGGGACGCCGCCGTCTGGGCCTTCGATCACTCGGCCCTGCAGCAGAACAACCGCGGTCCGTGGCGGCCGGGGCAGTGGCGGGTGGAGACGCCCGGCGTGGTGCTGGAGCGCGCCGGTCACCGGGACGTGCTGCGCGCCGCGGACGGCGGGCCCGTGCCCCGTCAGGTGCGCGTCGCCCTCAGCCCCGCCCCTACGGCCATGGAGGCGTCCTACGCCCCGGCGCTGCTGTTTTCGGACGGCTCGGTGGCGCTGCACACCGAACAGTATGAGCTGTTCCCGCTGGAGAGCCTTGAGGCCGCCGCCGCCCTGCCGCCGGACCTGACGGGGCTGGACCTGCCGGGCGGGCCGGTGGCCATGACCTGGGTCGACACCGCCGGGCCGGTGCTGTTCCAGGGTCGGCGCCAGACCGCGCCCACGGCCACGGACGTGAACACCTATGTGCTGTTCGGCCCGCTGGAGGCCATCGAGACGCCCCATCTGGCCACGGTCATCGACCCGGCCGTGCCCGAGTGGATCAGCCGCGCCATCGCCGGCACGGCCCCGCGCTATGCGGCCTTCTACGCCGACCGTCTGGGCGCGGGGCCGGAGGGCCGTCCCGCCGTCATGGCCAGCTGGAAGGGCCCCACCTCGGGCATGACCAGCATGGGCGGCAGCGTCCTGCCCGGCCTGATCGCCGTGGCCTTCGAGGGCGAGGGCCTGCTGGCGCCCAACCCCGACGTTGAGGACATGTTCAACTGGTTCATCGCCCATGAAAGCGTCCACTTCTGGCTGGGCCATACGGTCAGCTACGCCTCGGGCCGGGATGTGTGGATCACCGAGGGCGGCGCCGACCTGCTCGCCCTGCGCGCGGCCCAGGCGCTGGACCCGGCGTTCGACGGGGACGCCGTGCTGCAGGCCGCCGTGGACGACTGCGCCGACCTGGCGGACGAACCCATCGCGACGGCGTCGGCGCGCAACGAGAACCGGGCCTATTACGCCTGCGGGACGGTGTTCGGCCTGCTGGCCGAGACGGCGGCGGCGCGCACGGGCGGGGACGCCTTCACCTTCGTGCGCGGCCTGATCGACGCCAACCGCGCCGACGGGATCCTGACCGGCGACGAATGGCTGGCCGCCCTGACCCAGGCGAACGGCGACCCGTCCATGGCCGCTGACATGGCGGTGATGCTGGAGGCGGGGACGGCCGACCCCGTGGCCATGATCGCCTCCCTGTTCCGGCGCGCGGGCGTGGCCCACGCGGTCCGCGACGGGCGGGTGGTGCTACTTTAGGTCGCCGCGAACGGATACGGGCTCACCGACTTGGCCCAGTCGTCGACCGTCAGGGGGCGGCCTTGCGGCGGTTCGGCGCGCTGGGGGCAGGGGTGGCGGTCGCACAGGCGGCAGGCTGGGCCGATGCCGGTGACCTGGGGCGACTCGAGGTCGAGGCCCCGGGCGTGGATCAGGCGCGGGGCGTGTTTCAGCTCGCAGCCCAGGCCCACGGCCAGATCGTGGTCGTGGGTTCCCTGTCTGGGGACGGTGCGGGCCAGGGTGAACCAGCGCTGGCCGTCCGGCGTCTCCACGATCTGGGTCAGGACGCGTCCGGGCGATTCAAAGGCCTGATGCAGGCGCCAGCGGGGGCAGCCGCCGCCGAAGCGGGCGAAGGGGAAGGCGGACGAGGCGTAGCGCTTGGACACATTGCCCGCCCGGTCCACGCGGATGAAGAAGAAGGGCACGCCCCGGGCCGTGGGCCGCGACAGGGTGGTCAGGCGGTGGGCCGCCTGCTCGAACGAGACGCCGAAGCGGGCGCACAGGCGGTCGATGTCGTAGCCGCTCTGCTCGGCCAGGGTCTGGAACGCGCCGTAGGGCATGAGGATGGCGGCGGCCAGGGTGTTGGCCAGCGACACCTTGAGCAGGCGCGCCGAGGCGGCGTCGGGCGGGGCGGCCTGATCCACCAGCGCCTGAAGCTCGCCGCCGTGCTCCATCAGGCCCAGCTGATAGGCCAGGGCGAAGGCGCGC
>JBALUZ010000183.1:0-4896 GCA_036963825.1 Brevundimonas sp.
GCCCGGTGCGGTGCGGCCGCGCGGCCCACGGCGTGGATGGCCGGATAGTTCGCCTCCAGCAGGGCGTCGCCGGTCGTGACCGTGATCGCGGCGCCGGATTCCTCTGCGATTTCGCGGGCGATGGTCTCGATCTGCAGCGGCCCCATGTCGGCGGCCGGCGTGTCCACCATCTCGCGGGCCAGGGCGGCGGCGGCGGCGATGCGGGTCAGGCCGGCCAGGTCGACGCCCGCCGGCGCGACCAGACGCACGGCCGCCTTGTCCGCCGCAGGCTTGTAACGGTCGAACCGGTAGGCCCCCAGGGCGAAGGCCAGCGCCGCCAGGGCGGCGTCGGCGTCGTCCAGGCCCTCGAAAGCGTAGTCCCCGGCGGGCAGCCGCGCCGGCAGGGCCCGGGCGCTGAGGGGGTCGAAGGCCTCGCCGGCGCCCCACAGGACCGTCCGGACGGCGCCGTCGGGATCCGGAACCGCAAGCACCTCGCCCCGGGCGCCCCTGAAGCCGTTGGCGCGGGCCCAGGCGGCGGCGGCGGCGTCGGCGATCGCGGCCCCGGCGGCCACGAGGCGGATCGGAACCGTTTGAGCTTCGGGGGCGGCGATGACGACGTCGGGCATGGCGGTCTTTCAGGGATTAACCAAGGATTGACGTGAACGGCCCAGACTCGGGCTGCAGAAAACCGTTCGGACCCGATCCATGTCGCGCAAGCTGACCCTCGCCGCAACCGCCGCCCTGATTCTGGGCTCGACCGTCCCGGCTCTGGCCCAGGACCCCGCGACCGGGCCGCAGCCCGCCACGGCCGAGGAGCGGGCGGCCTATGAGCGGGCCGACCCGCTGGCGCGCTCGGTGTTCTGGGGCCGGGAGGCCGAGCTGAATCCGAACGACCCGGTGGCGGGGGTCCGGCTGGCCCAGGCGCTGCGGGAGCTGGGGCGCCACGACCGCGCCGCCGAGGCGGCCCAGGGCGTGCTCATGCTCCAGCCGGACAATGTGGACGCCATGCTGGAAGTGGGCCGCGCCCATATCGCGCGGGGTCAGGCGTTCTATGGCATAGCGGCGCTGGAGCAGGCCCGCGATGCGTCGCCGCGCGACTGGCGCGCCTTCTCCCTGCTGGGCGTCGCGTATCAGCAGGTGCGCCGCCACGCCGACGCCCAGGCCGCCTGGACCACGGCGCTCAGCCTGTCGCCCGACAACCCGGCCGTGCTGTCCAACATGGCCATGGCGATGGTGGCGAACGGCGACTCCGCCGGGGCCGAGCCCCTGCTGCGCCGGGCCGTGGCCCAGCCCGGCGCCAGCTTGCAGATGCGCCAGAACCTGGCCCTGGTGCTGGGGCTGAACGGCAACAGGGCCGAAGCCGAGCAGATCCTGCGCCGCGACCTGCCGCCCGAACAGGCGGACCGCAATCTGCAGTGGTTGGGCGAACAGACGGGCGCGCCGCCCACGGCGGCCACCCAGCGCACCTGGGAGTCGCTGTCGGGGCGCTAGGCCGGGGCCCCGGGCGATCGGGAAAGAAGCGCCCGGCAGCTGCAGGCGTCCGCAACCCGTGACCCCTACATGGTGTCCTGGATCTTGATGATCGCCGGGCCCAGAATGACGATGAACAGCACCGGCAGGAAGAAGACGATCATCGGCACCGTCAGCTTGGCGGGCAGGGAGGCGGCCTTCTTTTCGGCCGCCGACAGACGCAGGTCGCGGTTCTCCTTGGCCATGACGCGAAGCGCCGTGCCCAGGGGCGTGCCGTACTGCTCGGACTGGATCATGGAGGTCATGACCGCCTTGACGCCCGGATGGTTGGTGCGCCGGGACATGCCCTCGTAGGCCATTCGCCGTTCAGGCAAGTAGCTGAGCTCGGCCGACAGCAGCGACATCTCCTCGGCCAGCTCGATGGAGCGTCCGCCGATCTCCTGGCTGACCTTGGCGATGGCGGCGTCCACGGACATGCCCGACTCCACGCAGATCAGCATCAGGTCCAGGGCGTCGGGAAACGCCTGCATGACCGAGGTCCGGCGCTTGGCGATCCGGTTCTCGATGTACAGGTTCGGGACATAGAAGCCGATTCCGAACGCCAGCACCGTCACCGCCAGCCGCGACATGGACGGCAGGTCCATCACGCCCAGGCCGTAGAAATAGAAGATCGCCACGGCCAGAAACACGAAGGGCGTGGCGAAGCGGAAGAAATAGAAGGTGGTGAGGGGCCGGGGGCCGCGGAAGCCCGCCTGGGCCATCTTGTCAGCCACCTTGGGGTCTTCCAGCAGCTTTGTCAGGTTCAGCCGCTCAACCACCCGCTTCTTGAAGCCGTCGTCGGTGTGGCGCAGCCCGCCCTGGGCGCCGCGGACGATGGCTTCGCGCGAGCGGCGGCGCAGCTCCTCACGGCGTACGGCCACCGCCTTCATGCGGCCCTCGAGCTGGGCGCCCTGGCCCATGGAGCCCAGCACCGTGACCACGGTGGCGAAGACCAGCACCCCGACGCCGATGGAAAGCAGGTTCTGCGGGTCCGTGAAGAAGGCGATCAGATCCATGCGCCGCCCCTAGAACTTGAACGAGATCATGCGCTTCATCACGAAGATCCCCATGGACATCCACATGGCCGAGATCAGCAGCATGATCTGACCGCGCGGGTCGGTGAACAGCAGCATCATGTAGGCCGGGGTCGTGATCATGACGATCAGCATCACCGCCGGCGGCAGCGAGCCGATGATGCCGGCCGAGGCCACCGCCTCGGACGACATGGCCTTGATCTTCTCGCCCATCATGCGGCGCGCGCGCAGGACCGCCGACAGGTTGCCGAGGGCCTCGGCCAGATTGCCGCCGGTCTTCTGCTGGATCGCGATGACGATGGAGAAGAAGCGCAGCTCCGGGGTGGGCATGCGTTCGTACATGCGGTCCAGCGCCTGGGACAGGGTCAGACCCACGCCCAACCCCTCGACCAGCCGCTGGAATTCCGGGCCCAGGGGGGCGGGGCTCTCACGGGCGATGATCTTGAAGCAGTCGTGCACCGGCAGGCCCGACTTGATGCCCCGAACGATCACGTCCACCGCATTGGCGAACTCACCGGAGAATTTCTTCATGCGCCGTCCGGCGAGGAAGCCGACGATCCAGCGGGGCAGTCCCACCCCCGTGACGAGGGCCACGCCCAGCGCGAGCAGGGGGTTGAGGCCCAGCACCAGCGCAACCAGCCCGCATGCGAGACCGGCGATGACGCTGAAGATCACGAAGGTCCGCATGGTCATGGCCAGGCCGGCCTGACGCAGACGGGCCGACATGGTGACGCGGGCCTTGCGCTCCTTCCGGTCCACCTCCTTCAGCTGATCCATGATCTGCTTGCGCCGCTGCTCGGGCGTGCTGGCGGCGGCGGCCCGGGCGGCGGCCTGGGCCTTGCGGGGATTGCTGAAGCCCTGGGCGCGCTTGACGGCCCGTCCGGACGAGTCCTCGCCGCCCACGAAAACCCAGCCCAGGCTGGCGATGACGACGAAGGCGAGAACGGCGGCGGTGAGCTCCAGCATGGTCTATTCCGCCGCGTCCAGGGCTTCGGCCAGTTCGCGCTCAAGGCCGTAGTAGCGGGCCCGATCCCAGAAGCGGGGGCGGGCGATGCCGGTGGACCGGTGCCGGCCGACCACGCGCCCGTTCTCGTCCTCGCCGGTGATCTCGTAGACGAACAGGTCCTGGGTGACGATCACGTCGCCTTCCAGCCCCACCACCTCGGTGATGTGGGTGATGCGGCGCGACCCGTCCCGCAGGCGCGCGGCCTGGACGATCACGTCCACCGAGCCGACGATCATCTCGCGGATGGTCTTGGACGGCAGGCCGTAGCCGCCCATGGTGATCATGGACTCCATCCGGCTGATGGCCTCGCGCGGGCTGTTGGCGTGCAGCGTGCCCATGGAGCCGTCGTGGCCGGTGTTCATGGCCTGCAGCAGGTCGAAGGCCTCCGGGCCGCGCACCTCGCCCACGATGATGCGCTCGGGCCGCATGCGCAGACAGTTCTTGACCAGATCGCGCATGGTGATCTGGCCCTGGCCCTCCAGGTTCGGCGGGCGGGTCTCCAGCCGCACCACGTGGGGCTGCTGCAGCTGCAGCTCGGCGGCGTCCTCGCAGGTCACCACCCGTTCGGTGGGGTCGATGAAGGCGGTCAGGGTGTTCAGCAGGGTCGTCTTGCCGGAGCCCGTGCCGCCCGAGATCACCAGATTGCAGCGGGACGCGCCGATGACGCCGAGGACGCGCGCGCCCTCGGGACTGATGGAGGCGTACTCCACCAGATTCTTCATCGTCAGCTTGTCCTTCTTGAATTTCCGGATCGTCAGCGTCGGGCCGTCGATGGCCAGGGGCGGGGCGATGACGTTGACGCGGCTGCCGTCCGGCAGACGGGCGTCACAGATGGGGCTGCTCTCGTCGACACGGCGGCCCACCTGGGACACGATCCGCTGGCAGATGTTCATCAGCTGGGTGTTGTCGCGGAAGCGGACGTTGGTCAGCTGGACCTTGCCGCCCACCTCGATGAACACGCGGCTGGCGCCGTTGACCATGATGTCGGCGATGTCGTCGCGGGCGGCTTCCAGCCGATCGGCGAGTTCGAACAGCACCGCTGCCCGCAGCCGAGGCGAGGCGGCCCAGCCCGTCCGGTCGAAAGTCTCCCGCGCCACGGCGACGGCCTGGTCGGCAAGCGCCGCCGGCGACATCCCCAGCGCCTGGCCGTAGCCGCGCTCGGGAGCAAGCATCAACTGGCGAAAGAGACCGGCAGCCCTTCCCGCGTGGCGCACGGCCGGCGCGCCCTTGCCCTCGCGAATCTTGACCCCGGCTGCGGCACTCAAGATCAGGCCTTTCAGCAGGATGCGCAAAGGGCTGCCCTTGTCGGCACGCTGCCAAAGGCCCTCCCAGGCCTCATGCGCTTCCCAGTAATAGCCATGATTGAAG
>JBALUZ010000184.1:0-4889 GCA_036963825.1 Brevundimonas sp.
CGAGAACGTGCCCTCGGCGGCCGTGGACCTGCTGGCCGTCAACGGCGCGGCGGTGGCGCCCGGCCCCACGGCCCTGGCGGTGGCGCAGGACCGCTCGGCGGAGAAGAGCTTCCTGAACGCCGTGGGCGCCGGGACGGTGGACTTCGCCTCCATCGACTCCGCCGCCGACATCATCGCCGCCCTGCCCCGCATCGGCCTGCCCGCCCTGCTGAAGACCCGGCGCGAGGGTTATGACGGCAAGGGTCAGGCCTGGGTGCGGTCGGCCGACGAGGCCGAAGCCGCCTTCGAGGCCATCGGCCGCGCCCCCGCCATTCTCGAGGCCAGGGCCGACTTCGTGCGCGAGCTGTCCATCATCGCCGCGCGCGGCCTGGAGGGCGAGATCGCCGTCTATCCGCTGGGCGAGAACCGGCACGCCGACGGCATCCTGCGCACCACCACCGCCCCCGCCCAGGTCCGTCCCGACACGGTCGCCCGCGCCCGCGGAATCGCCGAGGCCATTCTGGACGGCCTGGCCTATGTGGGTGTCATCGGGGTGGAGCTGTTCGAGCTGGCGGACGGAGCCCTGCTGGTCAACGAGATCGCGCCCCGGGTGCACAACACCGGCCACTGGACCCAGGACGGCTGCCTCTGCGACCAGTTCGAGCAGCACATCCGCGCCATCGCCGGCTGGCCGCTGGGCTCCACCGACGCCGTGGCCCGGGTGGAGATGACCAACCTGCTGGGCGAGGACGTGCTCGACTGGCCGGCCCTGTCCGGCGAACCGGACGCCCGGCTGCACCTGTACGGCAAGGGCGAGGCGCGCCCGGGCCGCAAGATGGGCCATGTGAACCGGGTGCGGACTCTGTAGCCAGGACCGGGCGCCGTCGGAGCGCGTCGGGCCGCCTTAAATTTCTGAAAGGTGCATCCGCCACGGCGGGCGAACGGCTCCTGTTTCCGACGGTACCCTTCCGTTGCAGACAGGATCACCCATGCGCTCCCTCGCCATCGCGGCCGCCCTGGCCATTCTTCCCATGTCATCCTGGGCCCAGTCAGAGCACCCGGTCCGGGTGGACTCAGGAGACGCCGTCCTGGCGGGAACCCTGATGCTCCCGCAGGATGAACCGCTGGCGGCGGTCGTCCTGATCCAGGGCGCGGGCCCCCACGGACGCGATCAGGTGATCTCCGGCGCGCCCATGTTCCGTGAACTGGCGGAGGGGCTGGCCGCCAGGGGCGTCGCCTCCCTGCGGATCGACAACGCCGGGGTCGGGGAGTCCACCGGCGAGCCGGTTCAGCACTTCCTGCAGCGGCGGCCACACATCATCGCCGCCTTCGACGCCCTGGCCGGACGCCCCGAGCTTGAGGGCGTCCCCCTCGGCCTGATCGGCCACAGCGAGGGAACCCTGGTCGCCACCTCCCTGTGGGCGGACCGGCGGGACACGATCGATTTCCTTGTCCTGCTCGGCGCGCCCGGCCGCCCGGGGCGGGAAGTCTGGGTCGAACAGCAGTCCAACCCCGACCGCTTCCCCGAACACGACGCGGAGGGACTCGCGAGAATCAGGGCGGCTTTCGACGCCGTGGCGCAAGCCTCCATCATCGGCGACAGGCAGGGGGTGGAAGACGCTGCAGACGCCCTGTTCGCGGCGACGGGCCTGCCTCCGGAGGAGGCGGCCGAAATCAGGCCCGATTTCGTGAACCGCATGGCGAGCCCCGAGATGCAGGTCTTCCTGGGTCATGATCCGGCCTCGACCTTCGCCCCGGTCGCAGAACCGATCCTGATGGTCTGGGGGGACGCCGACACCCTGACCTCGCCGGCGCAGAACCTGCCCGTCTTCCTCGACGAACAGAACGACGACGCCGACGTGACCCTGGTGGTTCTCCCGGACGAGGATCACTTCTTCCTGCGCGGCGAAGGCCTGCCTCCCGGCGAACACCGCAGGGGCGCCATGAGTCTCAGCCCCGTCATCACGGATCTGGTCTCCCGCTGGATCGCGGGACTGGAAGACCGGCCCTGATCGATCGCAAGGACCCGGGGGCGGGGCGCGCCCTATCCCCGGTAGCGCATCCGTCCCAGCCACTCCGTCGCCTTGCGCAGGGGGGCGTCGAAGTCCTTGCCGGCCTTCCACTTCTCGAAGGTCATGACGTTGTCGATGCGGCGCTGGACGAAGGCTTCGGCGGCTTCGCGGCCGTCGAACCAGCGCATGGTCAGGGCCGGGATCAGGATCCCCGACAGGATCATGCGCTTGGAATAGTGATTCTCGTCCGTGGCGGTGTCGCCGGCCCAGCGCCAGATGCGGTCCGCGCTCTCCCACGCCAGCTCCAGCCCCAGATCGACGTTGGTCGGCAGGGCCAGGAATCCGGCGCAGCGGCGGGCGGCCTCCAGGTCGGCGGCTCCCGCCTCCATGCGGGCCGAGACGCCGGCGAAGATGCGCTCGCGGATCTTCAGGCCTTCGGACGACAGGCCGTCCAGGGCGCGGGTGTCGTGGCGGCGTGACAGGAGCGCCGCCAGATCCCGCGGCCCGTTGGGCAGCAACAGCTCCTCGTCGCCGCGCGACAGACCATTGGCCTCGCAGGCCGCGCGCACCAGGCGGCGGTTCCAGCCCAGCGCCCCGGCGCGCTCCACGGCGGCGTCCAGCACCGCCTGCTCCATACGGTCCGCCCAGTCGCCGTCCTCGGCCGGCTTGTGGGCGGCATCTGCGCTCGTGTTCATGCCGGAAGACTACGCCCGGGCCGCGCGCGTGGCGAGCCTGCATCACAATCCGCGTCGTTTCGTCCGCAAACCTAGACAGGCTCAAACCGTTCGTGTATCCGCACGCCTTCCTTGCGGGAGCCCGGCTTTCGCGAGAAATTGTTTCTTGTTCGCCCGTCTCCCTTGGATAAGGACGCGGCGGGCGGCCAAAGGAGAGAGACCCCTGGTTCAGATTTTCGTTCGCGACAACAATGTCGATCAGGCGCTTAAGGCCCTGAAGAAGAAGATGCAGCGCGAAGGCAGCTTCCGTGAGATGAAGCGCCACGTGCACTACGAAAAGCCGTCGGAGAAGCGCGCCCGTCAAAAGGCCGAGGCCGTGCGCCGCGCCCGCAAGCTGGCCCGCAAGCGCGCCCAGCGCGAGGGTCTGCTGCCCGCGCCGCCGCCGCGCCGCTAGGGCTGCACGACAGCTGGAACGATCAGGCCGCTCCGGTTCGCCGGGGCGGCTTTTTCACGTTCGGCGTCAGCAATCGCCGTCGATGCAGTTCTGGAACACCACAGCGAGACGCTCGCACAGCCGGGCGGTGTCTTCCTCCGACAGGCCGTAGCCGCCCGCCATGTCGCGGCTGAGGGCCATGCCCATCAGGATGCCCATCACCATGCGTGAGCGGACCTCGGCGTCCTCGCCGCCCAGCCAGTTGATGAATGGCGCGTAGAATCGCTCGTGGGTGGTCCGGCGGATGATTTCCGCCGCTTTCGGCGAGCCGTTGGACCGCAGCATGATGAGCAGTCCCTCCAGCTTGCACTGGTCCATCTCGGGCGGATCATAGACCAGCTCATAGGCCAGCTCGCGGCCGAAATCGGCGCGATCCCCCTCGAACCAGTCCTTCGCATCGCCGCAACTGCGCAGCACCTCGGCGAACAGATCCTCCTTTGATCCGAAGTAGCGCGAGACCAGGGCGGCGTCGACGCCGGCCTCCCGGCCGATGTCGCGCATGCCCACCTCGTCGTACCCCTTGTGCGAAAACAATTCGCGCGCGGCCTCCAGAATCCGCGCCCGCGTATTTGCGGCGTTTCGAGGTCTTGCGGAACAGTCGGTCAGGGCCAATCTCCGGTCAGCGAAAAACAAGCGTCGCCGTTTTTCAAGTCAACGGCTGTTGACAAACATAGGCCATCGCGAGCAATAAGTCATCAGACGTTGACTCGCTGCGATCTCCCCATCGCATACGTGGTCCGTCCCGACAGGAGAAGACCCCCATGCGACCGTACCGCGTGATCGCCGCGAGCGCCTTTGCGCTGCTCGTCCTTTCCGGCTGTGGAAATTCCGCTGAAGGCCAGGCCCAGTCTGCGCCGCCGCCTGTGTCGGTCGCCACGCCCCTGGCCCGTCAGGTGACGGACTGGGACGAGTTCGTCGGCCGTTTCGAGGCGGTCCAGACCGTCGATGTGCGCGCCCGGGTGGGCGGCTATGTCCAGGCGGTGCATTTCCGCGACGGCCAGATGGTCCGCCGCGGCCAGTTGCTGTTCACCCTCGATCCCCGTCCGGCCCAGGCGGCCCTGGCGGCCGCCCGCGCCGCCGTGGCCCAGGCCGAGGCCCAGGCCGGTCTGGCCCGCGCCGAGTTCGCCCGCGCCGAGGGCCTGCTGGAGGCGCAGGCCGTCTCCCAGGCCGAGTTCGACAGCGCCCGCGCCGCCGTCGCCCAGGCCGAGGCCGCCCTGGCCAGCGCCCAGGCCAATGTGCGCGCCCGGCAGCTGGATCTGGAGTTCACCCGGGTCACCGCGCCGGCGTCGGGCCGCGTGTCGGACCGCCGGGTCGACGTCGGCAACCTGGTGGCCGGCGGATCGTCGGCCGCAGACGTGCTGACCACCATCGTGTCCGGCGGCCCGATCCACTTCGTTTTTGAAGGCTCGGAAGCCCTGCTGCTCAAGTATCAGCGCGACGCCCGCTCAGGCGGCGCGGCCCCCGTGCGCATCCGGCTTCAGGACGAGGGCGAGTATCGCTGGTCCGGCGCGCTGGACTTCACCGACAACGCCATCGACCCGGCCTCCGGCACCATCCGCCTGCGCGCGGTGGTGAACAACGCCGACGGGTTCCTGACCCCCGGCATGTTCGGCCACGCCCGCGTCGCCGGCTCGGAAGCCTACCAGGCCCTGCTGGTGCCCGAGACCGCCATCGTCACCGACGGGCCGCGCCGCCTGGTCTATGTGGTCGGCGCCGACGGCGTCGTCGCGC
>JBALUZ010000185.1:0-4783 GCA_036963825.1 Brevundimonas sp.
GGGGCGGCGCTGGAGCACGAAGGCGGTCTGGGCGGCCAGCTCGATGACCGTTTTCGCCCGGTCCTTCACGAACGGCATGGCCTGGAGCAGGCGCTGTTCGTCGCCCTCGGCCAGGGCATGGCCGTTCTTGAGGTGCTGATCCAGCACCAGCTTGGCGAGGCGTTCGTCGTCGGCCAGGCGGATCCAGTGGGAATTGACGTGGGCCAGCTTGTCGAAGTCCAGGCGGGCGGGGGCCTTGTTGATCGCGTCGAGGCCGAACCAGGCGATGGCCTGGTCGTCGCTGAACAGCTCGTCGTCGCCGTGGCTCCAGCCCAGCCGGGCCAGATAGTTGCGCATGGCCTCGGGCAGATAGCCCATGGCGGCGTACTCATGCACCGCCTGGGCGCCGTGGCGCTTGGACAGCTTGGCGCCGTCGGGGCCGTGGATCAGCGGGATGTGGGCGAACACCGGGCGGGACCAGCCGAGGGCGTCATATATCAATGATTGACGAGCAGCGTTGTTCAGGTGGTCGTCGCCGCGAATGACGTGGGTGACGCCCATGTCGTGGTCGTCAGCCACCACGGCCATGTTGTAGGTGGGCGCGCCGTCGGAACGCAGCAGCACCAGATCGTCCAGCGCGCTCGACTCCCAGCGCACCCGGCCCTGCACCGCGTCGTCCACGATCACCGCCGTGTCGAGCGGCCGCCGGAAGCGGACGGTGTGCGGCCTCGACAGGTCATCCACCGTCGGGTCCCGGTCGCGCCAGGGCGATTCGAACGTCCGGCCCCCGGCCTTGGCCTGGTCCCGCAGGGCGCCGGTTTCCTCGGCGGTCAGATAGTCACGGTACGCGTGGCCGGTCTTCAGCAGCAGATCGACCACCTCGCGATGACGGTCGGCGCGGGCGTGCTGGAACACCGGCGCCTCGTCGGCGAACAGCTCCAGCCAGGCCATGCCGTCAAAGATGGCCTTCACGGCGTCGTCGGTGGAGCGCTCCCGGTCCGTATCCTCGACGCGCACCAGAAATTTCCCGCCGTGGTGACGGGCGAACAGCCAGTTGAATAACGCTGTTCTCGCCCCGCCGATATGCAGGTAGCCTGTGGGCGAGGGGGCGAAGCGGGTGACGACGGGTGAGGGCTCGGTCATGTCCGGGGCGGTGTCTGATGGGGCGGCCCTTATAACGCCGGAAGCGGCCAAGCCCATACGCGCGCGCATCATTGATTGGCTCGCGGCCGGCGTGGCGGCCCAGCGCGACCGCTGGCGGCTGTGGGCGCCGGTGGCGTTCGGCGGGGGATGTGCGGTCTATTTCGCCCTGCCGGCAGAGCCGTCCCTGTGGCCGCTGGCGCTGATGGCGGCGGCGGCGTCGGCGGCATGGATCGTGGCGCGGCGGCGCGGCGCGGGCCGGGGCCTGACCGTGCCCCTGATGCTGATCGCCTGTCTGGCGCTGGGGCTGGCGGCGGCCAGGGCGCGGACGGAACGGGTGGCGGCCCCCGTCGCACCGGCCATGGCCGGGCCGACCGTGATCGAGGGCTGGGTGGTGGACGTGGACAGCCCCGGCGCGCGCGGCTCGCGGGTGGTGCTGGCGCCGGTGCGCATCCGGGGGCTGGCGCCGGAGGCGACGCCGCTGCGGCTGCGCGCGACCCTGCAGGGGGACGCGCCCGCGCCGGGCACGCCCGTGCGTCTCTTCGCCATCCTCAATCCGCCGCCGCCGCCCGCCAGCCCGGGCGGCTATGACTTCGGCCGCAACGCCTTCTTCCTGGGCATGGGCGGGGTGGCGTTCGCCCTGGGGGAGACCCGGGCCGCGAGCCTGCCCGATCCCCCGGCGGGGCTGCGGCGGATCATGTGGCTGAACGGGGTGCGGTTCGATCTGGCCAGCCGCATCGTGGCCCGGCTGGGCGCGCGGACCGGCGGCGTCGCGGCGGCCATGACCACGGGCCACGAGGCCTGGCTGGACCAGGACGACATGGATGCGATGCGGGATTCGGGCCTGTTCCACATCCTGTCCATATCGGGCCTGCACATGGCCATTGTCGGAGGCTTCGCCTTCTTCGGGGTGCGGCTGCTGGCGGCGTGCTGGCCGTGGCTGGCGCTGCGGGTTTCGGCCAAGAAGATCGCCGCCTGGGCCGGTCTGGCGGCGGTGGGGGCCTATCTGCTGATCTCGGGCGGGCCGCCGCCGGCCGAGCGGGCGGCGACCACCGCCGCCATCGCCTTTCTGGCCATCCTGCTGGACCGGCGGGCCATCAGCATGAACGCCCTGGCGGTGGCGGCCTTCGTGGTGCTGGCCTTCAGGCCGGAGTCCGTGGTCCAGCCGGGCTTCCAGATGTCGTTCGCCGCCACCGCCGCCCTGGTGGCCCTGGCCGAGAGCTGGCCGGTCAGGACGCGGGAGATTTCGGCGCCGTGGATCATCGTCGCGACGCAGCGGCTCGGCGGCTGGCTGCTGGCCGCCTGCGCCGCCAGCCTGGTGGCGGGCATGGCCACGGGACCTTTCGCCATGCAGCATTTCAACCGCACCGCCGTGTTCGGCCTGATCGCCAATGTCTCCACCGCGCCGATCTCCAGCTTCATCCTGATGCCCGCCCTGGCGCTGGGCGCGGCGCTGGAGCCGCTGGGCCTGGGCGGGCCGTTCCTGGCCGTGGCGGGGTGGGGCGTGGACCTGATGCTGGCCATCGGCCACTGGACCGCGAACCTGCCCGGCGCGGTGCGGACCATCCCCAGCGCGCCCGACATCGCCCTGCCCATCGCCTTTCTGGGGGTGCTGTGGCTGTGCCTGTGGAAGGGGCGGGGGCGCTGGGTCGGACTGCCCTTCGCCCTGGCGGTGCTGCTGTGGCCGCGCCCGCCGGCGCCGGACCTGTGGATCGGCGACGGGGCGGCCACGGCGGCGGTGCGGATGGAGCGGCAGGCGATCCAGCTGCGGCCCGGGGTGCGGCAGTTTCCCGTGGACCTGTGGTCGCAGCGGCGGGGGCTGACTCTTGTGGAGCCGGGCGAGGACTGGACGGCTGACCGGTTCTCGCGCCGCCCGGCGCGGTCCGGTCCGCTGGCGCTGTGGTGGGGGACCCGGGCGCCGGACGTGGCGCAGCTGTCGGGCCTTTGCGTCGCGGCGGAGGTGGTGGCGGTGCGGGCCGAGGTGGCCGCCCTGCCGGACGCCTGCGAGGGTCGGCTGGTGCTGGACGGCCGGGACTTCCGGCGCGGCGGCGCGGTGGAGCTGTGGCGTCAGGACGGCGGCTGGCGCGGCGTCTGGACCCTGGACGTGCGCGGCGACCGGCCGTGGTCGGGTCAGCCCGGCTGAATCCCTCTCAGGCTCAGGATGGCGGATTCGATGGTGGAGCCGAGGATCACGCCGCCGACCACGACGGCCAGGCCGAAGCTGACGCCCGGAAACAGCGGCGGCAGGACCGCCGCAAGCATGATCAGTCCGGGATAGACGGCGGCCCACAGCACCGTGCCGGGCGCGTCGCGGGTGATCAGCGGGCCCTTCTTCATCTTCATGAAGCGGGGCACGAACGGCTGCAGGGCCAGAAACGCCACCGTCACCACCGCGGCCGTCGCCACATAGCGCCAGGGCGGATCGGCGGGGCCGAAGATGGTGGCGCTCATGACCAGCATGGCGAGGGCGAGCAGGGTGCTGACGGCCAGCAGGGCGTTCGGGTCGATTCGCTTCAAGACTTCACCTTCACATAGGCGCCGGGCGCCGGCTCGACGGGCTCCAGCGGCCCCTTCTTCGGATCGCGGGCCTCGACCCAGCCGCCCGAACGCTCGTGCAGCCATGCGGCCCAGTGGGGCCACCATGAGCCGGGGTGCTGTTCGGCTCCGGCCTGCCACTCGGCGAGGGTGTCCGGCAGGGCGTCATTGGTCCAGTGCTGGTACTTGCCCGCCGCGGGATGGTTGACCACCCCCGCGATGTGGCCCGAGCCGGCCAGGGTATAGGTCGCCGGGCCGCCGAACAGCTTCACCGACCGGTAGACCGAGTTCATGGGCGCGATGTGGTCCTCGCGGCTGGCCTGGGCGTAGATGGGCGTCCGGACCTTCGACAGATCCACGCGGACGCCGCCGATCTCGAACTCGCCCTTCGCCAGGGCGTTCCGGCCGTACATCTGGCGCAGATAGGCCATGTGCAGGGCCTTGGGCATGCGGGTCTGGTCGGCGTTCCAGAACAGCAGGTCGAAGGAGGGCGGGTCCTTGCCCATCAGGTAGTTGGACACGAAGAACGACCAGATCAGGTCGTTGGCCCGCAGGGCGTTGAAGGTGTCGGCCATGGCGCTGCCCGGCAGGACGCCGCCGGCCTCGTCCATCATGCCCTCGATCTCGGCGAGCCAGTGCTCGTCGGTGAACAGCAGCAGGTCCCCGGCTTCCTCGAAATCATGCTGGGCGGCGAAGAAGGTGCAGGCGCCCACCCGCGCGTCGCCCTTTTCCGCCATGTGCGCCAGGGCCGCGCCCATGAGGGTGCCGCCGATGCAGTAGCCGACGGTGTTGAGCCGGTCCGTGCCGCACTGCTCCATGACCTTCGACGTGGCGCGGTAGACGCCCTTTTCCAGATAGTCGTCGAAGCCGAACCCGGCCTTGTCCGCCTCAGGATTGACCCAGGAACAGACGAAGACGGTGAAGCCCTGCTCCGACAGCCAGCGGATCATGGAGTTCGCGGGCTGCAGGTCCAGGATGTAGAATTTGTTGATCCAGGGCGGGAAGATCAGCAGCGGAATGGCGCGCTGCCTGTCTGTGGCGGCGTCGTACTGGATCAGTTCGAACAGCTCGTCGCGCCAGACCACCTGACCGGGACTGGTGGCCACGTTCTCACCGACGCGGAACTTGC
>JBALUZ010000186.1:0-4770 GCA_036963825.1 Brevundimonas sp.
ACCGCGAACTGCATGCCCGTGACGCCGATCCCGGCGCCGTCTACGGTTACGGTTCCCCCCGTGCCCATGAACACCGCGAAGGCGGGGTCCGGGCGCAGGGCGCTGGTGATCAGGCCGTTCGCCCCGGTCCAGGTCTGGCCGCCCGGGGTCCAGGTCCCGGCCCCGCCGTCGACCGCGCCGTTGTTGTGCAGGGCGCCGGCGCCGCCGTCCCAGAACAGCAGATCCTGGCCGGCCGCGCTGACCAGACTGACCTGCCCGGCGACCGCAGTCTGGACCAGCAGGTCGTCGGCGGTCACGCCCGTCGGCGTCGCGCCGATCTCAAGGCCGTTGTCGGTCAGGGCGCCGCCGTAGTCGAACAGACGATAGACGCCGGCCCCGAACCCGCCGACGTCGGTGACGGTCAGCGCGCCGTCGAGGATCAGGTCGCCGGTGACGTCGAACAGGGCGTCGGACGAGGCCGCGCCCAGCGCGACCTCGACGATCGAGCCGGAGGCCAGGCTCAGCGCTTCCAGGGTCAGGGTCTGGCCGGACCGGCCCAGCAGGGCGCCGCCATCCTCCACAACGACCGCACCGACCCGCCCGGAACCGCCAAGGGCGCCGCCGTCGAACACGCCGACCACGTCCAGGACGCCGTCGACCAGCAGGGTCCCGCCAAGCACCTCGGTGACGCCGTCAAACCCCGAGCTGTCCGCCGACAGGGTGGTGACCCCGGCGTGGTGCGAGATCGATCCGCCCCTGCCCGTGATGGCCGCCGCGAAGACGTAGTCCGTTTCGGTGTGGTTGAAGATCAGGGCGCTGCCGGCGGTGTCGATGGTGACGACGTCGACGTCCACAAAGCCGGCGGCGGCCGGCGCCGAGAGGTCATCCGAGCCAATGAAAAGTCGCCCGTCGCCGCCCTTGTATCGACCGATCGACAGCTCGTCTGCCGATACCGTGCCGCCGTCCGTCAGGACGAGGTCGGCGTTCTGGCTGGACCCGACCATGAAACTGGAATCGACCTGCCACAGGCTCCCCTGACCGGTGACCTGGACGGCGCCGCCCTCCAGGATGGCGTCGCTCCCTGAAATGAGGCCGTCGTCGGCAATGACGATGGAACCGTCGTACATTTGAAGATAGCTGGCGTAGGTCCACTGCGACCCCGCGCCCGTGACAAGGACCGTCCCGGCGCCGCCGTCGTCGCCGACGCGAGCGTAGTCGCTGGTGACGACGCCGCCGTCCGCGATGGTCAGATGGCCGTCGCCTTCATCGCCGACGGTCAGGGCGCCGGTGTTGCTCCAGGTCGATCCCGCGCCGGTCACCGTCGCGGAGCCGGTCGAGCCGCCGCCATAGCCGATGGAGCCCATGGTGTTCGTGACCGCGCCGCCGTCGGCGATGGTCAGGTCGCCTTCGCCGTACATGCCGACCACCAGCTGACCACTGTTGATCCACCGGGAGTCCGCGCCGGTCACCGTGGCCACGCCGGCCGCGCCTGCGTTGAGGCCGAGCGCGCCCCACGCGCCGGTGACCCCGCCGCCGTCCGAAATGGTCAGGGTCGCCACATCACCGGCCTCGGTCGCCACATGAACGTCGCCGTTGCTGGTCAGGGCGCCGGTGACGACCAGTTCGCCGCCGCGCATCTGGGTGTAGCCGCCAAAGCTGTTGACGCCCGTCAGGACCAGAGTCCCGTGGTCGGTCTTGCGCACATGGTTCGTGCTGGTCAGGTTCGCGCCGATGGTCGCGATCCAGTCCGCGCCGGTCGCCGTCCCGTCGCCCACGCGCAGGTCCGTGCCCGAGCCGGGCGTCGCCTCGACCAGCGCCAGATCATCGCCGGTCAGGACGTAGCCGTCCGCCGCGAATTGCAGACCGGTGACGGACAGGCCGCCGGCGCTGTCGTCCAGGGTGACCGCGCCCGCCTCGCCCATGAACACGCCGAAGCCGGGAACGGGCATCATGGCCCCGGTCTCGGCGCCGGCGGCGTCGGTCCAGGTGTCGCCGGTCAGGGTCCAGGTCCCGTCGCCGCCGTCGACGACGCCGTTGTCGGCGTTCAGCGGATCGCCGCCGTCCCAGAACAGCAGCTCGGCGCCGTTGACCAGATTGACCTGCCCGGCCTGGCTGGTCTGGATCGCCATGTCTGCGGCCAGGTGGCCGGCGGGCAGGTCGCCGAACGCAAGCCCGTTGTCGGTCAGCGCGCCACCATAGGTGAACAGGCCATAGACCCCCTGGCCGAAGCCTGTCAGGCCGTCGATGTGCAAGGTCCCGTCGAGGGTCAGGTCGCCGGTGACGTCGAACAGGGCGTCGGCGCTGGGCGCGTCAAGCAAGACGTTGATCTCGGCGTCCGCGCCCAGGGTCAGGGAACCGAAGGTCAGCACCGACCCGGCCTGGCCGACAAGCCCGCCCGTGGTCACGTTCACTGCGCCGACCAAACCGGCCCCGCCCAGCAGGCCGCCCGTGACGGTGATCGCGCCCCCCAGCGCCCCGTCCACCCGCAGAAGGCCGCCCGAGACCGTGGTCGATCCGGCGAAAGCCGAGCTGTCGGCCGTCAGGGTCGTGCCCCCCGCGCGCTGCAGCAGCGCGCCGGAGCCCCCCACCGCCGTGTCGAAATCGTAGTCGGTTTCCGTATGGTTGAAGACCAGGCGGCCCGAGCCCGAGCCCGCCAGGGTCAGCGTCCCCGCATCAAGAGTGCCCGCCGACGCGGCGGCGGAACCGTCCGCCGCGCCGATGTTCACCGCCCCGATCGAGGACGATGGCAAGGGCATCGACGAGAACCGCCCGACCAGAACGCCGGTCGAACCGTCGCCCACCTGAACCGTCCCGCCGTCGGTCAGGGTCAGGCTGCCGCTCACGATGTCCAGGCTGTCCGCCACCCAGGCCGACCCCGCTCCGGCCACGGTCGCATTGCCGCTGGAATTCATGCCGAACATGCCGAACGAGCCCAGCACCGCGGCGCCCGTGTCCAGCGTCCCGCCCGACCGAACGATCAGATTGCCGCTGGTCCCCATTGCCGGCGCGATCATCATGGCGCCCGCGCCGTGATCGCTCTGGCCCTCGACGACCAGCGTGCCGCCGCTGATCGTGGTCGCGCCGGAATAGGTGTTGTCGGCCGTCAGAACGGTCGTGCCGGCGTAGTGGTTGACCGCGCCCGCGCCGGTGATAGCGGCGTGGAAATTATAGGCTGTCCCGGTGTGGTTGAAGACCAGGCTCCCGCTCCCCGCGCCGAAGCGCAGTTCGCCCGCCTCAAACGTACCGGCCGCCACCGCCGCATCGCCCGTCGCCGCGCCGATGGTCACCACGCCGGTGGAGCCGGCGTACCGGCCGACCTGAATCCAGCCAGTCCCACCGCCGACCCGCACGACGCCGCCGTCGGCGATTGAAAGCGCCCCGGCGCCGTAAGTCCCGACATAGACCTCGGAGCTGTTAGCCCACAGCGAGCCCGCCCCGGTCACTGTCACTGACCCGCTCCCGCTGGATCCCTCGCCGATAAAGCCAATCGCGCTTGTGAACTGGCCGCCATTGGCAACCAGCAGGTCGCCGGAGCCGCCCTGGCCGACACGAAACCACCAGTTGTTGGTCCACAGCGAGCCAGCGCCGGACACCGTTGCTGAACCGCTTGAACCGGCAAAGCCGCCGATCGTGCTCGACGTGGTGGTGACCTCGCCGCCTTCGACGACCTCCAGCGTTCCGGAGCCTAGGTTTCCCACCCAGAGCCGGTCAGTGGCCCAGATCGAGCCCGCGCCAGTGACGGTCGCCGAGCCGATCCCACTCTCGGTGAGGGCGATATAGGTGGTGTCAGTCGTCACCACGCCGCCGTCGGTGATAATCAGCGTGCCCGAGCCGGACTGACCCACGTACAGATCGCCGACGATGTTCCACGGGCTGGGTTGGGTGTCCGGAACGATCACCGTGGCGCCGCCGTCGATAACCGCCTGCGCCCGGGCCGTGCCCGGCGCAGCCAGGATCAGCGCGGTGACGGCGGTCAGGGCGCTGGTGGCGAGCAGCGAGCGCCTGGACTTCGACGGGCGGCGCGGAGAGGCGAACGCTCCGGCGCGTTGACCGGCGTGAAGGATAGCGTCTGACATGAAACCCGGCCCCCGAACGCCGGCGTCCGGCGCTTCTGTTCTGTTCAAGATGTCGCCGCGACGCGTCCCTTGAGGAGCCTTGTCGAGGCGGCTTCGCCGGTACCACGCTCAGTACAGACGAACTTGAACGCACAGGAGAAAAACTTGAACGGCCGCCGACCGGCGCACAACCTCACCAGGCCCACCTCAGGGCGAGTTCGCCGCCGTGGCTCTGGCTGGCGTCGCCCAGGTGGCCGCGGTAGCCGGCGCTGACCATCAGTCGGTCACGAAGCGTCCACTCCACGCCGAGGTTCAGGTTCACGCTGTCGCGGGACCAGGCGTCCAGGGGGGCCAGATAGGTCGGACCACCGGTCCAGTCGGCGTACTGCACCCCCTGTCCGCCCAGACTCTCCAGCTCGCGCGACCATTCAACCCGGACATAGGGCGACAGGCCGCCACGCTCGCGCATGTCGATCCGCCAGCTCCACGCCAGCCCGAGGTTGGCTGACAGGCTGTCCTGCTCCAGCGCATCCCAGCTCAGGGAGGCCAGACCGGCGCCGGACTCGGTGAAGGCGTCCAGCTCGATGGTGCGGGCGTCCAGGCGCAGATAGAGGCTGCGGCGCAGCCCGCCCTCGTCCGCCAGCCTGCCGATGGTCCCCGACACGAACCGCACGGAGCCGTCCCGCTCGCCCACGGCGAAGGCGTCAGGCTCCCCGCCCAGCCCCGCTGCCCGGCG
>JBALUZ010000187.1:0-4635 GCA_036963825.1 Brevundimonas sp.
CGCAGCCGGGCCAATGATCCCCCGCGGGCCGACGGGGGGTCCGGCGCGGCACGGGCAGGGCCCGGGATCTCACGGCGTCAGCCGCCGCGCGGCTTGCCTCGGCCTGGCCGGCGTGGCCGCGACGCCGCTGGCGGCCTGCGCCGGCGGCGAAGGAACGGTGGCGGAAGCGGCCGCCGCCTTGCGCCGGCCGCTGGCCCTGACCGTTTCCGACCCGCTCCCCGAACTGGTGCGCTTCGCCACGCTCGCCGCCAATGGCCACAACGCCCAGCCATGGCGCTTCGCCCGCGCCGCCTCCGGCGTCACCCTCGCCCCCGATGCGGCCCGCCGGACCCCGGTGGTGGACCCTGATGATCACCACCTCTACGCCAGCCTCGGATGCGCGGCCGAGAACCTCATGCTGGCGGCCAGCGCCTATGGACTGGGGGCCGCCTATGGGTTCGATCCGGAAACCGCGCGGATCGGAATTGACCTGGCGCCCGCTGGCCGGGCCGTCGACGCCCTGGTCGCCGCGATACCGAAGCGACAGTCCACGCGCTCCGTCTACAGCGGCGCCCCCGTCGCCCCTGAGGATCTGGCGGCACTGCGGGCGGCCGCTGAGGTGGAGGGCGTCGACACCCTCCTGATCACGGATCGCCCCGGAATCGCCCGGGTCCGGGACGCGGTGATCGAGGGCAATCGCCTCCAGATGCAGGACGAGGCCTTTATCCGCGAACTCCGGCAGTGGATCCGGTTCGACGCCGCCGCGGCCTTGCGCACAAGCGACGGGCTGTTCGGCGCGGCCTCGGGCAATCCCGTGGTTCCCGGGTGGCTGGGGCGCAGCCTCTTTCCCATGGCGTTCACGGTCGACGGCGAGACGCGGAAATACCAGGCGCAGATGGACAGCAGCGCCGGCGTCGCCGTGTTCAGCGCCGCCCGGGCCGATCCCGAACACTGGGCGCTGGCGGGCCGGGCCTGTCAGCGGTTCGCCCTCCAGGCCACGGCGCTGGGCGTCAAACACGCCTTCGTCAACCAGCCCGTGGAGGTGGCCGCCATGCGCCCGCAGTTCGCTGACGCCGTCGGGTTCGGCGGTCGGCGGGTGGATCTGGTGGTCCGGTTCGGTCATGCGGCGGACCTGCCCTTTTCACTGCGCCGGCCAGTCAGCGCGGTGCTGGCGTCGTGACGGGGCGGGGCGACGTCGATCTGGCCCCGCGGTCGCTGGTCCCGTTCCTCGCCATGACCTTCGGCATCGCCTGGGGCCTGTTCGCCCTTATGGCCCTGTTCCCGAACTGGGTCACCACCACCTTCGGTCCGCCCAGCGGCCATCACCCGCTGTTCATTCTGGCCGTCTATGCCCCGGCCATCGCGGCCTTCACCCTGGTGCTGCGCCGGGCCGGGATCGACGGCCTGGCCCGGTATCTGTCCCGTCTCGGCCTGTGGCGGGCCGCGCCGTCGTGGTGGCTGCTGCTGCTGTTCGGCATCCCCGTGATCTATGTGGCGAGCGCCGCCCTGCAGGGGACCCTGTCCGGCGCCCTTCCCTTCGACGGCCCGGGCCCGGCCCTGGCGGCCATGGGTTTCATGCTGATCCTCGGACCCATGGAGGAATTCGGCTGGCGCGGCGTGGCCCTGCCGTTGCTGCAGCGCCGGCTGGCGCCGTTCTGGGCCAGCCTCGTGCTCGGGCTCGTCTGGGGCCTGTGGCATTTGCCGGCCTTCATCCTCGGCGGCACGCCGCAGAGCGGCTGGGATTTTTCGCCCTTTGTGCTCGGGGCGATTGCGATCAGCCTCATTCTCACCCCGCTGTTCAACGCAAGCGGGGGCAGCATCGCCCTGGCCATGCTGTTTCATTTCCAGCTGAACAATCCGCTGTGGCCCGATGCGCAGCCACTGGATTCCCTGGTCTTCGCCGGAGTCGCCGTGATCGTGACCCTGCTCAACCGCAAGGCCCTGTTCAGCCGGGCCGGGGCTGTCACGCGGGTGATCCCGGCCTCGCCGAGATGAGAGGCGCGGTCGCCCTTCTCGCGGCAGTGGCCATGGCCGGTTGCGCCCATGCGCCGACGGCGTCGCTTCGGCCCGGCGCGGCGCTGGCTGTTTCGCTCGACGCGGCCATGGACCAGGGCGGCGCGTCACTCGCCTCTGATCGCGGGTTCGCCCTTCAGGTCGAGGCCCCGCGGCTCGATCTGGTCTGGGCCGCCGCCCGCGGGAACGCCGCCTCGGCAGACCGGACGGTTCGGATCGCCAGCCTCACCAAGACCTTCGTGGCCGCGGCGACGCTCCGGCTGGTCGAGCTGGGACAGCTGGACCTTGATGAACCGGTCGGGCCGCTGCTGTCGGCGCCAATCGAGGCGCGGCTCGCCGGCGACGGCTATGACCTCGATCGCGTCACCGTGCGCATGCTGCTGACCCACACCGCCGGCGTTTTCGACTATGCCGAACACCCGCTCTATCTCGCCCGGGTGCTCTCCGACCCCGCCCATGTCTGGACGCGTGAGGAGCAAATCGCCTTCGCGGTCGATCATGGCGACCCCCTCGGCGCGCCCGGCGCCCTCTTCGCCTACAGCGACACGGGATATCTGATGCTGGGCGATATCCTGGAGCGCGTCAGCGGACTGCCCCTGGCCGAAGCCGTGCCCGGGCTGCTGGAGCTTGAGGATCATGGCGTCTCCAACACCTGGTTTGAGGGCCTCGGCGCCGAACCGGCCGATGCCCCGCCCCGCGCGCGCCAGGGCGCCGGAGCGATCGACGCGACGGACATTCATCCTTCGGCCGACCTTTTCGGCGGCGGCGGGCTGCTGTCCACTCCGGCCGACCTCGTGCGCTTTCTCCGTCTGCTTCTGCGCGGCGAGATCCTGGGCGCCGACACGGTGCGGATGATGACGGCGCCGACCCCGCAGAGCGTGGCCGCAGGCGGCGGAGGGTACGGCATGGGTCTTGCCCGGCGGTCCGTGGCGGACGAAGCGTGCTACGGTCACGGGGGCTTCTGGGGGGTGGTCGCCTGGTACTGCCCCGGGGCGGACCTCGCCGTTTCCGGCTTCGTCAGCAACGCCGACCAGATCGCCGCCCTCAGCCTCCTGACGGACGAGGCGCTCCGGCTGTGCCTGGACGCGTCGGGCGCCCCCGGCAGGCGCCTTCCATCGGGCGACGGAATGGAATTGCGGGGATGATCGCGACGGGCCGCGCGGAGGTCCCCGGGGCGGGCGGAGCGATCGACCCGGTCGTCTTGCGCGCTCGGCAACCGTCGAGCGACGCAGAAATCCTGCGGCCTCGATTGTTGCCGCCCCTGGGTCGTGCGCCGAATTTAATGGTGTTTGTTCGAGGCCAGGAATCCGGGGGCCAGAGGTTCGAATCCTTTCGGGCGCGACATGCGATACGACAAAACACCCCTTTTCATTCATTTAGTGCTAAGTTAATCAAACGGCTCCCTTCGGGTGAAAGCTCCGGGAGCGGGCTGCTGCGAGGGGGAGGGAGCGTTTCTCGTATGGCCCAGCCGGTCGCATTCAGTTCCATCCTGGCCCATCACGCGCGGCGGTCCCCGGGCCGGACGGCGGTGATCGTCGACGAGGCGGCCATCCGCTACGACGAACTGGACGCCCGCGCGAACCGGCGCGCCCGGCTGATCGCGGCGCAGGGCGTCGGCCATGGGGACTTCGTCACGGTCGCCCTGCCCAACGGGCTGGAGTTCTATGAGACCGTCTTCGCCCTGTGGAAGCTGGGCGCGGTGCCGAACATCGTCTCCGCCAAGCTGGCGCGTCCCGAAATGGAGGCGATCCTCGACATCGTGCGCCCCCGGCTGTTCATCGGCGCGCCGGCCATGCCCGCGCCCGGCGTCCCTGTGCTGCCCGCCAATCCGCCAGGTCTGGACAGGTACGCGACCGATCCGCTTCCCGAAATCATCTCGCCGCACTGGAAGGCGATGACCAGCGGCGGCTCCACCGGCCGGCCCAAGGTGATCGTCGACGCCATGCCGGCCCGGTGGGACCCCACCGAGGGCTTCCTGCATCAGCGGCCGGGCGACGTGATCCTCAACCCGGGGCCGCTCTATCACAACGCGCCGTTCCACTGCATCACCATGGGCATGTTCGTGGGCGCCACCATCGTCGAGATGGGCCGGTTCGATGCGCTGCGCGCGCTGCAGCTGATCGAGAGGCACGAGGTCAACTGGGTCACCATGGTGCCGACCATGATGCATCGCATCTGGCGCCTGGGGCCGGACGTGCTGGCGCAGTTCACCCTGCCGAGCCTGCGGATGATGCTGCACATGGCCGCGCCCTGCGCGCCGTGGCTCAAACAGGCCTGGATCGACTGGCTGGGCGCCGGGCGGGTCTGGGAATACTACGGCACGACCGAGGGGATCGGCTCGACGATCATCTCGGGCGCGGACTGGCTGGCGCATCGCGGCTCGGTCGGTCAGGTGCGTGAGGGCTATGCGATGAAGATTCTCGACGAGGAGGGACGTGAGCGCCCGGTCGGCGAGGTCGGCGAGGTCTATTTCCGCCCCGATGGCGGGCCGGGCTCCACCTACCGCTACCTCGGCAGCGACTCGAAGCGTGTGGGCGAATGGGAGACCATGGGCGATCTGGGCCGGGTCGATGAGGAGGGCTACCTCTACCTTTCGGACCGTCGCAACGACCTGATCATCTCGGGCGGCGCGAACATCTATCC
>JBALUZ010000188.1:0-4494 GCA_036963825.1 Brevundimonas sp.
TGCAGCCGGCACCAGCCGTCCTCGCAGCGGTCCAGGGTGATCACGGCCCGCGCCGCCAGCCGCGCGCGCACGCCCGCCTCGGCATCGGGCCTCCGGCGCAGGTCCAGGGGGGCGTCGGTGCGGTTGAAGGCGGTGCGGCGGCCCGAGGTGATGGTGCGGTGGACCCAGGCCACATTGCCTTCCGGGTCGCAGACCTTGCGCCAGTCCCGGGTCTCGGCGACCACCTGGACCGGAAGGCCGGCCGCCCGGTACTCCCACAGGATGCGGTGATCCAGTCCGGGGCCCTGACGGGCGCGGGCGGGCGAGGACTTGATGGACACCCAGCGCGGCACGTCGAACCCGGAGGGCGTGGGCCGCCCGTCCGGCATCTGGGCGCCGGCGCCCAGTCCCAGCGCCATGCCGGCGGCCAGCAGAACCGCGCGCAGGCTTTTGATCCTTCCCGACGCTTTGCTAGACACGTCCCGATCCCTCGGCCATTCCTCGGCGTCCGGCGCGATGCGCCGTCGTCACAGCCTGAAAGCGTCTATGTCCGCCAGCAATCTTAAGGTCGTGCTAACCAGACGGCTGCCCGACGCCGTCGAGACCCGCATGCGCGAGCTGTTCGACGCTGAACTGAACCTGACCGACACGCCCATGGACCGCGCTGCGCTGGAGGCGGCGGTGCAGCGGGCGCAGGTGCTGGCGCCCACCATCACCGACCGCATCGACGCCGAGCTGATCGCCGGCGCGGGCGAGCAGCTGAAAATGATCGCCAATTTCGGGGCCGGCGTGGATCACATCGACGTGGAGGCGGCGGCGGCGCGCGGCATCATCGTCACCAACACGCCCGGCGTGCTGACCGAGGACACCGCCGACCTGGCCATGACCCTGATCCTGGCCGTGTCCCGCCGCGTCGTGGAGGGCGCGCAGGTGATGGCCGAGGGCCGCTTCACCGGCTGGACTCCCACCTGGATGAACGGGCGCAAGCTGTGGGGCAAGCGGCTGGGCATCGTCGGCATGGGCCGCATCGGCCAGGCCCTGGCCCGCCGGGCGAAGGCGTTCGGCCTGCAGGTGCACTACCACAACCGCAAGCCCGTCAGCGCCGCCATCGAGGCGGAGCTGGGCGCCACCTACTGGGACGATCTGGACCAGATGCTGGGGCGTATGGACCTGATCTCGCTGAACTGCCCGGCGACGAAGGAGACCCATCACCTGATCTCGGCCGAGCGGCTGGCGAAGCTTCAGCCCCACGTCATTCTGGTCAACACCGCCCGCGGCGAGCTGATCGACGAGGCGGCCCTGGCCGAGGTGGTGCGCGGCAAGGGCATCGCCGGCGTCGGCCTCGACGTGTTCGAGCACGAGCCGCGGGTGAATCCGGGGCTCGTCGGCCACGCGAACGTGGTGCTGCTGCCCCACATGGGATCCGCCACCCTGGAGACGCGCCGGGAAATGGGCGAACGGGTGATCCAGAACATCATGACCTACGCCAACGGGCACCGCCCGCCGGACCGGGTCATTCCGGCGATGCTCTAGAGCCTGGTCGGTTGAGGGGGGATCGCTTCGCGATTCCACCGGCGCCGGGAATCAGGCTCTCGCATCAGGCCGCCACCGGTTCCGCGAACTGGCCGCCGCGGCGATAGAGCCACAGGTAGGACGGGGCGATGGCCTCCAGACCCGTGGGGGCGATGCCCAGGGCCTCAAGCCCCGGCGCTCCCTCGGGAACCACGTTGTCGCTTTGCAGCATCAGCACCTGATCCCGCGTCAGGGGCGGGGCGACGCCGAACAGCTCGGCGAGCTGGAGAAAGCCGCCCAGCGGCCGGGCCACGAAAAACGGCACGGGAACCAGAACCCGCTCGCGGTAGGTCTCGCGCAGGATCAGCTCAAGAATCTGCCTGAAGGTGTAGACGGTCGGGCCGCCCAGGGTGAAGGTCTGGCCCGCCAGGCCGGGCTGTTCCACGGCGCGAGCGATGGCCTGGGCCACATCCCCCACGTAGACTGGCTGGAACCGCGTCTCCCCGCCGCCGATCAGCGGCAGGGCCGGCGACATGGAGGCCATGGCCGCGAAGCGGTTCAGAAAGTCGTCCTCGGGCCCGAACACCACCGACGGGCGCAGGACCACGGCGCCGGGCACGTGCTCGCGCATGATCGCCTCGGCCTGGGCCTTGGAGCGGGCGTAGGCGGAGGGGGAGCCGGCGTCCGCGCCGTTGGCCGAAACCTGCACCAGCCGGGTGACGCCGTTGGCCTTGCAGCCCTCGGCGATGTACCGGGCGGCGTCCACGTGCATGGCCTGGAAGCGCCGCGTGTTGAAGGTGCCCACAAGATTGACCACGGCGTCGGCGCCGCGCAGGGCCGCCTCCACGTCGGCCTGCCGCGTCACGTCGCAGCGCATCAGCTGGATCTGACCCACATCGCCCAGCGGGCGCAGGTCATGGGCTGTGTTCGGCTTTCTGACGGCGACGCGGATGCGCCAGCCCAGCCGCGCCAGCTCGCGCACGGCCTGGCCGCCGATGAAGCCGGAGCCGCCGAACACGGTGACGAGTCTGGACGATGCGGTCATGACGAAATGCTCCTCGCCGACGCTCCGGGCCCCACGCTCCGGGCCTGCCTGGATCGCGTCCGGCGGGTCGGGGATAGACCAAGCCACCGCCCCCCGCAACGCGCGGACGGCGGGTTATGTGCAATATGATCAGAAGCGCCATTGACCGCGGGTTTCGGCTGCCTTAAGGGTCCGCGCCTTCCGAGGGGAAACCTTCGGGCCCAGGTGGCGGAATTGGTAGACGCGCTGGCTTCAGGTGCCAGTGATCGAAAGGTCGTGGAGGTTCGAGTCCTCTCCTGGGCACCATATTTTTCGGCGGCGCCGTGTCTTGGGACGCGGCGCCGTTCGTTTATGATGGTCCGGACAAAGCGCTCCGGATTCTGTACGAGGCCCTCATGACCGTTCACCTGCACGAAGGCGACCTGCCCGGCGATCTGGATCTAGGGCCGGTGGTGGCGGTGGATTCCGAGACCATGGGCCTGCGCCACAACCGCGACGACCTGTGCGTGGTCCAGCTGTCGTCGGGCGACGGCGACGCCCATGTGGTGCGGCTGAAACGCCCGGCCTATGACTGCCCCAACCTGAAGCAGGTGCTGGCGGACCGGAACGTCCTGAAGCTGTTCCACTTCGGCCGCTTCGACATCGCCATGTTCGAGAACCATCTGGGGATCGAAACGGGCCCGGTCTATTGCACGAAGATCGCCTCCAAACTGGCCCGCACCTACACGGACCGTCACGGCCTCAAGGACGTGGTGCGCGAGCTGGCCGGGGTCGAGCTGTCCAAGGCCCAGCAATCCTCCGACTGGGGCGCCGAGGTGCTCAGCCCCGAGCAGCTGGCCTATGCGGCCTCGGACGTGCTGCACCTGCATGTGGTCCGCGAGCGGCTGGACGCGATGCTTGTGCGCGAGGGCCGCGCAGAACTGGCCCAGGCCTGCTTCGAATTCCTGCCTGTGCGCGCCCGGCTTGATCTGCAAGGCTGGGAAGACGCCGACATCTTCTCCCACGCCTGATCATGCCCGAACCGACTCCCAGCGACGACCTGAAGGCGGCGGACGAACGCCGGGTCGCGCTGGCGGGCAGGAAGTGGCGCGCCCGGTCCCGCCGGGTGATGCTGTTGCGCCGGGTTCTGCCTGTCACCATCGCGGTTCTGGCGGGCGGCGTCGCCCTCTGGGTGGGCGGCCAGTCCATCATCGCCGGGGTCGAGCGCAGCCGGGTCGAGTCGCGCGAGGTGCGCCTGTCCAATCCCATGTTCCATGGGCAGGACGATCAGGGCCGCTCCTTCGTCATCGGCGCGGCGCAGGCGGTCCGCGATGCGGACACCGGCCTGTTCCGGCTGGACGATCCGGTCATGCGCCTGACGCTGGAGGCCGGCAAGACCAGCGAACTCTCCGCCGGGCAAGGGCTGTACGACGAGCCGTCCCGCACGCTGATTCTGCGCGACGAGGTGATCATCGAGGACGGGGGCGCGGGATTCCGCTTCGTCACGCCCGAGGCTGTCGTGGACACGCGAACGGGAGTCGTCACCGGAGACAGGGGCATCGAGGGGTCCGGCGCCCTTGGAACAATCAGCGCGACGTCCTATGCCATTTATGAACAGGGCGGCCGGGTCGTGTTCAGCGGCTCGGGCGATGATAAGGTGCGGGCCACGATCAACACCCGCGAGGCGGGATAAGGAATCACGATCATGCGGCGCATGACAATCGGACTGACGGCCGGCGTGCTGGCGGCGACGAGCCTGGCCACGGCGGCCTGGACGCAGATTTCGCCCAGCGGCGAGCCCTTCATGGTCGGCGCCGATGATTTCGAACTGATTCAGGCAGAGGGCCTTCAGATCTGGCGCGGGCGCGCCGAGGCCTCGCAGGGGGAGAACCGTCTGCGGGCGGGCGAGATTCGCGTCTATCATCAGACACGCGACGGCGGCTTCGGCGCCGCGGAGCGCATCGAGGCCGTCGGCGAGGTGTTCTTCGTCACGCCGGAGC
>JBALUZ010000189.1:0-4452 GCA_036963825.1 Brevundimonas sp.
GCCGGAGGGGGAGGCAGGAGGCGCCGGGTGAAGCGGGGCGAGGGAGATCGGCTCCATCGCGGCTTCGATTTCTCAAGGAGACTGTCATGCAGACCATGGTGTTCACCGGGCGGCTCGCCGCCGACCCCCAGATCAGCGAGGACTTCGCCAAGGCGGTGTTCCGGCTGCTCGAAAGGCGCGGCGTGGACCTCGCCGGCAAGGACCGGCTCGTCGGCGTCAACTGCGTCAGCTGGTCGAAGGGCCTCAACGAAAAGGTCATCGCCCGGGGCCTGGCGCAGGGCTGTGAAGCCGTCGTCGTCGGCGCCTTCATCGACACCGCCTACGCCACCAAGGACGGCGTGGAGCGGACCGCCAAGGAGCTGGTGGTCAACCGCCTCACGGTCCTGGACTGGGCCGGGGAGCGCGACGCCGCCCCCGCCGCGGACCAGGCCGCCGCCTGAGCCCCCTTATCAAACCAGCACTAAGGAGACTGACCATGCAGACCCTCACCCTCGAAGGCTATCTGGCCGCCGATCCCTCCATCCTGTCATCCCAGGGCTCGGGCCGGAAGCGTGCGCGCTTCCGTGTCATCGAGACGACCCGGTTCCGGCGCGCCGACGGCGCTCCGGGCGAGCGGACCACCGGCTTCAACTGCGTGTGCTTCAATGAGACGACGGCCGAGAAATACATCGAGCCGTTCGCCCGCAAGGGCAGCCGGGTGGTGGTCCAGGGCCACGTGGAGAACGACACCTGGACCGGCAAGGACGGGACGGAGCACTACGACCTGCAGCTGATCGTCAGCGACATCCGGCTGAAGAACCGGCGCGGCCGCGCGGAGGGCCAAGCCCCTGCGGGCGGCCAGGCGGTCCAGGAGGCCGCCGGCGCCTATGACCTGAACGACGACATTCCGTTCTGAGAAGGGACATGAAAGCGAGGCGGCCCGGCGCGCAAGCCCCGGGCCGCCTTTGCGCGTGCCGTGTGCCGAAAGGTCGGAGGGAGGGCGGGGAAGGGCGAGCCGATCGGGCTCGCGAAACCCTGGAGCCACGCCCATGTCCGTCTGGACCAAAGACCGTGTCGACCGCCTGAAGACCCTCTGGCGCGAGGGCCGCACCGCCGCCGCCATAGCCCGGGAGCTGGGCGACGACGTCAGCCGCTGCGCCGTCCTGGGCAAGGTCTACAGGCTCGGCCTGTCGGCCGCCCGGACCTCGCCTGCGGGGGCGGCGACCGCTGCCGGCGCCGCCCCGCGCAGCCCCGGTCCGCACCCCTCGCGGCGACGGTCTGCCCCGCGGGCCGCTTCACGTCCCGCGGCCGAGGGGACCGGCGCCCTGCCGGTTGTCGGCAGCAGGACGGTTCTGACCGTGCGCCGCGGAGACTGCCGCTGGCCCATCGGCGATCCGGGGGATCACGCCTTCAGCCTGTGCGGCGCCGCGGTGAGCCGGGGCGCCTATTGCGCGGGCCATGCCGCCATCGCCTATCGGGGCGCGCCGGTCAGGGCGGAGAGCCTCTTGGCCCCGGCCGGGGGCCTGTGACTCCCGGCAGCCTTTTTCGCCCGCGGCCTTGAGCCGGGTGAGGTCTGGCGTCAGAAACGACAGCGGCGGCCCCCATAGGGCCGTCGCTTTCTCATGTTGAGGCCTGCGGCCTCGCCGCTGTTGCGGCCCCGACCAGGAGGTGGCCATGACGACGCCCGCCGATGAACTCAGGATCGCCCGACAGATCCTCGACTGGGATCCCCTGACCATGGCCAGGGCGCTCCGCCTGGCGGGCACGCCCGAGAAGCAGGCCGCGCGCATCCTCCACATGGAGGCGGGCAAGCGCGACGTCAGCGGGCCGGTCCAGGTGGCGGTCGAGGCCCTGCTGAGCGGCTGGCGGCCTCACGGATGGAGCGAAGATCCGGGCCCCGGCCGCGGCCCCGGCACGGGATCGCCCCCGCAGGGCTGACCCGATCCCTCAGGTTCGTCCTTGGGGCTCTCCCCGCGCCCGGGCGGCGAGGCCGTTCCGTCCTCGCGTCACAGGCCGGTGACGCGGCCGCCGGCCCATCGGCGCGCCGGCGCCGAACGGCGTCGTCGTCGCGAAGGGCGACGACGACCTGCCCCCACACAACGCCCTCCGATCCTGTCACGTCACCCCGGAAGTCAACGGCTTCGCCGTTCCCCTGCGCGCAGGGCGAAAGCGCCCTGCGCTCCGGTGACTGCCGGGGACCCCGCCGTGGCCAGGAGCGGGGTCGTTGCGCATGGGGCGCACGGCAGTCTCAAGGATTGATCCAATGACCGGCTTCAACACACCATTCATCGCCGCCTCGAAGACCGACTCCGCCTTTGACGACCTGGCCGCCGCCCTGGGCGATCCGCGGCCCCATCCCACGGAAGAGGCCCTGGTCCAGCTGGGCCGGGCGCTCATGACCGAACTGCTGGACGTGATCTCGGACACGGCCCTGGAGGACCATCAGACGATCCTGGGAGAGGCCCTCATCGGCGCCTTCCATTCGGCCGCCGGACGGATCGAGCGGGATGCGGACCGGGCCCGCGACGCCATGCGCGCGCTCGACCGCGACTTCGACGGGTCCGAGGCCGCGGACGCCGAGCTTCAGGAGGCGACCGCCCGGGCCCGGGCCGGGGACGTGGCCGCCCTGGCCTGCGAACGGGTGCGCGACGCGGCCTCCCAGACCTGGACGGTCGCCAGCGGCGAGGTCTGGACCGCCTGGCGGGGCAGCCGGCGGGGCTCGCACCTGACCGCCGCCCAGCTGGAGGCCAAACAGGCCATCCGCGCGATCCGGAACCGGCGGGCGGGGGAGGCGGATCCCGGCGGACCGGTGGTGGCCTTCAGGGGCGCGCCCTCGGCCGACACAGCCGGCGATGCCGGGAGGATCTTCGACGCCCTGAACTGGGCCCGGCGGGAGTGGCCCGACATGGCCCTGGCGACGACGGGAGCGAAGGGCTCGGAGAAGCTGGCGATCAAATGGGCCCAGCAGAAGGGGGTGAAACTGGTGCTCGCCCGGGCGGACTTCAACGCGCACGGCAAGGCCGCGCCCTTCCGGGCCAATGACGATCTCATCGCCCTGGAGCCGGTCTGCTGCCTGTCCCTGACGCGGTCCCTGGACAGGGTTCGCCGGGAGGGTGACCGGCCCTTCGGTCCGGCCCTGAACTTCGGACAGAAGTCCCTGGAGAACGGGCTGCGGCACGTGCCCATCAGGGGACGCGCAATCTGACGGAATCCTGCCTGCGGTGATCGACCCGCCCGGCTCCGGCCGGGCGGGTTTTTTTCTGTCGTCCGAGCGCCGCCGACGTCGGTCGGCGAGCATGGATGGCGTCGTCCAGCCGCGGGGCGCCGGCTCTGGGACGGTTTGCGCACTGTTGACGAGGTTTGCGAGGAGCACCCGGAAATCCGCCGATTGAGGGGCAGGGCAAGATAAAAGGGAGTGTTCCGGCTCTGCCGGTTCCTGTATTCTTTCAGACGTTTGTCGGCGATGGCTGCTCTTCTTGATGAGTTGGAGTGAGTTGCGGCCTGAGCCGCCGGAGCCGGGATGGAGGGATCCACATGCTGGTCCGTGACGCCGTCGAGCTGCGCCTGTCCGGTCCGGACCGGGAGGAGGGCGCGGGAGCTCGTCTGCCCCTGCGCCTGAAGACGGATCCCTCGCCGGTGCGCACCGGCATGATGAAGCGCCTGGCCGCCTCGCGTCTGTTCGCCCTGGGTGATCGGTCAGGCGTCCTGCGGGCGGCCCAGAACCGCTCGGGGCGCCCCTTCCGGCTGGACGTGCGCCAGCGTGTGATCGTCAAGGCCCTGGTCTGTCGCCACGCGGGCAGCGGCGCCGAACGAGCGGCGGCCCTGTCGGCCCATCTGGCCTATCTCGGCCGCGAGGGCGCGGGAAACGAGGGCGGCCGGGCGGTGTTCTTCGATCGTGATGCGGACGTGGTGGACGCGAAGGCCGTCACGGCCGACTGGCGGGAGGACCGGCATCACTTCCGGTTCATCGTCTCGCCCGAACACGGCGACCGCATCGCGGACCTCAGGGGATATGTGCGCGAGGTCATGGACCGGGTGTCCCGCGATTTGGGCGAGCCCGCGCTGCGGTGGGTCGCGGTCTGTCACCATGACACCGACCAGCCCCATGCCCATGTGCTGGTGCGCGGACGCCGGGAGGACGGACGCGATCTGGTCATTCCGCGCGACTACATGGGCTACGGGTTCCGGGCGCGGGCCCAGGAGGCGGCGCAGGTGCGGCTGGGGGACCTGTCGCGCGTGGAGGCGGAACGCCGGATCTGGAAGGAGACCGTGGCGGACCGCTTCACGGCCTTTGATCGCCGGCTGCTGGCGGCTGCGGACGAGAGCGGCCTGGTGGCTGACGGGGTGGGCGGATCGGACGCCTGGGCGGCGCTGACGCGCGGCAGGCTGCGCCATCTCGAGGGGCTCGGCCTGGCGACGCGGCGGGGCCGCCGCTATCGGCTGGCCGGGGACATGGAGCTGCGGCTTCGCACC
>JBALUZ010000190.1:0-4444 GCA_036963825.1 Brevundimonas sp.
GCCGCCACCACGCCGCGCTTCCGTTCGTCTTCGGTCAGCTGCATCAGCCGGTTCAGGGCGCCCCGTTCCTTGAACGAGCCGGTGAAGTGCAGGTTGTCGTACTTCACCCAGACATCGGCCCCGGTGAGCTGCGACAGACGGCGCGAGTGGCGGACCGGGGTGCGGTCCACCTGGCCGGCGATCCGCTCGCGCGCCGCGCGGATGTCGTCGATGGTGACGGCCATGGGTCTTCCTGAGCCTTGATTGATTGGCGGCGGCCTGCCGCGCGGCGAGGCTTATCCCTTTCGCGACCCGGCGAAAAGCACCCTCGACGCGTCATCGACAAGGCCGCGCAACCTTGACCGTGCTGTGTGTGTTAAGACATGTGCCGTTCGCGCGCCACGAGAGGATTTCGCCATGCAAGCCGCCCGTTTCATCAGGATCGCCGCCGTCTCGGCCCTGGGCGCCGCCGCCCTGGCCGCCTGCGCGCCGACGCCTGCGTCCGGCCCGCTGCCCACCGGCGGCGGTCTGTCGACCAGCTTCAGCGCGGCCGACTTCGCCTGGTCGGCGCAGTCCGGCGTTTCGGCCATCGACGGGCGTATCGCGGGATATGATTGCGCCGGCTCGGTCGGCCTGACCCCCGAGACGCCCTACACCCGCCACCGCTTCCTGAACCTGTACGGATCGCTGGACCGCGCCGCCCTGCCCGCTTCCGAAGTCCGCGCCCGCAGCGTGGGCGAGGCCAGCGCCGACTATCGCGGCTATGTGCGGGACACCAGCTGCGACGCCCAGGGGCGTTTCCGGTTTGAGGACCTGCCCCAGGGCGGCTGGTTCGTCATCGCGCCGGTGCGCCAGGGCTCGGGCGAGATCATGGTGCTGATGCGCCGGGTCCAGACGGGGTCGCGCGGCGTCGTCAACGTCACCCTGGAATAGGACAGCAAGCGCCGCAACGGCGGTGAAAGGAAGCTCATCATGTCGCGTCTTTCGCCTGTAACCCTGATCTGCGTTGCGGCCGCCGCCGGGGCGGCCATGGCTTCCGCCTCACCGGCGCAGGCCCAGTCCGGCCCCTACGGACATTACAACCGCGGCTACGCCCAGGACTGGCGGGATCAGCGGGACCGGCCCGGCGACTATCGCTGCGACGCCTACTGGGACGCCAACCGCACCGACTGCCACGAACGCTGGCGGGACCAGCGGCCGCGGCAGGCGAGCCGTCACGCCTATCGCGGCCACGGGCATCACGGCTACGGGCGCGGCCACGCGCTCCGCCGGGACTATGAAGCCTACGCCGCAGCGGTGGGCGGAGCCAATGTGTGGCCAGGGGCCTACGGCCGGCCCGATCTGGTCTATCCGGGCGCCGGATACGGCGGCGCGACCGCCCGCGATCCCCGCCGGATCGACTGGTGCCGGGCGAATTTCCGATCCTACGATCCGGGCAGCGGCTACTACCGCGCCTACAGCGGCCGGCTCGTCTATTGCGGCTGACGAACACAAACCCTTGACGGCTCAAGGGTTTGGCGAGCGCTGTTCGCCATCAAATGGACGTATCAGCCCGTCTTGAGTGCGCCTGTCCCCCGCACGGGGCCCGTATTCAAGGGGAGCGCGTTCATGTCCCAGCACAACATCGTCGGATCCGAGGCCTTCGAGAAGGCGCCGTTTGTCTATGTCCGCAAGGTGAAGCCCGGCGGCCTGAGACGGCGCCGCGCGCGCACGGCCGTGGCCTTTCTGGCCGGCGCTGCGGTGGCCGTAGGGCTGGGCGCCGTCGCCACGGTGTTGGCGTTCGGCCCGGCGCTCGGGATTAGCTAAGCGGACCCGCTTCGGCGCAAAAATTCACAAAGAATATTACAGACTGTCATAAAACATTCACGTCGCGTTCTCTTTACAGCGGCCTGAAAGAGCGCAGTCTTGTCCGAACCCGGAGTTATCCCGGGATCGGAGGAGATGCCCATGCGTACATTCACGCCCCTTGCGGCGGCTGTCGCCGTCGCCCTTGCAAGCCCCGCGATCGCACAGCAACAGCCACAGCCGGCGGCGCCTGCCGACGAAAGCGAAGCGCGCCTCGAGCGGGCCGCCTACGTCTGCGCCACCGATGAAGCCACCCGTCGCTCGTTCGAGCGCGAGTACGGCCAGGCCCCGGTCTTTGTCACCGCCGAACAGGCGCTCGCCGCCTCGGCGTCCGACGAGCGCTGGACCACGCCGCGCTGCATGACCGAGGCGCAGCACGAACGGCTGGAGCGCCTGCGCCGCCAGACCGCGCTCAAGAACTGAGCCCGGCGACCGGGCAACGAAAAAGGGCCGCGTCTCGTGACGCGGCCCTTGTCGTATGAATCGGAGACCTGAGGCCTACTCGATGTCCTCGTTCAGCAGGCCGACCTTGTAGTAGGCGTTGGCCTGCAGGGTGTTCATCACTTCCATGAAGCGGTCGTAGGTCACGTCCGGATTGGCGCGGACGAAGACGCGCTCCTCGCGCGGATTCGGCACGGCCAGGGCGGCGTTCAGGGTGGGGATCAGGTTCTCCAGGGTGGTTTCCTGGTCGACCACGTACAGGGCGGTGTCGTCCTGGATGGAGATGAACACCGGCTCCTTCAGCTCCTCGCCCGGAGGCGGCGGCGAGGCCGGCGGCAGGTCCAGACGGATGGACACGGTCGCCAGGGGCGCGGCCACCATGAAGATGATCAGCAGCACAAGCATGACGTCCACGAACGGCGTCACGTTCATGTCGGAGTTCAGCTCTTCGACCTTGCCGCCCTGATGCTTGATTTTGGTCGCCATACTCAGGTTTCTCCGTCGGGCCCGCGCGGAGGGAAGGTGTGCGGGCGAACTTGAAAAGCGTTTCGGACAGTGTCTTGGCGTCCGCCGTCGCGGTTGTAAAGCGGCGAGGGGCTCAAGAATGTTCCCGGAGGCCAAATTACCCGCGCCGGGGGAAAGATTCCGCCCCGGACCCGCCTTTCGCCCCCGCGCCGGGGCGCCTAACTGGAGGGCTGCGCAACCCCCGGAGCCCCGCATGAAGACCATCAGGACCGCCAACATCCAGATTCCCGCCCTCGGCTTCGGGACCTATCAGCTGGAGCCGGCGGACGCCCGGCGGATGGTGGCCGAGGCCCTGCGCATCGGCTACCGCCTTGTGGACACGGCCTTCATCTACAAGAACGAGGAAGGCGTGGGCCAGGGCATCGCCGATTCCGGCGTGGCGCGGGACGAGGTCTTCCTGACCACCAAGATCTGGGTCACGAACTTCCGCGACGGCGACCTGCAGCGCCAGGCCGAGGAAAGCGCGGAGCGTCTCGGTCAGGTCCCGGACCTGCTGCTGCTGCACTGGCCCAAGCCGGAGCCGGCGCTGGAGGAGACCATCAAGGCCCTGAACGACGCCCGCGCGCGTGGCTTTGCAAAGAACATCGGCCTGTCCAACTTCCCCTCGGCCCTGTTCCGCGAGGCGGCCGCCCTGTCCGAGGCGCCGCTGGTGACCAACCAGGTGGAGTACCACCCCTATCTGTCCCAGAAGACCCTGATCGAGACGGCGCGCGAGCTGGGCTCGTCCATCACCGCCTGGTCGCCCCTGGCCCAGGGCAAGATCGCCGACGACGCGGTCATCGCCGGGATCGGCGAGGCCCATGGCAAGACGCCCGGCCAGGTGACCCTGCGCTGGATCGTCCAGCAGGGCGTCGTGGCCATTCCCAAGACCGCCAGCGAGAAACGGGCGGCCGAGAACCTGGACATCTTCGATTTCGAACTGACCGCCGACGAGATGGCCCGCATCCACGGCCTGGCCCGTCCGGACGGGCGTATCGGCGACTGGATTGATCCGGCCTTTGAATGGGATCAGGATACCTCCCGACAATAACGAGACCCTTTGGGAGGGTTCGACCATGGGCTCCGTCCTGGGATTTCCCGGGGCCGATCCGGCCGACGCGGCCATCGGCGCCCGGCTGAGACGCTGGCGTGACGAGCGCGGCGTGGATCTGGAGGCCATGGCGCAGGCCCTGCACATCCCGCCCGGGGAGATGCGCCTGATCGAGGCGGGACGCGCCCATCTGGACTCCGTTCAGCTTGGGGCGGCCACGCGGCATCTTCGACTGCCCGTCTGGGCCCTGGTGTCGGACACGCGGGCCTATTGAATAGCGGGTGACAGGCCGCGCCTGTCCGCCTAATCGGTGGTCATGGCCTACAAGTCCCTGCGCGATTTCATCGACATGCTGGAAGCCCGGGGCGAGCTGGTGCGGGTCGCCGAACCCGTGTCCACCGTCCTGGAGATGACCGAGATCCAGACCCGGCTGCTGCGCAACGGCGGCCCGGCGGTGATCTTCGAGAAGCCCGTCATGGCGGACGGCTCGGTGAGCCCCATCCCGTGCCTGGTCAATCTGTTCGGCACGGTGAAGCGGGTGGCCATGGGCGTCACCCTGGAAGGGAAGCAGCGCACCACCGCGGCCGAGCTGCGCGAGGTGGGGGAGTTGCTGGCGTTCCTGAA
>JBALUZ010000191.1:0-4393 GCA_036963825.1 Brevundimonas sp.
GTCGCACATCCGGGTTTCCTGGCTCTCAGCGAGAACGGTTAACGGCCTGTGACCGATACATGAAGCCGCTCGAGGCGGGGTGGCGCGGCGCCGCTCGTCCCGCTATGCCGCAGTCAGCTTTCCCCAGTGAGGACCAGCCCATGCGCGTGGCGATGATCGGAACCGGCTATGTGGGCCTTGTTTCAGGGGCCTGCTTTGCGGACTTCGGCCACAGCGTGGTGTGCATCGACAAGGACGAGGCCAAGATCGCCCGCCTGCACGCCGGGGGCATTCCCATCTACGAGCCGGGCCTGGACGCCCTGGTGGCCAACAATGTGCGTGACGGCCGACTGAGCTTCGCCACCGACCCGGCCGGGGCCATCGCGGAGGCCGACGCCGTGTTCATCGCCGTGGGCACGCCCTCGCGACGGGGCGACGGCCATGCGGACCTGTCCTACGTCTATGCCGCCGCCGCCGAGATCGCGGACCTGATGCAGGGGTTCACGGTGGTGGTGACCAAGTCCACGGTGCCGGTGGGCACGGGCGACGAGATTGAACGCATCATCCGCGAACGCCGTCCGGACGCCGACTTCGCCGTGGTCTCCAATCCGGAGTTCCTGCGCGAGGGCGCGGCCATCGAGGACTTCAAGCGGCCCGACCGGGTGGTGGTGGGGACCGACGACGAACGGGCGCGCGAGGTGATGCGCGAGCTGTACCGCCCGCTGAAGCTGAACGAGACGCCGATCCTGTTCACCGGACGGCGCACCTCGGAGCTGATCAAATATGCGGCCAACGCCTTCCTGGCCATGAAGATCACCTTCATCAACGAGATGGCTGATCTGTGCGAGGCCGTGGGCGCGGACGTGCAGCAGGTGGCGCGGGGCATCGGGCTGGACAAGCGCATCGGCTCCAAATTCCTCAACGCCGGGCCCGGCTACGGCGGCAGCTGCTTCCCCAAGGACACCCTGGCGCTGGTGCGGACCGCCGACGACGCCGGCTCGCCCGTGCGGCTGGTGAAGACCACGGTCGAGGTCAACGACGCCCGCAAGAAGGCCATGGCCGGGCGGGTGGCCGACGCGACCGGCGCGCTGAAGGGCAAGACGGTCGCGATCCTGGGGCTGGCGTTCAAGCCGAACACCGACGACATGCGCGATGCGCCCTCACTGGACGTGGTGCCGGCGCTGGTGAGCATGGGCGCCACCATCCGGGCGTTCGATCCCGAGGCCATGGAGGAGGCCGCCCGGATGCTGGACGGCGACGTGACCTTCGTGGACGGTCCCTATTCGGCGGTCGAGGGCGCCGACGTGGCGGTGATCCTGACCGAGTGGGATCAGTTCCGGGCGCTGGACCTGGACCGGGTCAAGCTGCTGATGAACGCGCCGGTGGTGGTGGACCTGCGCAATGTCTACCGGCCCGACGACATGCGGGCGCGCGGGTTCAAATACAGCTCCATCGGCCGGGCCTGACGGTCAGGTCAGCTTGTCCGCCTTGCGCAGGTCGGGGAACAGCTTGGCCCAGACGCCGGTGGCGGCCAGGGCGCCGAAGCCGCCGAACACCGCCGCGCCCACGGGGCCGAAGAAGCGCACCGCCACGCCGGAGTAGGCCTCGCCCAGCTCATTGGACGCGCCGATGAACAGCATGGACACCGAACTGACCCGCCCGCGCATGTGATCGGGCGTGGCCAGCTGGATCAGGGTCTGGCGGATGTTGACGCTGATCATGTCCGCCGCGCCGCCCAGGAACAGCACGAGGGCCGACAGCCAGAACCATTGGGACAGGCCGAAGGTCAGGGTGCAGACCCCGAACAGGGCCACCGCGCCGAACATCCAGGTCCCGCCGCGCCGCCGGATGGGAAAGCGCGACAGCCATACGGCCATGGTCAGGGCGCCGACGCCGAAGGACGCCCGCAGCAGGCCGAATCCCTCGGGGCCCACATGCAGGATGTCCCGGGCGAAGATGGGCGTCAGCAGGGCCACGCCCGCCAGCAGCACCACGATCAGGTCCAGCGAGATGGCGCCCAGCACCATCCTGGTCTTCCAGACATAGGCCAGGCCCTCCCGGACGGCGGCGAGGCGGGAGGGGCCGCCGGGGACGACCTCCGGCTTGCCGCTGGTGCGGATCAGGGCGATGGCCGCGGCGGCGGCGATGAACATGGACAGGGCCACGGCATAGGCCAGCGGCACGGAGACGCCGACGATCACCCCTCCCAGGGCCGGGCCGGCGATGGCGCCGGTCTGGAAGGCGATGGACTGGGCCGCGATGGCGGGCGGCAGGGCGCGGCGGCCCACCACCATGGGCAGGAACGCCTGGGACGCGGGGGCCAGGAAGGCGCGGCAGGCGCCGAACACCGCCGCCACGGCCAGCAGACCCCACAGGGGCGGGGAGCCGTGCAGGGCCATGCCGAGGAAGGCCAGGGCGCACAGCCCCTCGATGATGACCGAGATGATCACCGTCAGCTTGCGGTCGCGCCGGTCCGCCATCTCGCCGGCCGGCAGGGTGAAGGCCAGCAGCGGCAGGAACTGCACCAGCCCCACCAGTCCCAGATAGAGGCTGGCCTGTTCGACGGGGTGGTCGCGCCGGGCGATCTCGTAGACCTGCCACAGCAGGGCCGAGGACTGGGTCTGGATGGCCAGCACCGCCAGCACCCGGCCGATCCACAGATAGCGGAAGTCGCGGATGCCCCACGGGCTGTCGTGACCGCCGCCGGGATGGTCCGGCGTGCGAGCGGACGGGTTCGGGTTTTCGGGGGTCTCTACGCTCACGACCGCCGCTGATACTTCGGATAGGGCGTCCCGTCGCGGTGGAAATAGCGGTCGGCGCCTTTCGGCAGGACCATGTCGATGTCGGGGTAGTCGCACGCGTCGCCGCCGGGGGTGCGGGTTCCCACCTCCAGCAGCACCGCCAGGGCGCCGGAGCGGTTCTCGATCCGGTGGCCGTTGGGCACGCCCGCCTTGAAGCCCGCGCAGTCGCCGGCGTTGAGGATCGTCTCGCCGTCCTCCTCGACCAGCACCACCTGGCCCTGGACCACCCAGACGAACTCGTCCTCGCCCTCGTGCCAGTGGCGCTGGCTGGACCAGTCGCCGGGCGACAGGTGCAGCAGGTTGACGCCGAACTGCGACAGGCCCGCCGCGTCGCCCAGACGCCAGCGGCGGCGGCCCAGGCACGGCCCGGCGTGCTCGTCGGGATAGGTGGTCCCGTGGCCGGTCGGGGCGCTCTCCAGATCAATCCTGGGCATGACGGTCTTCTCCCGGGCGGCGGCCCGTCCTAAAGCTGGGCCATGACCGCATCTGTCGATCCCGTACGCCTGACGCAAGAGCTGATCCGCATTCCGTCCGTCACCCCCGCCGACGAGGGGGCCATGGATCTGGTGCAGGGCCGGCTGGAGCAGCTGGGCTTCACCTGTCGCCGCATGCCCTTCGAGGGCATCGAGAACCTGTACGCCCGGCGCGGAACCGAGGGGCCCAACCTGTGCTTCGCCGGCCATACCGACGTGGTGGCCACCGGGCCGCTGGAGGCGTGGCGGCATCCGCCGTTCGCGGCCGAGATCGAGGACGGGGTGCTGTACGGGCGCGGGGCTGCGGACATGAAGGGCTGCATCGCCGCCTGGATCGCGGCGGTGGACGGCGTCCTGGCGAAGGGAGAGCCGCAGGGTTCGCTGTCGCTGCTGATCACCGGCGACGAGGAAGGCCGCGCCCTTCACGGGACGAAGGCGGTGGTCCAGGCCCTGATGGACGAGGGCGAGGTCATCGACGCCTGCGTGGTGGGCGAGCCGTCCTCGGCCCGCGAGCTGGGCGACACCATCAAGATCGGGCGGCGCGGCTCGCTGAACGCCTGGATCACGGTGAAGGGGCGCCAGGGCCACGTGGCCTATCCGGAGCGGGCGGCCAATCCGGCCCCGGTGCTGGCCCGCCTGCTGGCCGAGCTGGACGCCCATGTGCTGGACGAGGGCTATCCCGAGTTCCCGCCCTCCAATCTGGAAATCACCACCATCGACATCGCCAATCCGGCCATGAACGTGATCCCGGACACGGCGACCGGCCGGCTGAACATCCGCTTCAACCCGGCCCACACGGGCGAGAGCCTGATGGCCTGGATCCGGGAGCGGGTGGAGGCGGCGCAAGGCGACAGCGGCTGCGGCGTCGGGGCGGAGTTCCTGCACTCGGGCGACGCCTTCCTGACGCAGCAGGGGCCGTTCGTGGCGGCGGTCCAGGACGCGGTGGAGGCGGTGACGGGCCGTCGCCCCGAACCGTCCACCAGCGGCGGCACCTCGGACGCCCGCTTCATCACCCGCATGGCCCCGGTGCTGGAGCTGGGGCTGGTGGGCCAGACCATCCACCAGATCGACGAGCGTGTGCCGGTGCAGGAGATCCTCGACCTGACGCGGGTCTATGAGCGGGTGATCGAGGGCTATTTC
>JBALUZ010000192.1:0-4373 GCA_036963825.1 Brevundimonas sp.
CCGTCTCGTCGGCCCGCATCAGGCCGTCGGGAGTCGCGTGCTCGGCGTCGTTCAGGTCACGGGCGTAGGCGGACAGGGTGTGGGGCGAGGCGTCCCGCTCCACCGCCATCATCTCGAGAAACGCCTCGATCTGCGGCGAGGCGGGCGAAACCGTCACGAAGGCCTCATCTGCGGTTGGCGGCGAACAGCAGGTCGTGCAAGGATTTCATCGATCATGACCGCCGTCCTCTCCGCTTCGGAACTGAAACGTCTGAACACGCGCACCATAGCCCTGGTCGGGCTCATGGGGGTGGGAAAATCCACCGTGGGCCGACGGCTGGCGTCACGGCTGGGCATGAAGTTCTGCGACTCCGACGACGAGATCGAGGAAGCCGCCGGCATGAGCGTGTCCGACATCTTCGCCACCCTGGGCGAGGCGGCGTTCCGCGACGGCGAGGCGCGGGTCATGCGGCGGCTGCTGGAAGGCCGGCCCATCGTTCTCGCCACCGGCGGCGGCGCCATGCTCAACCCTGACACCCGGGCCCATCTGAAGCGTCATGCGGTGACCGTGTGGCTGAAGGCGGATCTGGGCATTGTCGCCCGGCGCGTGGCCAAGCGGGACACCCGGCCCCTGCTGCGCGGCAAGGATCCGACCGAAATCCTCAAGACTCTGGCCGAGGCCCGCTATCCCATATACGCGGAGGCGGACCTTGTGGTGGAGACGGGCGGCGGCGCCCACGCCGAGGCGGTGGAGGCGATCATCAGGGCGCTTGCGGATCATCAGCCGGAGACCGGCGCATGACAGCCATTCCGGTCTCCGGCGCAGGCTTCACACCCTATGAGGTGGTTGTGGGCTCCGGGTTGGCGGCCGACCCGGCGGCCGGTGCAGCGCGCATCGCCGCCCTGCTGAAGCAGCCCCGCGTCCTGATCATCTCGGACGAGACCGTGGCGGCCCTGCACGCCCCGGCCCTGATCGACGGACTGAAGACCCACGGCGTTCACGCCGGGCTGGTCACGGTCCCGGCCGGGGAGGCGTCCAAGTCGTTCGCGCATCTGGAGCGGGTGCTGGACCGCTGCGCTGAAGCGGGGCTGGACCGCAAGGACATGATCGTGGCCCTGGGCGGCGGCGTGGTGGGCGACCTGGCCGGGCTTGCGGCGGCGCTGTACATGCGCGGCGTCGACTTCATTCAGGTTCCCACCACCCTTCTGGCCCAGGTGGATTCCTCGGTGGGCGGCAAGACCGCCATCGACACCCCGCGCGGCAAGAACCTGGTGGGCGCGTTCCACCAGCCCCGCCTGGTGCTGGCCGACATCGATGTCCTGAAGACCCTCCCGGACCGGCAGCTGCGCTCCGGCTGGGCCGAGGTGCTCAAGCACGGCCTGATCTGCGACGCTGCGTTCTTCGACTGGCTTGGCGGGGAGGGGGCTTGCGGCGCGCAGGGTGATCCGGTCGCCCTGACCGAGGCCGTGGTGCGCTCGGTCCGGATCAAGGCCGCAATCGTCAGCGAGGACGAGAAGGAGGCGGGGCGCCGCGCCCTGCTGAACCTGGGCCACACCTTCGGCCACGCCCTGGAGACGGCGCTGGGCTACGACGAGGTCCTGACCCACGGCGAGGCGGTGGCGCTGGGGTGCTGCATGGCCTTCCGGTTCTCGGCGCGGCTGGGGCTGTGCGAGGAAGACGATGCCCGGCGCGTCGAGGCCGTCACCGCTGCGGCGGGCTTGCCCACCCGGCTGGAGCAGGCGGGCGCCTTCGAGGCGGACCGCCTGATCGCCCTGATGGCCGGCGACAAGAAGGCCGAGGGCGGGGCCCTGACCTTCATCCTGGCGCGGGGCATTGGCCGGGCCGAGGTGGTCAGGGGCGTCGATCCGGGCAAGGTGCGTGCGTTCCTCATCGTCGAGGGTGCGGCCTGAACCCGGCCTGTCCCCTGTGCGAGACGGCGACCGCGCCGTCGTTCGCCGACACCGGGGGCTTGCGCTATTTTCGCTGCGAAACCTGCGACCTGACCTTCCTTGATCCGGCGCAGCGCCCCTCGCCGGAACAGGAGCGGGCGGAGTACGCCCTGCACCGGAACGATCCGCACGACGTCCGTTACCGCGCCTTCCTGCAGCAGGCGCTCGATCCCTTGCTGCCGCGTCTGACGCCGGGCGAGCAAGGGCTGGACTTCGGCTGCGGGCCAGGTCCGACCCTGTCGCTCATGCTGGCCGAGGCCGGCTACCCGACGGCGAACTACGACCCGATTTTCCGGCCTGACCCCGTCGTGCTGAACCGGCGCTATGACTTCATCACCTGCACCGAGGTGGTGGAGCACCTGCACAGCCCCGGCCAGGTGTTCGCCCGTCTGGACGCCCTGCTGAAGCCCGGCGGCTTCCTGTCGGTCATGACCGAGCGTCTGACGCCCGGGCGCGACTTCACGGGCTGGCGCTACCGCCGCCAGCCCAGCCATGTGGTGTTTTACTCGGACCGGAGTGTGGACTGGCTCGCCCGGCGGTTCGGCTGGCGGGCGAGCCTGCACGGCCCGCTGGTCGCCCTGTTCGAAAAGCCCGCCTAGTCCACCGCCCGGCAGGTGGTGGGCTCCAGGTTTTCGGCGGTCCAGGTGGCCATGGCGCCCTCGCCGCGCAGCTCATAGCCGCTGGCGGTGTACCAGATGCCGTCGGCGGCCCGTTGCTGGCGCAGGTCCACGGCCTTGCCGCTGACCTGACGCACCGTGGCCATCTGGCGGGCGTTGTCGAAGTCGACGCTGAGGCGCTCGCCGTTGTTGCACAGATAAACGGCGCGCACGGTGCGGGTCAGGATGCGCTCCTGGATCTCCGCCCCGGTGCGGCGTCGCGCGGTCTGGGCGTCCTGGGCGCGCGCCTGCACTTCCGCGCTGTCCGTGGGCGCCTCGGTCTCGGACGAGCCACAGGCCGAGACGGCCAGGGCGGACAGGATCATGAGGCTGGCGGAAAAAGCGCGCACGGCGGCGACCTTTGCTGTTGCAGGCCGAAGCTCAACGCGGCTCGGAGGACGCCTGTTCCCCGGCCTTGCGCCCCGGCTTGCGGCGCGCGGCGAAGAAGCCCTTCAGAAGCGCGCTCGCCTCCTCGGCCAGAACGCCGCCCTCCGCCGCCGGGCGGGAATGGCAGGTGGGCTGGTCGAAGAATTTCGGCCCGTGGATCACCGCCCCGCCCTTGGGGTCGTCGGCGGCCCAGACCACCCGGCCGATGCGTGCGTGGCTGATGGCGCCGGCGCACATGGCGCACGGCTCCAGCGTCACATAGAGAGTCAGGTCGGTGAGGCGGTAGTTCTGCAGGCTCTCGGCCGCCTCGCGGATGGCGCGGACCTCGGCGTGGGCGGTGGGATCGTGCAGGGCCACTGGCCTGTTGGCGCCGGTTCCGAGCACCCTGCCGGTGGTCTCGTCGACGACAATTGCGCCCACCGGGACCTCTCCGGCCTCCGCTGCGGCTTGCGCTAGGTCGAGCGCCGTGCGCATGAACCGCTCATCATGGTCCGCCATTTCAAAGACACCGACAAGACGCCCCGACCGGGCCAGGCCGAAAAGCGTTTCGGCGGCCCCGGCGGCAAGAAGAGCCCCCCTCATAGCGGGAAAAGGGACGAGGCCAAGGCCTCCTTCTCGAAAGGACCGGCCCGGTCCGGCGGCAAGCCGGGCGGCAAGGACGAGAAGGCGCCCCTGCGTCAGGAGCGCATCGCCAAGGTCATGGCCCGCGCCGGCATCGCCTCGCGCCGCGAGGTGGAGCGCCTGATCGGCCTGGGCAAGGTGGCGGTCAACGGCCGCATCCTCGACACGCCCGCCACCCTGGTGACCCGCGACGACGTCATCACCGTGGACGGCAAGCCCATCGGCACCATCGCCGCCACCCGGGTCTGGCGCTACAACAAGCCGGTCGGCCTGCTGACCACCCACAACGACCCCGCCGGACGGCCGACCGTGTTCGACGCCATGCCCGCCGGCCTGCCGCGCGTGATCTCGGTGGGGCGGCTGGACATCAACACCGAAGGCCTGCTGCTGCTGACCAACGACGGGGAGCTGGCGCGCGCGCTGGAGCTGCCTACGTCGTCTCTGGTGCGTCAGTACCGGGCCCGCGCCCGGGGCCGCGTCACCCAGGAGCAACTGGACAAGCTGAAGGACGGCGTCACCGTCGACGGCGAACGCTACGGCCCGATCGAGGCGACCCTGGACAAGGTCAAGGAAAAGGCCGCCGACGCCGACAGCCGGGCGCCGGCCAATCTGTGGATCAGCGTCTCGATCACCGAGGGCAAGAACCGCGAGGTCCGCAAGGTGCTGGAATCCGTCGGCCTGACGGTGAACCGGCTGATCCGCCTCGCCTATGGCCCTTTCCAGCTGGGCACGCTGGACACCGGCCACGTGGAAGAGGTCGGCCCCCGCGTGATCCGCGAG
>JBALUZ010000193.1:0-4287 GCA_036963825.1 Brevundimonas sp.
CTTGTACCAGAAGCCGATCAGCAGATAGGACGCCAGCCCCACCCCTTCCCAGCCGAAGAACAGCTGCATGAAGTCGGCCGCCGTCACCAGCGCCAGCATCATGAAGGTGAACAGGGACAGGTAGGCGAAGAAGCGCGGCCGGCTGTCGTCCTCGGCCATGTAGCCCCAGGAATACAGGTGCACCAGCGACGACACCGTGGTGACCACGATCAGCATCACCGCCGACAGGGCGTCGACCCGGACCGACCAGGTCGACTGGAAGTCGCCCACCTGGATGAAGGGGAACAGCTCGACCGTGAAGGCCTCCATGTGCCCCCAGGTGTGCTGGCCGAACACGGTCCAGGCGATGGCGCAGGACAGGAACAGCAGGCCGGTGGTCACCGCCTGCGAGGCGACGTCGCCGATCCGGCGGCCGAAGAAGCCGGCGATCATCGCGCCCAGCAGCGGGGCGAAGACGCCGATTGTGACGAGGGTCTCGAGGGTCACGCGGGTCAGCCCTTCATCATGGACGCGTCGTCCACGGCGATATCGCCGCGGTTGCGGAAGAAGGTCACCAGGATGGCCAGGCCGATGGCGGCCTCGGCGGCGGCGACGGTCAGGATGAACATGGCCATGATCTGCCCGGCCATGTCGTTCAGATAGGCCGAGAAGGCGACGAAATTGATGTTCACCGACAGCAGGATCAGCTCGATCGACATCAGGATGATGATGATGTTCTTCCGGTTCACGAAGATGCCGAACACCCCGATGGTGAACAGGATCGCGGCGACCGCCAGATAGTGCGGCAATCCGATCATTTCAGATCCTCCAGGGTGACGCCCTTGCCGCTCTCGGCCTGGACGTTGGCGTAGGCGTCGGACTGGCGCCGGTTGACCTGGCGGCCGATGTCCTGGCGCTTGATGTTGGGCTTGTGGCGCAGGGTCAGCACGATGGCCCCGATCATGGCGGTGAGCAGCACCAGACCCGCGGCCTGGAAGATGTAGACGTACTCCGTATAGAGCACCCGCCCGATGGCCTCGACGTTGGAGACGTCCGTGGCCGGGATCAGCTCGGCGCCGCGCGCCGCGCCGCCCTGGGCCGCCGCGACGGCCACCACGATCATCTCCGCCAGCAGGATCAGCCCCACGATGGCGGCCAGCGGGAAGTATTTCGCATAGCCCTCGCGCAGCTGAACGAAGTCCACGTCCAGCATCATGACCACGAACAGGAACAGCACCGCCACGGCGCCGACGTAGACCACCACCAGCAGCATGGCCAGAAACTCGGCGCCCAGCATGACGAACAGGCCGGCGGCCGAGAAGAAGGTGGTGATCAGCCACAGCACCGAGTGCACCGGATTCCTGGCCGTCACGACCAGCAACGCCGACACCACGCTCACCGTGGCCAGCAGATAGAAGGCGATCGCCTGTATCATCGGCGGGACCAAGCCCCTCTCAAAAAACCGTACGGATTCCGGGACGCCCCGAAGCCCTTGTGAAATCCCTGCCCGCCCCCGACGGCGACGCGGCAGAACGCGTGTGCGGAATCGGCGCCCCTCTTATCGGTAGGGCGCGTCCAGTTCCAGATTCTTCGCGATCACCCGCTCCCAACGGTCGCCGTTGGACAGCAGGCGCTCCTTGTCGAAATACAGCTCCTCGCGCGTCTCGACGGAGAACTCCAGGTTTGGGCCCTCCACGATGGCGTCCACCGGACAGGCCTCCTGGCACAGCCCGCAATAGATGCATTTGACCATGTCGATGTCGTAGCGGGTCGTGCGGCGGCTGCCGTCCGAGCGCGGCTCCGATTCGATGGTGATGGCCTGGGCCGGGCAGATGGCCTCGCACAGCTTGCAGGCGATGCACCGCTCCTCGCCGTTGGGATAGCGGCGCAGGGCGTGCTCGCCCCGGAAGCGCGGCGACTGCGGATTGCGCTCGAACGGATAGTTCACCGTCGCCTTGGGTCTCATCATGTACTTGAGCGACAGGCCGACGGCGCCGATCACGTCGATCAGCAGCGCGCCTTTCACGGCCTGTCCGATACGGTTCAACATCAGTCGATCTCTCTCAGGTCGGCGCACTCACGGGCGAAGCGCTCGCTGTCTCGGTTCATGGCGCGGCAACGTTCCACGCGCCGGGCGTGGGTGCGCTCGATGCCCTCCTGGCGGCGCTCCCACTGATAGACGGAGGTGGGCTCGGCCTCATAGGGGGCGCAGGCGGCCAGAAGGCCCGCGGCGACCAGTCCTGTCAGGATCGGCGCCCTCATCTCGGCGCCCCGTCGCGGCAGCGGCGATCGTCCCGCTCGACCCCGGTCTCGCCCATCTGGCAGAGACGCAGGCGCTCGGCCTCGGCGGCCTCGCGGTCCTCCTGCCGCTCGAGGGCGACGTCCATGGGCGCCGGGCCGGCGGGCGGATCGCTGTGGAAGGTGATCGGCCCGCAGGCCGCCAGGCCCGCCGTAACGGCGATGAGCACGAGGGTCCGCATCAGATCGCGCCCCCGAACACCCGCCACGCCGCCACCAGCACCACGGCCACCAGCGAATAGGGCAGGAACACCTTCCAGCCCAGCCGCATCAGCTGGTCATAGCGATAGCGGGGCACGAAGGCCTTCACCATGGCGATCATGGCGAACCAGAACACCGTCTTGAACAGGAAGACGCCCAGATAGAACAGGTTGGCCAGGAACTGCGGCGCGCCGTCCAGGAAGGGCGTCGGGAAGCCCGGGTTCCACCCGCCGAAGAACAGCAGGGTCATCAGGGCGCACATCAGCACGATGTTGGCGTACTCGCCGATCATGAACAGCAGGTACGGGGTGGAGCTGTATTCCACCTGATACCCGGCCACCAGCTCGGACTCCGCCTCGGGCAGGTCGAACGGCGGGCGGTTGGTCTCGGCCAGGGCGGAGACGAAGAACACGATCGACATGGGGAACATGAGGATCAGCAGCGGCAGGTTGCCGAGGCCGCCGCCGAAGGCGTGCCAGTTCCAGATCCACCCGGCCTGGTTCTGCACGATGGTGGTCAGGTTCATGCTGCCGGCCAGCAGGATCACCGTGACGATGATCAGGCCCAGCGACACCTCGTAGCTGACCATCTGCGCCGCCGACCGCAGCGAGCCCAGGAACGGATATTTCGAGTTGGAGGCCCAGCCGCCCATGATGATGCCGTAGACGCCCAGCGACGACACGGCGAACAGGTACAGGATGCCCACGTTCAGGTCCGACACCACCCAGCCGGGGGCGAACGGGATCACCGCCCAGGCGATGAAGGCCAGCACAAAGGTCAGCAGCGGCGCCAGCAGGAACACCACCTTGTCCGCGCCCGCCGGGACCACGATCTCCTTCAGCACGAATTTGAAGAAGTCGGCGAAGGACTGCAGCAGGCCGAAGGGCCCCACCACATTGGGCCCCTTGCGCATCTGCACGCCCGCCCAGATCTTGCGGTCGGCCAGCAGCAGGAACGCCAGCGAGATCAGGATCCCGACGGTGACCAGCAGGATTCCGCCCGCGGTCATCAGGGTCCAGCCGACCGGCGTGCTCCAGAAGGATGTCGTGGTCGCTTCCATCACTTACTCCGCGGCCATCAGTTGCGGCGCCGAACGCTGGGCCGACAGTTCGGCCATGGTCTCGGACGCGCGCGCGATCGGGTTGGTCAGATACGGGTCCTTCAGGGCCGGGGCGAACACAACGTCGCCCAGCTCGCCCCTGGCGCCCAGCTTGTCCACGGCGAACACCCGCGCCGGGGCCAGATAGTCCACCCGGCCGAAGGTCGGGTGATCGGCCATCAGCACGGCGCGCAGCTGGTTCAGGCTGTCGTACGGCAGGGTCTGGCCCACGCGTTCGGACAGGGCCCGCAGGATGGCCCAGTCTTCCTTGGCCTCGCCCTTGGGGAACACGACCCGCTCGCTCATCTGCACCCGGCCCTCGGTGTTCACGTACAGGCCCGACTTCTCGGTATAGGCCGCGCCCGGCAGGATCACATCGGCGCCGTGGGCGCCCGCGTCCCCGTGGCTGCCCAGATAGATCTTGAAGGCCCTGGACTTCGACGTGTCGATCTCGTCGGCGCCCAGCAGGAACAGCACGTCCAGCGCGCCCGGCTGCACCATCTGCACCGCCGACAGGCCGCCCTGCCCCGGGATGAAGCCCAGGTCCAGACCGCCCACCCGCGCCGCCGCATTGTGCAGCACGTTGAAGCCGTTCCAGCCGTCCGCAACCACGCCGACCTTCGCCGCCAGCTTGCCCAGCGCGTTCAGGACCGCCGGTCCCGTCTCGCCGGTCAGGGCCGCCGAGCCGACGATGATCGCCGGGCGCTCGG
>JBALUZ010000194.1:0-4283 GCA_036963825.1 Brevundimonas sp.
AGGTGCAGGCAGCGCCCTGCATCCTGGACCCGGCGAGTAATCCGCCCCGCCGCTCAGTCCCGCTCGATCACAGCCCATCGCCGCAAGGTCGCCGGCCGAGCGCCCTTCCCGTGCGACGGGATGGGAGAAGGATACGGGCGTGGGCAACGCGGTCGGAAAAGTGGGCGAAGATTTTTGCGAAAGCCTTATGCGACAATGCATCGGCTCGGAAAAATGCGGGGATATGGGCCGACTTCGTCCCATATTCCCTTCTCCCCTCGGGGGAGAAGGAAGCGCAGAGGGGGAGGATCCGTGTCAGGCCGCGGCTGAACCTGCAGCCGGAGCCAGGCCCTGCATGATCATCCTGTTGATGTCGATCAGGGGCTCGAAATCCTCTTCCCGCCGCATGACCGCCGAGGAGTGGCGGCTGACGAACAGGCTGATGGAGATGAGTTGCGCGCGCAGCGGCGCCGGCAGCTCGTTGTCCGGGTTGGAGCAGTCGGTGGCCAGGGTCGACCACAGGCGGCGGTTCCAGTCCAGGGCGTCGATGCGGGTCTTGATGTCGGACGGATCCGCGCGCGAGGCCTCCATGAGGGCCCGGGTGACCTGCCCGAACAGGCGGTATTCCGCCTCGCGCGGATTCTCCGCCCTAGCGGTCGCTGTCTTGTAGGCCTGAAGCGACATCGCCGATCCTCGACTCTTCGTATTCAACCAGTTTGCGGGCGGCCATCAGGGCCTTGTAATATTCGCGGGCCATCACGTGCCGGGAGGCGGCGACGCAGTCGGCCATGACCTCGGGATTGCGCGTCGCGCCCATGAACTCGGACAGGCGCATGGCGAATTCGTCGTAGAATTTCTCGGCCGAGGACTCGTCCAGGTACATCATCATGACGGGGAAATAGATGCGGCGGGCGGGGCTGGTGACCTCGTCGGCCTGCATGATGTCCTTCTCACGCAGCACGGAGGCCTTGTTCTGGAGCAGGAGCACCCCGCGGCGGTCCCCGTTCTGGACGACGGCGCCGTTCAGGACGAATTTCTCGCCGGGCTTGAGCGACAGTTTCAACGGCATCAGGACCCTCCCGCGCGCCATGTCTATCGAGGCTCGCCTGATGCTGATTAAACAAACGTGGTTAACCATCCCTTGTGTTTCGGGCGGCAGCATGCGGGGAAATCCAGGTCCGGGAGGCCAGAGTTGAACATCGCATTCGAGGCGCCCGCCGCCTTGCCGGGAATGGCGCGCGCCGCCGACGCCGCGGCCGGGGACGCCGCCTCGCCCGAAGCCATGGGCCGCCTGTCCAAGGTTCTGGCCAGGGACGGCGGGAAGGCGAAGAAGCAGGCCCGCGCCGCCCTGGCCCAGCTGAAGGCCGCGGTCGCGGACCTGCGCGTTCACGACTATGAAAACGCCAGCCGCAAGGCGCTGAAGGCGCTGGAGCTGGACAGCAAACACGGCGTCGCCTGGCACGTTCTGGCCATTGCGCGCGAGAAGGCCGGCGACGTGGTCCAGGCGCTGAACGCCTATGAGGCCGCCCTGAAGCTGCTGCCGCAGGACACGGCGGTGGCCCAGGATCTGGCGCGGCTGGCGCAGCGTCTGGGCTATCTGGAAATCGCCGAGAAGCTGCTGCTGCACTATCTGGCGGCGGACCCCGGGCACATCGAGGCCAACAACAACCTGGCCTGCGTGCTGCGGGACCAGAACCGCTATGACGAGGCGGTCCAGGTGCTGCGCGCGCGGCTGGAGCGCGCGCCGGACAACGCCCTGATGTGGAACACCCTGGGCACGGTGCTGAGCGACCAGGGCGAGATGGACACCGCCCTCACCTTCTATGACGAGGCGCTGCGGCTGGACCCGGGCTTCGCCAAGGCCCGCTACAACCGGGGCAACGCCCGCCAGCCGCTGGGCGACTTCGAAGGCGCGCTGCAGGACATCGAGGCCGCCCTGCCCCATGCGGCGCCGGGCTACGAGACCGCCATGATGACCATGGCCCGGGCCCTGACCCTCATGGCCTCGGGCCGCCTGAAGGAAGGCTACGAGGCCTATGAGGTTCGCCTCGATCCGGTGATGCCGGACGCGATGATCATCGCCGCCGACGCCCCGCGCTGGACCCCGGATCAACCGCTGGAGGGAAAACGCATCCTGGCGATCGGCGAACAGGGCATCGCCGACGAGTTCATCTTCGCCAACATGATCCCCGACCTGATCCGGGCCGTGGGTCCGCAGGGACAGGTGTTTCTGGCGGTGGAGCGGCGCCTGGTGTCGATCTTCCAGCGCAGCTTCCCCGAGGCGGTGGTGGGGCCCCACCAGGCCGTGCGCCAGGGCGGCCGGCTGATTCGCTACGCGCCCTTCGTGAGGGAGCACGGCGCCGTGGACGGCTGGCTGCCCATGGCCAGTCTGATGGCGCCGTTCCGGCCGACCCTGGACTCGTTCCCGGATCACGCCGGCTACATCACGCCGGACCCGGAGCGCGTGGCCCGCTGGCGGGGCGAACTGGCGGCGCTGGGCGACGGCTTCAAGGTGGGTCTGCACTGGAAGAGCCTGGTGCTGAAGGGCGTGCGGTCGCGCTATTTCTCGCCGTTCGACCAGTGGCGGCCGGTGCTGACGACGCCCGGCTGCCTGATGGTCAATCTGCAGTGCGGCGACACCGCCGCCGAGCTGGCCCAGGCCGAGGCGGAGGGGTTGAGGATCTGGACCCCGCCCATCAACCTCAAGGACGACCTGGAGGACGTGGCGGCCCTGTCGGCGGCGCTGGACCTGGTGATCGGGCCGGGCATCGCGGGCACCAACATCGCCGCCGCGGTGGGGGCGGACACCTGGATGATCCAGGCGCCGGACGACTGGCACCTGCTGGGCGCCGGAAACACCTACCCCTTCTATCCGCGCATGCGGGGCTGGGCGGCCGGCTCGTTCGGGCGCTGGGACGGGGTGATGGCCGGCATGGCCGCGGAGCTGGCGCGAATATCTTCGGCGCGCCGGAACACCGCCTGATCCGCACACGTTTCCCTCCCGAGCAAAGGGAGCCGAAACCATGGCCGAACACCGCGAAGAGCCCGACGAGCAGGAACAGTCCGAGACCTTCGACGAGACCCATCTGGACGACGAGGGCGATGGCGACGTGGACCTCGAGGACATGACCGTGCTGGACGTCACCCAGGAAGCGGGAGACGCCGATGACGAGGATCTGACGCTGGACGAGGTCCAGGGCCTGGACGGCGTCGACCCCCGGGCCGACGCCCGGCTCGACGCCGGCGAGCAGCCCGTCAACGAGCTGGACGCCGAAAGCGACGACGCCTACGGCGCCGACGAGATCGAGCAGGTGCCTTCGGGCCTGATGCGCAACGTGAAAGGCGCCCAGGCCTCCACCGCCCACTGGGAGGCGCGCCGCCTGGACGACGACGACATCGACGCCCTGGGCTACGGCCCGGACGAAACCACGGAGGACGCCCGATGAACGACAATATCCCCAAGGACGCCGTCGACGCCCCCTACGCCCGCAAGGTCGCGCCGGAGAAGGGCAAGCCGGATCAGCTGCCGGACGACGGCGAGGCGCGCAATCATCAGGAGGAGCTGGTTGACGAGGCGGTGGAGGAAACCTTCCCCGCCAGCGATCCGGCGACGCCCAAGCGCATCACCTGAGCCCTGTTCAGGTGCGTCCTGATCCGCTACCCACTCAGATCTCGCATGGACGGAGTGGATGCATGGATCGGTTCCGGGGCACCGAAAACTACATTGCGACCGATGACCTGAAGGTGGCGGTCAACGCGGCCGTGACCCTGGAGCGGCCGCTGCTGATCAAGGGCGAGCCCGGCACCGGCAAGACGGTGCTGGCCTATGAGCTGGCGGCGGCGCTGGGCGCGCCCCTGATCACCTGGCACATCAAGTCCACCACCAAGGCCCATCAGGGGCTGTACGAGTACGACGCCGTCAGCCGCCTGCGTGACAGCCAGCTGGGCGAGGAACGCGTGCACGACGTGCGGAACTATCTGAAGCGCGGCAAGCTGTGGGAGGCGTTCACGGCGCCGCAGCGGCCCGTGCTGCTGATCGACGAGATCGACAAGGCGGACATCGAGTTCCCCAACGACCTGCTGCAGGAACTGGACCGCATGGAGTTCTACGTCCACGAGACGGACGAGACGATCCGGGCCGAGGTCCGGCCGGTGGTGATCATCACCTCCAACAACGAGAAGGAGCTGCCGGACGCCTTCCTGCGCCGCTGCTTCTTCCACTACATCCAGTTTCCCGACCCCGAGACGTTGCAGAAGATCGTCGACGTCCATTATCCCGGCATCAAGCAGGATCTGGTGCGCGC
>JBALUZ010000195.1:0-4232 GCA_036963825.1 Brevundimonas sp.
CTGCGCCTGACCGCCGCCGCCTTCGCCGGCGCGGTGGGCGGGGCCCAGGCCGTGGTGCTCGATCCCTTCACCGCGCCCCTGGGCGGCGAGAACGCCCTGGCGCGCCGTCAGGCCCGCAACACCCAGCTGATCCTGATGGAGGAGAGCCATCTGGGCCGCGTGGCGGATCCGGCGGGCGGCGCCTTCTTCTTCGAGCAGCTGACCGACGATCTGGCCCGCGCGGGCTGGGCCCGGTTCCAGGCCATCGAGGCCGAGGGCGGACTGGCCGCCGCCCTGCTGTCCGGGTCGCTGTCCGAGGACGTGACGAAGGCCCGCGAGGCCCTGATCGCTGCGGCCCGCGACGGCTCGGCGCCCATCCTCGGGGTCAGCCTCTATCCCGCCGGTGAGGACCCGGTGACCATCGACCCGCGCCCGGACCACGCCGTTCCCGCGCCGGACGTGCGCCAGGCCGGCCCCGACGACGCCGGCGCGCCCTTCGCTCCCGTCCGCCTGTCCGACCATGTGGAGGCGGCCCGATGAGCCTGCCCGACTTCGCCACCCTGGCCTTCGACCAGACCGGCGCGCCCGCCCCCGCTGAAGGCGACGGATGGACCACGCCCGAAAAGATCACCGTGGCGCCGGCCTACGGCCCCGATGCGCTCGAGGGGCTCGACTTCGTCCGGGGCCTGCCCGGCGTGGCGCCCTATCTGCGCGGCCCCTATCCGTCCATGTACGCCACCAACCCCTGGACCATCCGCCAGTACGCGGGCTTCTCCACGGCCGAGGCGTCCAACGCCTTCTACCGCCGCAACCTGGCGGCCGGGCAGAAGGGCCTGTCCATCGCCTTCGACCTGGCCACCCACCGGGGCTATGATTCCGACCATCCGCGCGTGGCCGGCGACGTGGGCATGGCCGGGGTCGCCATCGACTCCATCCTCGACATGCAGACCCTGTTCGACGGCATTCCGCTGGACCAGATGTCGGTGTCCATGACCATGAACGGCGCCGTCCTGCCGATCATGGCGCTCTACATCATCGCCGCCGAGGAACAGGGCGTCAGCAGGGACAAGCTGACCGGGACCATCCAGAACGACATCCTCAAGGAGTTCATGGTCCGCAACACCTACGTCTATCCGCCCGGCCCCTCCATGCGGATCATCTCGGACATCTTCGCCTACACGGCGCGCGAGATGCCGCGGTTCAACTCCATCTCCATCTCCGGCTATCACATGCAGGAGGCCGGGGCGACGGCGGACCTGGAGCTGGCCTACACCCTGGCCGACGGCGTCGAATACGCCCGGGCGGGCGTGGCCGCCGGCATGGACATCGACGCCTTCGCCCCGCGCCTGTCCTTCTTCTGGGCCATCGGCATGAACCACTTCATGGAGGTGGCCAAGATGCGCGCCGGGCGCCTGCTGTGGGCCTCGCTGATCCAGCAGGAATTCGCGCCGAAATCGCCCAAATCCCTGGCCCTGCGCGCCCACTGCCAGACCTCGGGCTGGAGCCTCGCCGCCCGGGACGTCTTCAACAATGTGGCCCGCACGGCGGTCGAGGCCATGGCCGCCGCCCACGGCGGAACCCAGAGCCTGCACACCAACAGCCTCGACGAGGCCCTGGCCCTGCCCACCGACTTCTCGGCCCGCATCGCGCGCAACACCCAGATCTTCCTGCAGCGCGAAACCGGCATGACCGGCGCCGCCGACCTGTGGGGCGGCTCGTACTATGTGGAGCGCCTCACCCACGACCTGGCCGCCCGCGCCCTGGCCCACATCGAGGAGGTGGAGAGGCTGGGCGGCATGGCGAAGGCCATCGAGGCCGGCATTCCCAAGCTGCGCATCGAGGAAGCCGCCGCCCGCACCCAGGCCCGCATCGACACCGGCCAGCAGACCGTCGTCGGCGTGAACAAATATCTCTCCGACCTGGCCGACGACATTCCCGTGCTCAAGGTGGACAACGCCGACGTGCGCGCCCGCCAGATCGACAAGCTGAAGCGCCTGCGCGCCGAACGGGACGAGGCCGCCTGCCAGGCCGCCCTGGACGCCCTGAAGAGCGGCGCCGCCGGCAACGCCAACCTTCTGGAGCTGTGCGTCGACGCCGCCCGCGCCCGGGCCACCGTGGGCGAGATGTCCGACGCCATGGAAACCGCCTTCGGCCGCCACGTGGCCGAGGTGAAGACCGTCAAGGGCGTCTACGCCGCCGAGGCCGGAGCCGACGCCAAACTGGCCCGCGCCCGCGGCATGGTCGCCGCCTTCGTGGAGAATGACGGCGGCCCGCCCCGCATCCTGGTGGCCAAGCTGGGTCAGGACGGCCACGACCGGGGCCAGAAGGTCATCGCCTCGGCCTATGGCGACATGGGCTTCGACGTGGACGCCGGCCCCCTGTTCCAGACCCCGGCCGAGGCGGCGAAACAGGCCGTCGACAACAATGTCCATGTGGTCGGCGCTTCATCGCTGGCGGCCGGACACCTGACGCTGGTGCCCGAGTTGAAGGCTGAACTGGAGAAGCTGGGCCGCCCCGACATCATGATCGTGGTCGGCGGCGTCATCCCGCCCGGCGACGTGCCCGCCCTGCTGGAGAGCGGCGCGGCGGCGGTCTATCCGCCCGGCACCGTCATCGCCGACTGCGCCGTCGATCTGCTGGACAAGCTGAACGCGCGCCTCGGCTACGCCCAGCCGCCCGCCGCGAAGAGCTAGACACCGTCACCGCCGGCCCCGTCCCGGCGATCCATATGCGCGGTCAGGGCCAGTGCACCGCTGAATTCCCGCGCTCAAGCTATTCGTTTTCAAGCAATTCATCGCGTCCACGCCCCTCTTTGCGCCCACGGCCTTTCGGCGCCCGTATACTCCCCGCTCGACGATTGGGACCCGCGCAGGGACGCTCCACCTGCACCGCTCACCCCAGCGAAGGCTGGGGTCCAGATGGCGAGCACGGGACAAGGCGGATGGCGCCCAAGCCTCTTGTCCAACCACCTCGATCTTTGATCTGGACCCCAGCCTTCGCTGGGGTGAGCGGTCAATAAAGGGAGGCTGCGAGACTCCATTGCACTGTTTTTCTGCTTCAGAGTCTCGCCTGTCCCTCCACACCTTCGGCACGCGGATTTCAGACCATTCAGACGATTCAGACTCTGTTTTTTGGCGAAGCAGCCAGCGCTGAATTCGTCCCGTTAGACTCCAATTGGACTGTTTTTCGCGTCCGGAGTCCAATACGGGCGGCCCGGTGAACACCCGACCGCCCGATAAGAAAGTACGATATTTCAGTATCTTACTGCGGCATGACCACAGTGTCGATCACATGAATCACGCCATTGGACGCGTCCAGGTCCGTGGCGGTGACGGTGGCCGTGCCGCCGGCGGCGTCGGTCAGGACCACGGAGCCGCCCTGCAGCGACGCGGTCAGCGCGGCGCCCTGCACCGTGGTCAGGGTGGCGCTGCCGCCGCCGGCCTCGATGGCGGCCAGCACGTCGGCGGCTTTCAGCTCGCCGGCGACCACGTGATAGGTCAGCACGGCGGTCAGGGTGGCGCGGTTGGCCGGCTGGACCAGGCTCTCCACGGTCCCGGCGGGCAGCTTGGCGAAGGCGTCATTGGTGGGCGCGAACACGGTGAAGGGGCCCTCGCCCGACAGGGTCTCGGCCAGGCCGGCGGCCTGGACCGCGGCGACCAGGGTGGTGTGATCCGGCGAGCCGACGGCCACATCGACGAGGGTCTGGCTGGACAGGCTTTGGGCGTGGCCGCCGCCGTGATGATCAAGGGCGACGGCGGGGGCGGCGACGCCGCCCGCAAGAATGGCGGCGACGGCGACCTTGGCGATCAGATGTTTCATGATTTCGTCTCCTGAGTGCGACCGACTTGCTGCCGATCACTTTCAGTTACGAAACATGACATCAGGCAGATGCCGGACAAACGCGGAATAGAGCGACGATTATAGTTATGATCAACATAAGCTGATCTTTAAAAAGGCGCGGGGAGACCGGCGGAAGGGCAGGTTTGATCTCCCCGCGCATCGGCGGGCCAGAGAGTGGAGCAACGGAGACGAACCAGCCTCCGACGCCGCCGATGATGCAGTTACGGCGACGTCGGAACCCTGGATGCAGTGATCAGAGCTGGCTGATTTCGCCCTCGGCCACCACCGGGCCGTCCGGGCGGGCGGACGGCGTGTGGCCGGGCTCTTCCATGGAGACGGCCACGCGGATGGCCTGCCCGGCCACCGACGCCAGGCTGGCGTCCAGATTGTGGGTGGCGGGCTGGGTCGGGTGG
>JBALUZ010000196.1:0-4199 GCA_036963825.1 Brevundimonas sp.
GAAGGCCGGCGCCCAGGCCTATGCCGCCGTGAAGATGTCGGGCGCCGAGACCCTGACCCTGGACCTGAAGCATCTGTCCGCCGAGCAGGCCGCCCGCGCCGCTTTCGGCGCGGTGCTCGGCGCGTACCGCTTCGACAAGTACCGCACGACCCTGAAGCCCGAGAAGATTCCGTCGATCAGGACCCTGCGGGTGGCCGCGGCGGATCCGAAGGCCGCGGAAGCCGCGTTCCAGCCCCTGTCGGCGGTGGCTGACGGCGTCATGTTTGCGCGGGACCTGGTCAGCGAGCCCGCGAATGTCCTGTATCCCGCCGAGTTCGCCCGCCGGGTCAAGGCGCTGGAGAAGCTCGGCGTCGAGGTCGAAATCCTGGGTGAAGCCGAACTGGAGAAGATCGGCATGCGCACCCTGCTGGCGGTGGGCCAGGGCAGCGAGCGCGAAAGCCAGGTCGCCATCATGAAGTGGAACGGCGGCAAGGCCGGCGATCAGCCGCTGGCCTTCGTCGGCAAGGGCGTCTGCTTCGACACGGGCGGTATCTCCCTCAAGCCTGCCGAGGGCATGGAGGAGATGAAGTGGGACATGGGCGGCGCCGCGGCGGTCGCGGGCCTGATGCAGGCGCTCGCCGGGCGCAAGGCCAGGGTCAACGCCATCGGCGTCATCGGCCTGGTCGAGAACATGCCTGACGGGAAGGCGCAGCGCCCCGGCGACGTGGTCAAGTCGCTGTCGGGCCAGACCGTGGAGGTCATCAACACGGACGCCGAGGGCCGCCTCGTGCTGGGTGACTGCCTCTGGTACGTCCAGGAGCAGTTCAAGCCGAAATTCATGATCGACCTGGCCACGCTCACCGGCGCCATGATTGTCGCCCTGGGCAACGAGTATGCGGGCGTCTTCGCCAACGACGACGCGGTCGCGGACGCCATTCTCGCCGCCAGCCCCAAGGTGGACGAGCCGGTGTGGCGGATGCCGCTGCCGGATCGCTACGACCGCCACGTGGACAGCCAGATCGCGGACATGCGCAACGTGGGCAACGGCCGCGCGGGCGGCTCGATCACGGCGGCCCTGTACCTTCAGCGGCACGTCAACAAGACGCCCTGGGCCCACATCGACATCGCGCCCACCGCCTGGGTGAAGGACTCGAAGAATCCGGTGGTGCCGGACGGCGGCGTCGGCTTCGGCGTGCGCCTGCTGGACCGCATGGTCGCGGATTCCTACGAAGCCTGACGTGAGCGGCGAAACCCTTCCCCCTCTTGCGGGGGAAGGTGGCCGGCGGAGCCGGTCGGATGGGGGGTGTCAGAGAGGTCGAGGCCGTTATAGCCTCGCGTCATGGCGATCCACTCCGACCGCGCTCAGACAAGGGCCAGGACGCTTCGCAAGTCGCCGACGTCTACGGAGAAGGCGCTATGGCAATACCTGCGCGGCAAGCAACTGGACGGACTTCGTTTTCGCCGACAGGCGCCAATTGGCGGCTATGTCGTCGATTTTTGCTGTTTGTCGCATCGGATTATCGTCGAGGTCGACGGTGGAATACACGACATTCGAGAAGACTCGGACGCGCGGCGTGACGCCTGGCTTGTGGGCCAGGGGTTCACTATCCTTCGCTTCCGGAACAACGAGTTCGCGAGCAAACCCAATGACGTGTTCGCGCAAATCCGGGCCGCCGCCGCAGCTTACACCCCCCACCCGTCTCGCTCCGCGAGACACCTTCCCCCGCAAGGGGGGAAGGAGATGAGTGGCGAAATCTGGTTCTATCACCTGGAGCGCTCGACGCTCGATCAGGTGTTGCCGGAACTGCTGGACCGGACCCTGCAGCGGGGCTGGCGGGCGCTGGTCCGCGTCGGCGACTCCGGGCTTCTGGAGCATCTGGACCAGATGCTCTGGGCATGGCGTGAGGACGCCTTTCTCGCCCATGGCCGCGCCGACCAGCCCCATTACGGGCGCCAGCCCATCCTCCTGACCTCGGATGCGGCCAATGGAAACGGGGCTCAGGCCCTGTTCATCGTCGATCGCTCAGAGATGGATGCATCCGAACCGTTCGAGCGGTGTTTCATCATCTTCGACGGCCGGGACGAGGAATCGCTCCAGCATGCGCGGGGGCGCTGGAAGACCTTGAAGGAAGCCGGGGCGACCCTGGCCTACTGGAAACAGACGGAGGAGGGACGATGGGAAAGGGCAGCCTGATTCTGGTCGGCGCCGTGGCGCTTGCGACGGCGTCATGCTCCGCCGGACCGACCGGCGAGCTTGAGCCGCGTCGTCCCGCCGCCTCGGCGCCGGCCACCGCCGTCGTCGATTACGCCGCCGCCACCCAGCCTATCGGCACGCGGATGCCGCAGATCGACGGCGATCTCTGCCGCGCCGGGGAATTGCAGCATCTCGTGGGGCAACCTCGCACGGAGATTCCCGTTCCTGTGGATGTGATCAACCGCAGGGTGGCGTGCACCACCTGTCCGATCACCGAGGATTATTCGCCCTACCGCCTGAACATCTTCTACGACCAGGACACCGGCATCGTGGAAGAGGTTCGTTGCGGCTGAACCGGAAAGGCTCACTCATGAAAACCGCCATCGCCGCCAGCATGACAATCCTGGGCGCTGCCGCGCTCGCCGCCTGCTCGGCGCTGCCGCAGCACGAAGGCGGATCGGGCCTGCCGCCGTCGGGCGACGATCAGTGCATGGCCAGCGAGCATCAGGATCTGATCGGCCAGAACCGCAGCCAGATTCCGCAGACGCCCGCCGGCGCCACCTGGCGCGTGACCTGCACCAGCTGCGCCATGACCATGGACTATCGTCCGGACCGCCTGAACATCCTCTATGATCAGGAGACCGGCATCGTGCGCGAGGTGAAGTGCGGATGATGCGCGCCATTGCTCTCGCCGGAGCCGTCACGGCCCTTGCCGCCTGCGCCCCTGCGGGCTCGCCCGCTCCCATGCCTGAGGAGAACGCGGGCGTCGCCTGGCGTTGCGACGCCGACGCCGCCCGGTCGCTGATCGGCTCGCACCACGGCGCCGTGACCTTCCCCCGGAACTCCAACGTCCGCATGGCCTGCACCACGTGCGCCGTGACGCAGGACTATCAGGAGGATCGCCTCAACCTGTTCTACGATCAGGAAACGGGCCTCATCGAGCGGGTCAGCTGCGGCTGATCAGCTGGCTTCAGCCAAGGCCTCCTCGGCCTTGAGCCATTCGGCCTCGGCCGCATCCAGATCGGCCTGACCCTTGGCGCGTGCGCGGGTCAGGCCTTCCAGCGCCTTGGGATTGCTGACGGAAGCATTCGCCATGTCGTCGTCGATGCGGGCGAGGTCCGCCGTCAACTGCGCCATGCGCTCCTCGGCCTTCTTCACCGCGTGACGGAGCGTCGAGGGGGAAGGGCCTGATTTCTTGTCGTTCTTCTTGCGCTTGTTGTTCGAGGCCGGCGCCCCTTCCGCCGTCTCGTTCCTGATCTGGCTCGGCCTGGCGGCCGCCTGTTTGGCGCGGTCCAGAACGAATTTGGCGTAGTCGTCCATGTCGCCGTCCCACGGCTTCACCGTGCCGTCGGCGGCCAGCCACAGGCGGTCGGCGACCATCTCCATCAGCGAGCGGTCGTGGGTGATCAGGATGACGGCACCGTTGTACTCGTTGAGGGCATCCAGCAGGGCGCGGCGGCTGTCGATGTCGAGGTGGTTGGTCGGTTCGTCGAGGATCAGGATGTGCGGCGCATCCATCGCCACCTGGTTCAGCAGCAGGCGGGCGCGCTCGCCGCCGGACAGGGAGGCGACGGTGGTCTCCTGCTTCTCATAGCCCAGCCCCCATTGCGCCAGTTTCGACCGCCGGCTGCTTTCCGAGGCGTCTGGCATGGCGCGGCGGATGATCTCCAGCGGCGTGTCGGTCGGGTCCATGGCCTCGATCTGGTGCTGGTGGAACCAGCCCACGCGCATCTTGCGGTCGCGGTGCAGTTCGCCCTCGGAGATGTCGAGGGCGCCGGCGATCATCTTGGCGAAGGTCGACTTGCCGGCGCCGTTGACGCCCAGCAGGCCGATGCGGTCGTCCAGATCCATGCGCAGGTTGAGATTGCGCAGGATCGGCTTGCCCGGCTCATAGCCGACATTGGCCCGTTCGAGACGGATCAAAGGCGGGGCCAGCGGGCGCGGCGGCGAGGGCAGGATGAAGGGGGAGACGCGCTCCTCGATGGTGGTGGCGACGGGCTGCATCTTGGCCAGCCGCTTCATGCGC
>JBALUZ010000197.1:0-4196 GCA_036963825.1 Brevundimonas sp.
GATGCGCAGGGCGGCATCGCAGGCATCCGGAGCATCGGCGGCTTCGTCGGCGCGGGCCAGACGCTCCATGGTTTCGGCCACGACTGCGGCAATATTGAGAAAGCCAAGCTTGCGGTCAAGGAAAGCGCGGGCGCCGACCTCGTTCGCGGCGTTGAACACCGCCGGCGCCGCCCCGCCCGCCTCCAGCGCCTGCCGCGCCAGCGCCAGGGCCGGAAACCGCGTCTCGTCGGGGGCCTCGAAGGTCAGCGCCCCCAGCGCCGCCAGATCCAGCTTCGGCGCCGGCCAGGCCATGCGTTCCGGCCAGGCCAGGGCGCAGGCGATGGGCGTCTTCATGTCCGGCGGCCCCATCTGGGCCAGGGTCGAGCCGTCGATCATCTCCACCAGGCTGTGAATGATCGATTCCGGATGCACCACCACGTCGATGCGCCCGGCCTCCAGGTCGAACAGATAGGCCGCCTCGATCATCTCCAGGCCCTTGTTGGCCATGGTGGCGCTGTCCACCGAGATCTTGGCCCCCATGCTCCAGTTGGGGTGGGCCACCGCCTGTTCCGGCGTCACACGGGCCATCTGCTCGCGGGAGAACGCCCGGAAAGGCCCTCCCGAGGCCGTCAGCACGACCCGCGCGACCCGTTCGGGCGCCTCGGCCGGAAACACCTGGAAGATGGCCGAATGCTCGGAATCCACCGGAATCAGCCGCCCGCCCGCCTTGCGCACCCGCGCCATCAGGGCCGGGCCGCAGCTCACCAGGCTCTCCTTGTTGGCCAGGGCCAGGGTCGCGCCCGTCCCCGCCGCCGCCCAGGCGGAGCGCAGTCCCGCCGCGCCCACGATGGCCGCCATGACCCAGTCGGCGGGCCGCGTCGCGGCCTCGGTCACCGCCTCGGGACCGGCCGCCACGGCCACGTCCAGCCCGGCCACGGCCGCCTTCAGGTCGTCCAGGCGGTCCGCATCCGCGGTGACCACCAGCCGGGGCCGCCAGCGCCGGGCCTGCTCCGCCAGCAGGGCGATGTTGCCCGCCCCGGTCAGGGCCTCGACCGCGAACGCGCCGCTGTCCGCCCGTTCGGCCTGGTCCATCAGGTCCAGGGTCGAGCGCCCCACCGATCCGGTTGCGCCCAGCACGGTGATGCGGCGACGGATCATCAGACCACGCCCGTCCACTGCAGCAGCACGCGCCCGGCGGCGATCACCACCACGGCGAACATCAGCCCGTCGACCCGGTCCATCAGACCGCCGTGGCCGGGGATCAGATCGCCCGCGTCCTTGACGCCGTAGCGCCGCTTCAGCGCCGACTCCCACAGGTCTCCCGCCATGGTGGCGACGGCGCCCGCCAGACCCAGCGCCGCGCCCCAGACCACCGTCAGCGCGCCCAGGTCCGGCCAGGGCGACGCCACCATCAATGCGCCCGCCGCCAGGCCGCCGATCAGCCCGCCGATGAAGCCGGACCAGGTCTTGTTGGGCGAGAAGCGCGGCCACAGTCTCGGCCCCTTGAGCAGGGAGCCGACCAGATAGGCCAGCACATCCGCCGACCAGGCCGTCATGAACAGCAGCACGGTCCAGCCCAGACCCTCGGGCTGCCCCCTCAGCCAGATGAACAGGATCGCGGGCCAGCCCAGGTAGAGGACGCCGTAGGCCGCATCCAGCCCCTTCTGGCCCAGCCGCCGGGCGAAGGCCCCGGCCAGTCCGGCGCCGAACACCAGGGTCACCAGCGCCGCCGGCACATGGCCCACGTGGGCGATCAGCACCACCGCCACCAGGGCGGCGGCCACCGCGCCCCACACCAGCCGCTGCGCGCCCCGGGCGCTCATCACGGCCCACTCGCGGGCCAGCAGGATGCAGGCGGCGGCGATCAGGGCGGCGAACCACCAGCCCCCGCCCCAGGTGGCCAGGATGGCGGCGGGCGCCAGCACCAGCGCCGAGGCCGCCCGCAATCCGATGTCCTTGGCCCGAAACCCCATCAGTTCGCCTTCGCCGTAGCCGTCGGGGCGGGACGCCCGCCGAAGCGGCGCTCGCGCGCCTGGTACTCGTCGATCGCCGCCTTCAACGCCTCAGGCCCGTAGTCGGGCCACAGGATGTCCTGAAAAACCAGTTCGGCGTAGGCGGCCTCCCACAGCAGGAAGTTCGACAGGCGCACCTCGCCCGAGGTCCGCACGATCAGGTCCAGCGGCGGCGCCCCCGCGGTGGACAGCAGCGCCCCGAAGTCCGCCTCGCTGATCGCCGCATCGGCCTCGCCCGCCAGCACCCGCTCGGCGTGTCGGCGCGCGGCGTCCACGATGTCGGCCTGGCCGCCGTAGTTGAACGCCACCTGCAGCAGGAAGCGGTCGTTGTGGGCGGTGTCCTGCTCGGCCTTCCGGATGATGGCGGCGATGTCCGGCGGCAGGCCCTCGCGCCGGCCCGGCACCCGGATGCGCACGCCTTCCCTCGCCAGCCCCGTCAGGTCGCTGGCCACATAGGACCGCACCAGCCCCATCAGGTCCGAGACCTCCTCGGCCGGACGGCGCCAGTTCTCGGTGGAGAAGCCGAACACGGTCAGGCAGCGCACGCCCAGTCCGGCGCAGCCGCGCACGGTGCGCTTCAGGGCGGCCACGCCCGCCTTGTGGCCCGCCGCGCGCGGCAGCCCCCTGGCGGCGGCCCAGCGGCCGTTCCCGTCCATGATGATCGCCACATGCCGGGGCCCCGCATCGGAAGGGCCGTCGGCGGGCGCATCCACCTTGCGCATGTCGTCAGCCATTCCCTGTGTGCCGGGCCGGGCGGTCAAGCCGCCTCAGACCTGCATGATCTCCGCTTCCTTGGTCTTCAGCGTCTCGTCGATGCGCTTGATGGCCGCGTCGGTGTCCTTCTGGACCTCGGCCTCCATCTTCTTCTGGTCGTCCTGGCTGATGTCGCCCGCCTTCTCGGCCTTCTTCAGGTCGTCGTTGGCGTCGCGGCGCACGTTGCGCACGGCGATCTTCTGCTGTTCGGCGTACTTGCCGGCCAGCTTGACCAGGTCCTTGCGGCGCTCCTCGGTCAGGGGCGGGATCGGGATGCGCAGGGTCTGGCCGTCCACGATGGGGTTCAGGCCCAGGCCGGCGGCGCGGATGGCCTTCTCCACCGAGACCACCATGCCCTTGTCCCAGACGTTGACGGTGATCATGCGCGGCTCCGGCACGCTGATGGCCGCCACCGCGTTCAGCGGCGACACCGAGCCGTAGGCCTCCACCTGCACGGGATCCAGCAGGCCCGAATTGGCCCGGCCGGTGCGCAGGCCGCTGAACTCTTCCTTCAGGGCGGCCACGGCCTTGTCCATGCGGCTGCGGTAGGATGCGAGATCGGGTTTGCTCATGTTCTTGTCCGTATTTCCTTTGACCTCAGGCCCCGTTCGCCGGGTTGTCGCTGATGACCGTATAGACTCCCCTGCCCTCCAGCACAGCCTTCAGGGCGCCGTGCTCGCGGATCGAGAAGACCACGATGGGGATGCCGTTGTCGCGCATCAGGGCGATGGCCGAGGCGTCCATGACCCGCAGGTCCCGCGCCAGCACGTCGTGATAGCTCAGGGTGTCATAGCGGGTGGCCGACGGGTCCTTCTTGGGATCGGCCGTGTAGACGCCGTCGACGCTGGTGCCCTTCAGCAGGGCGTCGCAGCCCATCTCGGCGGCGCGCAGGGCGGCGCCGGAATCGGTGGTGAAGAACGGCGCGCCCACCCCGGCGGCGAAGATCACCACGCGGCCCTTCTCAAGGTGGCGCAGGGCCCGGCGGCGGATGTAGGGCTCGCAGATGGTGTCCATCTGGATGGCCGACTGCACGCGGGTGTCCACGTTCAGCCGCTCCAGGGCGTTCTGCATGGCCAGGGCGTTCATGATCGTGGCCAGCATGCCCATGTAGTCGGCTGCCGCCCGGTCCATCCCCTTGGCCGCGGCCGAAAGCCCGCGGAAGATGTTGCCGCCGCCGATGACCAGGCACAGCTCGTAGCCGGCATTGACCGCCTGGCCGACTTCGCCGGCAATGCGCTCGGCGGTCTCCATGTCGATGCCGTAATTTTGCGAGCCCATCAGGGCTTCGCCCGAAATCTTCAGCAGGACCCGCCGATAGGGACCGGACGGTACGGGGCGGATAATGTCCTCAGAGTCGTCGCTCACGATGTCGTTCCCCGCACTTTTCTCGCCACCATACAGACTACGGGCGCTGGCAGACTCGCTGCCAACGCCCGCGCACCATAGCCTAGG
>JBALUZ010000198.1:0-4019 GCA_036963825.1 Brevundimonas sp.
CCGGCGGCGATGCCGAGTGGACCTCGTCCAAGCCGACCAGCCGCAAGGCGCCGCCGAAGCCCAAGGCCTCCAGGGCGCAGAAGAGCACGGGCAAGGGGCCGCCCGCCTTCACGCCGATCCAGCTGTGCAAGGTGGCGGACCATCCGCCCGGCGGATCCGGCTGGGCTCACGAGATCAAGTTCGACGGCTACCGGATCCAGATCGCCGTGGGCGGGGGCGCAGCCAAGCTCTACACCCGCAGCGGCCTGGACTGGTCGGACAAGTTCCGGGCCGTCGCAGAGCAGGCGGCGGCCTGGCCGGACGGGGTGATCGACGGGGAGCTGTGCGCCCTGGACAAGGACCACATGCCCGACTTCTCGGCGCTGCAGACCGCCATATCGGAAGGCCGGACCGACGACCTGGTCTTCTTCGCCTTCGACCTGCTGTTCGAGGGCGGGGAGGACCTGCGCAAGCTGCCGCTGGCGAAGCGCAAGGCGCGTCTGCAGGCCTATGTGGACCGGGTGGGGGAGGCGGGGCCGAGCCTGCGGTTCGTGGAGCATTTCGCCACCACCGGACAGGCGGTGCTGGAAAGCGCCTGCCGCATGGATCTGGAGGGGGTGATCTCCAAGACGCTGGACGCGCCGTACCGGGCCGGGCGGCAGGCCAGCTGGGTCAAGTCCAAATGCCGGGGGCGGGACGAGGTGGTCATCGGCGGCTGGTCGTCTGAGAAGGGGTCCCGGTTCCGCTCGCTGCTGGTGGGCGTCCGGGAGGGGCAGGGGCTGCGCTATCTGGGCCGGGTGGGCACGGGCTACAGCGCGGCGCTGACGAAGGTTCTGGTTCCGGCGCTGAAAGATGCGGCCTCGGACGACAGCCCTTTCACCGGCAAGGGCGCGCCCAAGGGCGGGCGGGAGATCCACTGGGTCAGGCCGGTGCTGGTGGCCGAGATCGAGCACGGCGGCTTCACCGAGGGCGGGACCCTGCGGCACGCCGCCTACAAGGGCCTGCGCGAGGACAAGGCGCCGAGCGACGTGACCGACACGCCGCAGCCGCCGGCGAGGACGGTCAGCGCGAAGGGCAAGGTGGTGGTGGCCGGCGTCACCATTTCCAGCCCGGACAAGCCGCTGTGGCCCGCCCGTGACGGCGAGCCGGCGATCACCAAGGCCGATCTGGCGCGCTACATGGAGATGGCGGCGGAACGCATCCTGCCCCATGTGGCGGACCGCCCCACCTCCATCATCCGGGCGCCGGACGGGATCGAGGGCGAGACCTTCTTCCAGCGCCACGCCATGAAGGGGTCGAGCCCCCGCCTGAAGCTGATCGACGTGAAGCAGCGGACGCCCTATCTGGCGGCGTCCGACACAGGCGGGCTGGTCGCCATCGCCCAGTCGGGCGGCATCGAGCTGCACCCGTGGGGCTGCAAGCCCGGCGATCCCGAGACACCGGAGCAGCTGACCTTCGACCTGGACCCCGACGAGGGGCTGGATTTCGACGACGTCATCGCGGCGGCGAAGGACATGAAGGCGACGCTGGAGGCCCTGGGCCTGAACCCGTTCGTGAAGACCACGGGCGGCAAGGGGCTGCATGTGGTCGTCCCGATCAGGGCGGACGGGCGCAGCCGGGTGGAATGGGACCAGGCCAAGGCCTTCGCCAAGGCGGTCTGCGAACAGGCGAGGGCGGCGGCGCCGGACCGCTACACCACCACCCTGTCCAAGAAGGCGCGGGGCGGGAAGATCTTCCTAGACTATCTGCGCAACGGCCGCATGGCGACGGCGGTCGCGCCGTGGTCCGCCCGGGCGCGGCCGGGGGCCACCATCGCCTTTCCCCTGTCGTGGGGGCAGGTGCGCAAGGGGCTGGATCCGAAGGCCTTCACCCTGCGCACGGCGCCGGCCCTGCTGAAGAAGCCGGACCCCTGGAAGGACTTCAGGAAGGGCGAGGTCTCCCTGCGGCCCCTCCTGAAGACGGTCGGCGTCGACTGACCAATTGGAACGGTCACGTCTGCCCGCCGTTACCCGGCCCTCAACAAGGAGAACGACATGCTGAAGTGGGCGCTGATTTTCGCCGTGATCGCCATCATCGCCGGCCTGGCCGGCTTCACCGGGATCGCCGGCGCCGCGGCCGGCATCGCCCAGTTCCTGGCCATCGCCGCCGTGGTGGTGTTCGTGGTGCTGCTGGTGCTGGGCTTCGTGGCGGCCAAGAAGGTCACCTGACCGGAGCGGCCGGGATCAGAACGCCAGCCTGATCTCGGCCGCCAGGGTTTCGTCGTACTTGTCGTCGGCGGGGAGATCGACGTCGGTGTCGTGCCAGCGCACGTCCAGATCCAGGTTGCGGGTCAGGGCGTAGGTCGCGCCGACATTCCAGCCGGTGTAGTCGATGTTGCCCCGCTGCTCGCGGCGGCCGACGGCGGCGGTGCCTTCCAGACGGGGCGTGAACGCCCACCCCACCCGGGCCTCGATCCACGAGAAGCTGCGCGTGGAGCCGGTCGCATCGGGCGAGTACTGGTACTGGAGACGGGCGCTGGCCGGGCCGATGGAGCGGGACACGTTGGCGGTGAACTCCCAGGCGTCGTCATCGGCGCCGGCGACCGGATCGACCAGCCACTTGTGGGCGGCGTTGAAATCCAGATCGAAGCCCGCGAACTGGGGGGCCCAGCCCGCCAGCAGCTTCGTCTCCCAGTCGGCGCCGTTGGAATCGACGCCCTCGACCGAGCCCGAGACGTAGAAGTCGCCGGTGGCCGGGACGTAGTCGACGACCCCGTAGGCATAGGCGTCGCCGTGGGTCTTGGACGCGCTCTTGGACCGGTTGTCGGTGCCCGCGCCGATCTCGACGCCGAACCCGTCGGGGAGCCGGAACTCAGTCTCCTGCGCCGACACGGCAGAGGCGGACAGGCCGACGAGGGCGGCGGCCAGAAGGGCGGTGCGGAGCATGGAACGACTCGGTTTCTGTTGGCGGTGTGCCGCCGCCATTAACTCCGCTTTCTGACGAATTTATCACAAGCCGATACAAATTCGTCATTCAGTCGACGGACCAGTTCTGATGTGGTCGGAATGTCGTGCACGCCGCCCGCGCCCTGACCCGCCGACCAGACCGTCTTCCAGGCGCGGGCCTCGTCGCCCATGTCCAGCTTGTGCTCGGGCAGGGACTTGGGATCGATGCCGTTGGCGAGGAGCGACGGGGTGAGGAAGTTGGCCGGAATGCCCGAGACCGCAGGGGTGTAGGTGACGTCCGAGGCGCCGGCGTCCACGATCATCTGCTTGTATTCCGGCTGGGCCATGCTCTCGGTGGTGGCGATGAAACGGGTGCCCATGTAGGCGAAGTCGGCGCCCATCATGAGGGCGGCGGCCACGTCCTGGCCCGTGGACAAACAGCCCGACAGGATGATGGTTCCGTCGAAGAAGGACCGGACCTCGTTGACCAGGGCGAAAGGGTTCACCACGCCGGCGTGACCACCCGCGCCGTTGGCCACCAGAATCAGGCCGTCGACGCCCGCCTCGGCCGCCTTTCGCGCATGACGGATGTTGGCGATGTCGTGGAACACCACTCCGCCATAGCCGTGGACCGCATCCACGACATCGCGCACCGCCCCGAGCGAGGTGATGATCAGCGGCACCTGATGCTCCACGGAGACCATCATGTCCGCCATCAGGCGCGGGTTGGTGGGGTGGACGATGTGGTTCACGCCGAAGGGGGCGGCGTCGGGTTTCAGCCGGTCCTTGATCTCGACCAGCCAGTCCCGATAGCCCTCGGTGGTGCGCTGGTTGAGGGACGGGAAGGTCCCGATGACGCCGGCGTTGCACGCCTCGACCACCAGATCGGGGCCGGAGACCAGGAACATGGGCGCGGCGATGACGGGGAGGGTGAGGTTCTTGTCCAGCGATGCGGGAATGGCCACGGGCGTCTCCTGGGTTTTGTTTCACTACGCATAGCGGGGTGTCGCGGCGGAAGGCAATGCGTGGCGAGGCTGCAAGAGAACAGCGCGCACGCCAAGGCGCCCGTCGGTGCGGGTTGATGGGAAGGGCGCGGGACGCCGGGCCGACGCCCGG
>JBALUZ010000199.1:0-4010 GCA_036963825.1 Brevundimonas sp.
GGATGCTGAGAACGCCGCCGCCGCTGCGCGGTCCAGCCCAGTTTGAGTGCGATCCGCCGCCGTGAGGGCCGCTAGATCATCCGAGATTTCCACTATGGCAGATGCCTTCAAAAGTTCGATTTCTATCGACCTCATAGGGCTCGAAGGCCACCGGCTGGGTCAGGGACAGGTTGCAGACCGCGATCCCGTTCAGGCCCACGGTCTTGGCCGCGCTCTCCTGCAGGGTGTTCACGTCGACGCGATGCTTGATCTCGGTGATCTGGGCCGAGACGGTGCGGGCGCCGATCTTGAGCCAGTAGGAGCGCCCGGCCAGCAATTCCTCCTCGGCCATCCAGACGATGGTGGTCTCGAACTGGTCCGAGGTCTCCGGCGGCGTGTCGGCGGCCGCGATCACGTCGCCCCGCGAGATGTCCACCTCGTCGGCCAGGGTCAGGGTGATCGACTGTCCGGCCGCCGCCTGGTCCAGATCGCCGTCGAAGGTGACGATGCGCGACACCCGGGTGGTGCGGCCCGACGGCAGGATGCGCACGGGGTCGCCCGGCTTCACCACGCCTGAGGCGATCTGGCCGGCGAAGCCGCGGAAATCCAGGTCGGGGCGGTTCACCCACTGCACCGGCATGCGGAACGGCCGGCGGGCCATCCGCTCGTCATCGACCTCCACGGTCTCCAGATGCTCGATCAGGGAGGGACCGTCGTACCAGGGCGTGTTCTCGCTCGACCCGGTGATGTTGTCGCCCGTCAGGCCCGAGATGGGGATGCACAGCACGTCCTCGACGCCCAGTTCGGCGGCGAAGGCGCGGTAGTCGGCGGCGATCTCGTCGAAAACCTCGCGCGACCAGCCCACCAGATCCATCTTGTTGACCGCCAGCACCACGTGCCGGATGCCCAGCAGCGAGACCAGATAGCTGTGCCGCCGGGTCTGGGTCAGCACGCCCTTGCGGGCGTCGATCAGCACCACGGCCAGATCGGCGGTGGAGGCGCCGGTGACCATGTTGCGGGTGTACTGCTCGTGACCGGGCGTGTCGGCGACGATGAACTTCCGCCGGGCCGTGGCGAAGAAGCGGTAGGCGACATCGATGGTGATGCCCTGCTCGCGCTCGGCGGCCAGGCCGTCCACCAGCAGGGCGAAGTCCAGGGCGCCGCCTTGCGTGCCCACCTTTTTCGAGTCCGCCTCCAGCGCCGCCATCTGGTCGTCAAAGACCATGCGGGAGTCGTACAGCAGCCGGCCGATCAGGGTGGACTTGCCGTCATCCACCGAGCCGCAGGTGATGAACCGCAGCAGGCCCTTGGACTCGTGATCGGCCAGAAAGGCGTCGATGTCCTCGGCCGCCAGCTCGGCGGGGCGGTATCCCGTGTCGCGGGCCATCAGAAATAGCCCTCCTGCTTCTTCTTCTCCATGGAGGCGGCCTGGTCGTGGTCGATGGCCCGCCCCTGACGCTCGGAGGTGGTGGTCAGCAGCATCTCCTGCACCACCTCGGCCAGGGTCGACGCCTCCGACCGGACGGCCCCGGTCAGCGGATAGCAACCCAGGGTGCGGAAGCGGACGCTGGCCATCTCCGGCGTCTCGCCGGGACGCAGCGGCATGCGGTGGTCATCCACCATGATGAGCGCGCCGTCGCGCTCCACCACGGGCCGCTCGGCGGCGAAATACAGGGGCACGACGGGGATGGCCTCGCGCATGATGTACTGCCAGACGTCCAGTTCGGTCCAGTTGGAGATCGGGAAGACGCGGATGGTGTCCCCCGGGCTGACCCGCGTGTTGTAGAGGCTCCAGAGTTCGGGACGCTGGCCCTTGGGGTCCCAGCGGTGGCCCTTGCTCCGGAACGAGAACACCCGCTCCTTGGCCCGGCTCTTCTCCTCGTCGCGGCGCGCGCCGCCGAAGGCCGCGGTGAAGCCGTGCTGGTCCAGGGCCATCTTCAGGCCCTCGGTCTTCCAGAGATCGGTGTGCAGGGTCGCGCCGTGATCGAACGGATTGATGCCCCGGGCCTCGGCCTCGGGATTGCGGAAGACCAGCAGCTCCATCCCCGCCTCGGCCGCCATGCGATCGCGCATGGCGTACATGTCCCGGAACTTCCAGGTCGTATCCACGTGCAGCAGCGGGAACGGCGGCGGCGCCGGATAGAACGCCTTGCGCGCCAGATGCAGCATCACCGCGGAATCCTTGCCCACGGAGTACAGCATCACGGGCCGCTCGATCTCGGCCGCCACCTCGCGGATGATGTGGATGCTCTCGGCCTCCAGCCGGTCCAGGTGCGTCAGGCGGGCGAATGAAGAGCCGGTGGTCAGGGTCGCCTCCTGGCGGAAGTGCTTCGGCGGGGTTCACATACATATCGCCCGGGCGGGCGAACGGAACCGCGACTTAGCGCCTGAAGCCGCCGGACGGGGCCGATATTTTCTGGTCCCGGCCTTTAGCGCAGCCGCCAGGGCGCCGGTTCAGCGACCGAAACTGGCGACGGCCTCCACGATCCGGTCCTGGGTCTCGTCGTCCAGCCAGGCGTGCATGGGCAGGCTGATGACGCGCTCGGCCTTGGCCTCGGTCACCGGCAGGCCGCCGGGGCCGGCGGGGTGCTGCGCATAGGCGGGCTGGCGGTGCATCGGGATGGGGTAATAGACCGCCGTCGGCACCCCCCGGGCCTTGAGGTGCGCGGCCAGTCCGTCCCGATCCTCATGCTCCACCGTGTACTGGGCCCAGACGGAAACGCCGCCGTCGATCACCCCGGGAACAGACGCCACATGGGGCTCCAGCAGGCGATTGTACCGTTCCGCGATCCGGTTCCGGCGATCGATCTCGTCGGCGAAGATGGCCAGCTTCTCGATCAGGATGGCCGCCTGGAGCGTGTCCAGGCGCGAGTTCATGCCCACGCGCATGTTCAGATATTTGGGATCGTGCTCGAAGGTGCGGCCCTCCAGGTCGGCGGCCACCGCCTTGCCGTGGACCCGCAGGGAATCCAGCAGCTGGGCCAGACCGTCGTCGTTGGTCAGCACCGCGCCGCCGTCGCCGTAGCAGCCCAGGGGCTTGGCCGGAAAGAAGCTGGTGGTGGCCACATCAGCCCACGAGACCGGATGCTGTCCGTTCAGGGTGCAGCCAAAGCCTTGCGCGGTGTCGGCGATCAGCTTCAGCCCGTGCCGGCGCGCGATCTCGGCAATACGCGGATAATCGGCGGGCTGGCCGAACAGGTCGACCGCGATGACCACCTTCGGCGTCAGCTTGCCCTCGGCCTTCACGGCTTCGATGGCGGCCTCAAGATGATCCGGGTCCATATTGTAGGTGACCGGATCGATGTCGACGAACACCGGCGTGGCGTCGAACCAGGGAACGATCTCCGCCGTGGCGGCGAAGGTGAAGGACGGGCAGAAGACCGCGTCCCCCGCGCCCACGCCCCACGCCATCAGCGGCAGGGCCAGGGCGTCGGTGCCGTTGGCGCAGCTGACCGCGTGCTTCGCCTGACCGAAATCGGCCAGTTGCTGTTCAAAGGTGCGCACCTCGGGGCCCATCACATAGGCGCCGCCGGCGACGACCTGCAGCACCGCCGCATCGATTCGTTCAGCGATCTGCGCCCGCTGGGCCTGAAGGTCTATGAAAGCGATGGTCATGGGGATCCCGGTGCCGTATCCGTCGAGTTCGTCATAAGGCCCACGCGTCGAGGACGTAAAGCGGCGTGGACGTCACCATTGATGTCGCTTCATTAACGCGCCATTGACCGTTTCGACCCGCGGGACGCCGCCTTCTGTCGCATTAGAGCCACGGTTTTCGCCGTCCGGCCCCGGCGAAGCCTCGCCGGTATCGACCTCTTCAATCAAGGCTGGTATGACCAAATCGGGGCGGCAGGACCGCCGATGAAACTGCGGAGAGGGCTAGCACCCATGCGCTTCAAGAATTTTGTGATGGCCACGGGCGCCGCCGCTGCGCTCGCGTTTGCAGCGACCAGCGCTTCGGCGGAGCCGGACGGTTGGTACGGCGCGATTGACGCCGGCGGGCACTGGATGGAGGACGGCATCAACGCCCGTTC
>JBALUZ010000200.1:0-3919 GCA_036963825.1 Brevundimonas sp.
GCCCTGGACATGATCCTGAAGCGGCCCGACGACGCCGCCCGCCGCCAGAAAATGGGCGAGGCCGCCCTGGCCGCCGCCCGGCGGGGCGAACGCCTGACCCATCAGCTGCTGGCCTTCTCGCGGCGCCAGGCGCTGCGCCCCGAGCCCTGCGATCTCAACGGCCTGATCCGCGAGAGCGAGCCCCTGCTGCACCGCGCCGTGGGCGAGGCGGTGACCTTCCACACCGAGCTCAGCCGCGACGGGGCCTTCGCCCGCGTCGACGCCGCCCAGTTCGAGGCCGCCCTTCTCAACCTCGTCGTCAATGCGCGGGACGCCATGGGCGAACAGGGAACCCTGAGCATCACCACCGAAACCTGTGAGCTTCCCGGCGGCGCCGACGGCGCGCCCCACGTCTGCGTGACCGTGAAGGACTCGGGCGAAGGCATGAGCGACGAGGTGCGCAACCGCGTCTTCGAACCCTTCTTCACCACCAAGGCCGTGGGCAAGGGCACCGGTCTGGGGCTCAGCCAGGTCTACGGTTTCGCGCGCCAGAGCGGCGGTGATGCGCGAATCGAGAGCGCGCCCGGCGAGGGCACGCGGGTGCGCCTGTACCTGCCGGCCCTGGCGCGTGAGGACATGGGCGACGTGGCGTCGCCGGAAGAGGCGGCGCCCGCCTCCGTCACCGGGCGCAGGGTTCTGCTCGTCGAGGACGACCGCGCCGTCTCGGCGGTCGCCATGGACATGCTGACGAGCTTCGGCCTCCATGTGGTGGCGGTCGAGAACGCCGACCAGGCCCTCATCGCCCTGGAAGCCAGCACCTTCGACCTGATGCTCAGCGACATCGTCATGCCCGGCGGCATGAGCGGCGTGGATCTGGCGCACGTGGCGGCCGGCCGCTGGCCCGACATGCACATCGTCCTGACCTCCGGCTACGCCGGCGACGATGTGGACAAGGCCCTCAAGGACGCGCCGTGGCCCCTGCTGCCAAAGCCCTACGCCAGCGAACAGCTCCAGCGGCGGCTGGGTGAGATCCTGTCCCTTCGCTGAGCGATTTTCCTTGCATCCCCCTCAGGGAGTCCTACATTAAACTCACTTATGCTCACTTTCAGCATAAGGGCCGGCCTGAATCGCGTTCGGCTGGCCCCTTTTTGAAACCTGGATTTGCTCATATCGAGCAAAACTGGAGGCGACATGGCGGACGGACAGGTGCTTTTCGCGCCGGGGATTTCCCGGGAGAACGACCCGGTTTGGGACAAGGTCAAGGACCACGTCACCCCCGCCGAATGGGCGCTGCACGCCCCCCTGATCGCCGAGATCAACGCCCTCAAGGTCCAGCGCGACGCGGTGATCCTCGCCCACAACTACATGACGCCCGAGATCTTCCACGGCGTCGGTGACTTCGTGGGCGACAGCCTGGCCCTGGCGAAAGAGGCCGCACGCTCGGACGCGAAGGTGATCGTCCAGGCCGGCGTCCACTTCATGGCCGAGACCTCCAAGATCCTGTCTCCGGACAAGACCATCCTGATCCCCGACCCGCTGGCGGGCTGCTCGCTGGCCTCGTCCATCACCGGCGCCGACGTGCGCCTGATCAGGCAGCGCTACCCGGGCCTGCCGGTGGTCACCTATGTGAACACCACCGCCGACGTGAAGGCCGAGACCGACATCTGCTGCACCTCCGCCAACGCCGTCCAGGTGGTGGAGTGGGCGGCCAGGGCATGGGGCGTGGACCGCGTCATCCTGATCCCCGACGAATATCTGGCCCGCAACGTGGCCGCCCAGACCGACGTGAAGATCATCGCCTGGAAGGGCGCCTGCGAGGTGCACGAGCGCTTCACCGCCGCCGACATCGCCGACATGCGCGGCGCCTGGCCCGGCGCGGTGGTGCTCGCTCACCCCGAGTGCCCCGAGGACGTGCTGAACGCCGCCGACTTCGCCGGCTCCACCGCCGCCATGAACGACTATGTTCTGAAGAACCGCCCCGCCCAGGTGGTGCTGATCACCGAATGCTCCATGGCCTCCAACATCGCCGGCGAGGCCCCGGACGTGAAATTCATCGGCCCGTGCAACATGTGCCCGCACATGAAGCGCATCACCCTGGAGAAGATCCGCGACGCCCTGCGCGACATGACCTTCGAGGTCACCGTGCCCGAGGACATGGCCGAGCGCGCCCGTCTGGCGGTCCAGCGCATGGTCGACCTGCCCCCGCCTGAAAAGCCCGCCCGCTACGATCTGGTCCGCGCCCGCGGCCACCAGGTCGCGGTCGAGATGATCTGATGAGCGACGTCCGCCCCGGTCCTGTGGGGCCGTGGGGCGCCGTGGGGGACGTCCCGCGGCGGCCCGCCGCCGCCCGCCGCCGGGCGGACAGGAACGAGACCCCCGGCCAGAACCTGATCTGGGCGCTGGTGTCCACCGCCCTGCTGGCCGGTCTGCTGTGGTGGCTGATGGGCTGGGTCTATGCCCTGGCCGGCATCGTCGGCCTGCTGGTCCATGAATACGGCCATGTGCTGGCCATGAACCGCCTCGGCATGGGCCCGGCGCGCATCTACATCATCCCGTTCCTGGGCGGCGCGGCCCGGGGGGCGTGCGGCGCCGCCAGCGAGTGGATCGGCGTGCTGGTGTCGCTGGCCGGCCCCGCCTTCGGCCTCATCGCCGCCCTGCCCTTCTTCGCCGTCTGGGCCGCCACCGGCGACCCGGTGTGGCTGCAGGGCGCCTGGTTCGTGGCCGTGATCAACCTGCTCAACCTGGCCCCCGCCCCGCCGCTGGACGGCTCAAGGGCGCTGGGCCCGGTGCTCGCGCGCATTCATCCCTTGCTGGAGAAGGCGGCCCTGCTGGGCGTCGGCGCCCTGGTGGTGCTCTGGGGCCTGCAGAACGGCGCCTACGTCCTCGCCGTCTTCCTGGCGCTGGGCGTGATCAGCCACCTGCGGCGCGGCGCCTGGCGGCCCGACGCGGTCCCGCTCAGCTGGCGCCAGGCCGGGGCGTCCCTGGGCCTGTTCCTCGCCACCGGTGCGGCCTGCGCCGCCGTGGGTCTGACCGCCATGGCCTTCTACACCGGGGACGGGCTGGGCGCCGCCCTGACCGCCTCCGGCCGCTTCCTGGGGCTGGCGGCATGAGCGTGCAGAGACTCCACCACGACGGGCCCCTGATCGTGGGCGCAGGGCTGGCGGGCCTCTCGGCCGCCCTGGCCGCCGCGCCGCGCCCGGTTCTGGTGGCCGCGCCCGCCCCGGTGGGCGAGGCCGCCGCCTCCGCCTGGGCCCAGGGCGGCGTCGCCGCCGCCCTTTACCCGGACGACAGCGCCGAGTTGCACGCCGCCGACACCACGGCCGCCGGGGCGGGCCTGAACGACGCCGAGGCCACCCTCGCCCTAGACCATCCAGCGCCTGTTCGATCTGGGCGCGCCGTTCGACCGCGACGCCTCGGGCCGCTTCGTCCAGAGCCTTGAGGCGGCCCATTCCCGCCCCCGCATCGTGCGCGCGGGCGGCGACGGGGCGGGCCGCGCCATCGTCCAGGCCCTGGGCGCCGCCGCCCTGGCCGCGCCCCACGTCACCCTGCGCGCCGGCCTGACCCTCGCCGCCCTGATCCGCGACGCCGACGGCCGCGTGCGCGGCGCCGCCTTCCGTCAGGACGACGGGTCGATGATCGAGATTCTCGCCCCCGCCGTGGTCCTCGCCACCGGGGGCGTCGGCGGGCTCTACGCCGTCACCACCAACCCGGCCCGGCTGCGCGGCGAAGGTCTGGGGCTGGCGGCGCTGGCGGGGGCCGAAATCCTCGATCCCGAGTTCGTCCAGTTCCACCCCACGGCGCTGGACGTGGGCGCCGATCCCGCCCCTCTGGCCACCGAGGCCCTGCGCGGCGAGGGCGCGCGCCTGATCGATCGCGACGGCGCGCCCGTCGTGGAGCACCCCCAGGGCGATCTGGCCCCCCGCGACATCGTCGCCCGCGC
>JBALUZ010000201.1:0-385 GCA_036963825.1 Brevundimonas sp.
TAGGGACCGGCGCCCTCGGCCTCCAGCTGCTCCACCGTGGCGGCGCGATAGGCGATGGGCAGGCCCTGCGGCTCGGCGTGGGCGCGGGCGGTGCCGATGTTTTCGGCCGAGGCGTCGATGGCGGTGACGGCGAAGCCCAGACGGCTCATGGGCTCGGCGATCAGCCCGCCGCCGCAGCCCACGTCCAGCAGGGACAGGCCCTGGAACGGCTTGCGGGCGCGCACGTCGCGGCCGAAGCGGGCGGCGGCCTGGTCGCGCACGAAGGCCAGCCGGGCGGGATTGAACTTGTGCAGGGGGGCGAAGGGACCCGTCGCGTCCCACCATTCGGCCGCCTGGGCCGAGAAGCGCGCCACGTCCGCCGGGTCGATGGAAGCGCCGCTGGCGC
>JBALUZ010000201.1:395-3885 GCA_036963825.1 Brevundimonas sp.
CGAGGATTTCTTGCGGCGGCGGGGCTTCTCGCGCCGGGCGGGTGTGACTAGAAGCGGCCATGGTCCAAGGGATGAACGCCCGGGCCGCGGTTTGCAACGGGGGATTCACGCCACGATGACGCGCCTGGTGATGAAGTTCGGCGGCACGTCCATGGGCGACCTGGAGCGCATCCGCCGCGCCGCGCGCATCGTCGCCGCCGAGGTCCGGGCCGGCCGCAAGGTGGCGGTGGTGGTCTCGGCCATGGCCGGCAAGACCAACGAGCTGGTGGCCTGGACCGACGGGGCGGGCAAGCCGGGACCGGGCGTGGCCCTGTCCGACGACGAATACGACGTGGTGGTGGCCTCGGGCGAGCAGGTGACGGCGGGGCTGCTGGCCCTGACCCTGCGCAACCTGGGCCTGGACGCCCGCAGCTGGATGGGCTGGCAGATTCCGATCCTCACCGACGACGCCCACGGCCGCGCCCGCATCGAGGACATCCCCGGGGACGCCCTGGGCGCGGCGGTGGACTCCGGCCAGGTGGCGGTGGTGCCGGGCTTCCAGGGGGTGACCCGCGAGGGCCGGGTGACCACCCTGGGCCGGGGCGGGTCCGACACCTCGGCGGTGGCGGTGGCCGCCGCCCTGGGCTGCCCGTGCGACATCTACACCGACGTGGACGGAGTCTACACCACCGACCCGCGCATCGAGCAGAAGGCGCGCCGGCTGGAGCGGGTGTCCTACGAGGAGATGCTGGAGATGGCGTCCCTGGGCGCCAAGGTGCTGCAGACCCGTTCGGTGGAGCTGGCCATGGCGAAGCAGGTGCCCGTGCGGGTGCTGTCCAGCTTCATCGAACCGGACGAGACCGGAACCCTGCCCGAGAAGTCGGGCACCCTGATCTGTGAAGAGGACGAGATCGTGGAAAAGCGCATCGTGTCGGGCGTGACCATGAGCCGCGACGAGGCTCGCATCACCCTGCTGGGCCTGCCGGACCGGATCGAGACCACGGCGCGGCTGTTCACCCTGCTGGCGGAAGCGAACGTGAACGTGGACATGATCGTCCAGTCCCGCGCCCGCACGCCCGAGACGGTCAACCTGACCTTCACCACCGGCCGCCGCGACGCCGCGCGCGCCGCCGACCTGACCCGCGCCGCCCAGGGCGAGCTGGGCTTCGAGGAAGTGGCGGTGGACGAGGACGTGGCCAAGGTTTCGGTGATCGGGGTGGGCATGCGCAGCCATGCGGGCGTGGCCCAGACCATGTTCCAGGCCCTGGCGGACAAGGGCGTGAAGATCCAGGCCATCTCCACCTCGGAGATCAAGATCAGCGTGCTGATCGACGCCGCCTGGGCCGAGCTGGCCGTGCGGGCCCTTCACGGCGCCTATGGTCTGGAGACCGCCTGAGTTCATTTTGGCGCTACGCTCGGCTCGCGGAGCCTCGCTGCTTGAGCGCGAATCCCGCGCCTCCTCTCCGCTCATTCCGGCGGAGATCGGGATCCGGATCATCATTTGCGGATGGATCGGGGCTATGCCGTGGGCGCGCCCGCCATTAAGAACAGCGCCATCATGATCGAGCTGAAATTTCCCGACGGCGCCGCGCGCCAGTATCCCGAAGGCGTGACGGGCCGCGAGGTGGCCGCGTCCATCTCCCCGTCCCTGGCGAAGAAGGCCGCCCTGGTCGAGCTGAACGGCGCCCTGCTGGATCTGGACCGCGCCCTGGAGACCGGCGGCGACTTCCGCCTGCTGATGCGCGAGGACCCGGAGGCCCTGGCCACCATCCGGCACGACGCGGCCCACGTCATGGCCGAGGCGGTGCAGAGCCTGTTCCCCGGCACCCAGGTCACCATCGGCCCGGCCATCGAGGACGGATTCTACTACGATTTCGCCCGCGACGAGCCCTTCTCCACCGACGACTTCGCCGCCATCGAGAAGAAGATGGCCGCGATCATCGACCGGGGTGCGAAGCTGGAGCGCGAGGTCTGGGACCGCGACGCGGCGATCCAGTATTTCGAGGGCATCGGCGAGACCTACAAGGCCGAGATCATCCGCGACCTGCCCGAGGCCGAGACCATCACCGTCTATCGCCAGGGCGAGTGGCTGGACCTGTGCCGGGGGCCGCACTTCCCCTCGACCAAATTCGTGGGCAAGGCCTTCAAGCTGACCAAGCTGGCGGGCGCCTACTGGCGCGGCGACCACCGCAACGCCCAGCTGCAGCGCATCTACGGCACCGCCTGGGCCACCAAGGAGGATCTGGACGCCCACCTGCAGCGCCTCGAGGAGGCCGAGAAGCGCGACCACCGCAAGCTGGGGCGCGCCATGGAGCTCTTCCACATGCAGGAAGAGGGCCGGGGCATGGTCTTCTGGCACCCCAAGGGCTGGGTGCTGTGGCGGGTGATCGAGGACTACATGCGCCGCCGCCTGGACGCGGCCGGCTATGTGGAGGTGAAGACGCCCCAGGTGCTGGACCGCAAATTCTGGGAACAGAGCGGCCACTGGGACAAGTACCGGCCCAACATGTTCGTGTGCGAGACGGTGGAGGGCGAGACCCTCAGCCTGAAGCCCATGAACTGCCCGGGCCACGTGCAGATCTTCGACCAGGGCCAGCGGTCCTACCGCGAACTGCCCCTGCGCATGGCCGAGTTCGGGGCCTGCCACCGCTATGAGCCGTCCGGCGCCCTGCACGGGCTGATGCGGGTGCGCGGCTTCACCCAGGACGACGCCCACATCTTCTGCCGCGAGGACCAGATCGTCCAGGAGACCGCGGCCTTCATCGAGCTGGCGCGCAGCGTCCACGCCGATCTGGGCATGGAGACCGCCTACATCAGCCTGGGCACGCGGCCCGAGGTGCGGGCCGGGTCGGACGAGTTCTGGGACAAGGCCGAGGCCCTGATGGCCGAGTCCGCCCGGGCGGCGGGCACGGAGCCGGTGGTCACCGAAGGCGACGGCGCCTTCTACGCACCCAAGCTGGACTTCATCGTCAAGGACGCCATCGGGCGCGAATGGACCTGCGGCACCATCCAGCTGGACTATGTGCTGCCCGAGCGTCTGGACGCGTCGTACATCGCCGAGGACGGCCAGAAGCACCGGCCGGTGATGCTGCACCGGGCGATCCTGGGCTCGTTCGAGCGGTTCATCGGCATCATGATCGAGAACTACGCCGGGGCCTTCCCCCTGTGGCTGGCGCCGGTGCAGGCGGTGGTGGCCACCATCACCTCGGACGCCGACGGCTATGCCCATGAGGTGGCCGCGAAGTTCAGGGCCGCCGGCCTGCGGGTCGAGACGGACCTGCGCAACGAAAAGGTCGGCTACAAGGTGCGCGAGCACTCGGTCGGCAAGGTGCCGGTCATCGCCGTGGTGGGCCGCAACGAGGCCGCCGAGGGCAAGGTGGCCCTGCGCCGTCTGGGCTCGCAGGCCCAGGAGATCCTGACGGTCGAGGAAGCCATCCGCGTCCTCGCCGAGGAGGCTGCGCCGCCGGACCTGAAGCGGGCGAACCCGGCCAGGCCCTCATAGGGCACGGCG
>JBALUZ010000202.1:0-3780 GCA_036963825.1 Brevundimonas sp.
CTCGCGGTCGTCCGGGGCAATGCGGGTGGTCGCCGAGCCGTCGTGCAGGGTGTCGCCCAGCAGCACGGTCACGCGCGGGTCCAGGGCCTCGATCTCGGCCTGCAGCCGGTCCAGGGTCTCGCGGGTGTCGTAGGGCGGCAGCATCTGGCCGCGGGCGGCGTAGGCCGAGCCCTTCTCCAGGTGCAGGTCCGCCACCACCAGCGCCCGCTCGCCCTGCAGCCACAGGGCGCCGGAGGGGCGCAGGACCACCTCGGCCTCATTGACGGCCATGACCGCCGAACCGCATTCGCGCTGCCGGACCCGCCACGCCGTCACGCCATGGCCTCCTCGATCAGGGCCGCCTGCTCCAGCATCATTTCGGCGGCCGAGGAGCCGGGCGCGCGCTCGCGGCCGATCTCCATCATGGCCGGCACGGCGAAGGGCGAGACCCGCTCCAGCCGCTCCACCCGGATGCGCCCCCGGATGCGGGCCAGCAGCTCGCCCAGCCGCGCCACGTCCAGCAGGCCCCGGGCCGCATCCGCCCGCGCGCACCGCAACAGCAGGTGGTCCGGGTCGTGGCGGCGCAGGGTGTCGTAGATCAGGTCCGCCGAGAAGGTCACCTGACGGCTGTTCTTCTCATGGCCCGGCATGCGCCGCTCGATCAGGCCGGCGATCAGGGCGCAATCCTTGAAGGTGCGCTTCATCATGAAGCTCTCGTCCAGCCAGGTTTCAAGATCGTCCCCCAGCATGTCCTGTTCGAACAGGGCGTCGAAATCCAGGCCGTCCATGGGCTTCACCGACCAGATGGCCAGCATGTAGTCGTTGGCCACATAGCCGATGGGGCCCACCCCCGCCCGGTCCAGCCGCCGGGTCAGCAGCATGGCCAGGGTCGCGTGCGCGATCCGCCCCTCGAACGGATAGGCCACCAGGAAATGGCGGTTGCCGCGCGCGAAGGTCTCGACCAGCAGGTCGTCGACGCCCGGCAGGCTGGAATGGTCGCGCTGGGCCTGAAGCCACTCCTGCACGTCGCCGGGCAGGACCGACCAGGACGACGGGTCGCTCATCATCCGCCGCACCCGGCTGGCGAGGAAGGTGGACAGGGGGAATTTGGACATGCCCCAGCTGGGCACCTTGGGCTCCCTGTCCGCCGCGCGGGTGACGATGGCGTTGACGCCCTCGATCCCCATGAAGCGCCAGATTTCGCCGCCGAAGACGAAGGTGTCGCCGGGGGTCATCTGTTCGAAGAACCATTCCTCGGCCTCGCCGATCTTGCGGCCCGAGCCGTGGCGGCCGGGCAGGCGCAGGGACAGGGTCTGGGCGGTGATGATGGCGCCCACGTTCATGCGGTGGCGGCGCGCGGTCTCCTCATTGCGCACCCGCCATAATCCATCTTGCCCCCGCACGATGCGGCGGAAGCGGTCATAGGACTTCAGGGCGTAGCCGCCGGTGGAGACGAAATCCACCACCCGCTCCCAGTCCTCCCAGGACAGGTCGGCGTAGGGCGCAGCGCGGCGCACCTCGTCGTACAGGGTCTGGAGATCGAAGGGCTCGGAACAGGCGCAGCCCATGACGTGCTGGGCCAGAACGTCCAGCGCCCCGGCGCGGATGGGCTCGCCGTCCAGGGCGTTTTCGGCCACCGCCTCCACCGCCGCCTGGCACTCCAGCATCTCGAAGCGGCTGGCGGGCACCAGAATGGCGCGCGACGCCTCGTCCAGCCGGTGATTGGCGCGGCCGATGCGCTGGACCAGCCGCGACGAGCCCTTGGGCGCCGCCAGCTGGATGACCAGATCCACCGCGCCCCAGTCGATGCCCAGATCCAGGGTGGAGGTGCAGACCACGGCCCGCAGCTCGCCCCGGGCCATCCTGGCCTCCACCTTGCGGCGCTGTTCGGCCGACAGGCTGCCGTGGTGCAGGGCGATGGCCAGGCCGTCCTCGTTCAGCCGCCACAGCTCCTGGAAGGCGAACTCGGCCTGCCAGCGGGTGTTGACGAAGATCAGGGTGGTGGTGGCCGTCCTGATGGTCTCATAGACCTCGTCCATGGCGTGCTGGGCGGTGTGGCCGGCCCAGGGCACCCGGTTCTCCGACAGCAGCACCTCCATCACCGGCGGCGCGCCGGGGCGGCCCAGCACCAGATCGTCGCCCCGGTCCGACAGCCAGCGCCGCACCGCTGCGGGATCATCCACCGTCGCCGACAGACCCACGAAGCGCGCGTGCGGCGCGAACTGCCGGAGCCGGGCCAGACCCAGCGACAGCAGGTCGCCGCGCTTGGAGCTGTGGATGGCGTGGATCTCGTCCACCACCACACAGCGCAGGTCCTCGAAATAGCCCCGCGCGCCCTCCCAGGCGCAGAACAGGGCCAGCTGCTCGGGCGTGGTCAGCAGGATGTCGGGCGGGGTGACCCGCTGGCGCTGCTTGCGCGCCTGTCCCGTGTCGCCGGTGCGGGACTCCACCACGATCGGCAGGTCCATCTCGCGCACCGGGGTCATCAGGTTGCGCTCCACGTCCACGGCCAGCGCCTTCAGCGGCGAGATGTAGAGGGTGTGGACGCTCTTGGGGCCGTTGCGCGGGCCCCGCTCGGCCAGGTCGATCAGGCTGGGCAGGAAGCCGGCCAGGGTCTTGCCCCCGCCGGTGGGCGCCACCAGCAGTACGTCAGCGTCCTGGCGCCCCTTGGCCACCATGGCCAGCTGGTGGTCGCGCACGCTCCACCCCCGCCCGGCGAACCAGTCGGCGAAGCGGGGCGGCAACCCCTGTCCGTCATCCTCGGGCTTGTCCCGAGGACCCACGGCGGCGGCTTTCGCGGAACTTGCGGCGTGAGGCGGTATGGGGCGGTCCTTCCACCAAGGTGGCGACGGATGAGTGGGTCCTCGGGACAAGCCCGAGGATGACGGAGTCTATCTACATCCGTTCCCGTTCCGTTTCACCCCGTGATGAGGGCGATCTCAAGGCGTTCCATGCGCCCGCATCGCCGCAGCCAGTTCCTCGGCCATCACCGCCTTCAGCCGTTCGGGCGCGCGAATTCGCACCCGCTCGCCCCAGGTGAACAGGTGCCAGGCCAGTTCGCGCATGCCGCTGGCGGTGAAGCGCACGATGACCGAGCCGTCCGGCTGGTCCTCCAGCGTCTGGGTCGGGTGCCAGCGCCAGGCCCGCGCCTCGGCCGCGCCCTCGGCGGTCACGTGCAGGACCACGTCCTCCACATCGTCCTGATAGATGCCGAACGAGCGGTTGGCGAAGGCGCCCAGGTCGAAGCCCTCGGGCGGCCGGGCGGTCTGGTCCAGGGCCTCCACCGCGCTCATGCGGTCCAGACGGAAGGTCTGGATCTTCTGCGTGGCCAGGTCGGCGGCCACCAGATAGTTGGCGCGGCCGAACATCAGGCCGCAGGGCGCCACGGTGCGGCGGCGCGCCTCGGCGCCGGGCCGACTGTAGATGAAGCCCAGCGCCCGCTCCGCCAGCACCGCGCCGCGGATGGCGGCCAGCATGGCCTCGTCCGCCGTGGGGCGCGGCCCGGCCTGCACGGCGATGGTCTCGGCCCGCACCAGCGCCTCAAGGTCGGGCGCCAGCCGGTTCAGGGTGGTCGAGCGCACCGCCGACTTGATCTTTCGTTCGAGACTTTCGAGGGCCGCCGCCCGCGCCGGTTCGTCGGCCCGGCGCAGGGCCAGGGCGGCGCGGTTCAGCTCCACCAGTTCGGTGGTGGTGGGGGCCTGCTCAAAGGCGGACAGGCCGCCGCGGATGCGCCAGCGCTTGGTGGGCGGGTCCGACACCTCCTCGGCGCCGGGAAACAGCATCAGCACGGCGTCACGCAGG
>JBALUZ010000203.1:0-3773 GCA_036963825.1 Brevundimonas sp.
CGAAGCGGCGGCGCATCACCTCGCGCATCATGCCGTAGTCGTCGCCGGGGCTGAGCTCCTCGTCGCGGATATTGAATTTGCGGTACTGGTTCTTCCGGAAGCCTTCCGGGCCGGCCACGATCATGCCGCCGACCGGGTTCGCCCCCTGGATGTGGGCGTTGTCATAGACCTCGATGCGCTCGGGCCGCGCGTCCAGCCCGAACGCCTCGCAGACCTCGTCGAGGATCTTCGTCTGGGCCGAGTTCTCCGCCAGCTTGCGGCCCAGGGCCTCGCGCGCGTTGGTCAGGGCGTGGCGGACCAGATCGGCTTTTTCGCCCCGGCGCGGCACGGCGATCTCGACCCGGCGCTCGGCCTTCATGGAGAACGCCTCGGCCAGCAGCTCGATCTCGTGCGGCGAGACATTGGTCAGGATCAGGCGCGGGACCGGCTTGTCCTCATAGAACTGGCCGAGGAAGGCGCCGAGGATTTCCGGATCGCTGTCGCTGCGGTCGATGCGGGGGAAGTAGGCGCGGCCGCCCCAGTTCTGGCCCGCGCGGAAGAAGAAGGCCTGGATGCAGGCCTGGCCGCCGTCCGAGAACAGGGCGAAGACGTCGGCCTCCTCCACGGTCTCGGCGTTGATCGATTGCTCCATGGTGATGGCCGAGAGGGCGCGGATGCGGTCGCGCACCCGCGCGGCGCGCTCGAAGTCCAGATCGTCGGAGGCCGCCTGCATCTCGGCCGACAGCCGGCTGATCACCGCGCGCGACTTGCCGCGCAGGAACTGCTCCGCCTCGCTGACCAGCTCGCCGTAGTCCTCCAGGCTGATCAGGCCCGTGCACGGGGCCGAGCAGCGCTTGATCTGGTGCAGCATGCAGGGGCGGGTGCGGCTTTCGTAGACGCTGTCGGAGCAGGACCGGAGCAGGAACGCCTTCTGCAGGGTATTCAGCGTCCGGTTGACCGCCCAGGTGGAGGCGAAGGGCCCGAAGTAGTCGCCGGGCACGGTATGGGCGCCCCGGTGCTTGCGCACCTGGGGCGCGCGGTGGTCGCGGCGGATCATCAGTTCGGCGAACGACTTGTCGTCGCGCAGCACCACATTGAAGCGCGGTTTCAGCCTCTTGATGAAGTTGGATTCCAGCAGCAGGGCCTCGGTCTCGGAGGCCGTGACCACCATCTCCATGGACCGGGTCAGGGACACCATCAGGGCGATGCGCTGGGTGTGGAACCGCCCCTGCGCATACTGCATGACGCGCTTCTTCAGGGACCGCGCCTTGCCCACGTACAGACACGTCCCGTCCTCGCCGTACATGCGGTAGACGCCCGGCTTGTCCGGCGCGCGCCTCGCCTCGTCGCGGATCAGCGCGGCGGCGGCCAGCGACGAGTCTTCGGGCGTCTCGATGGGCGGGGATTCGGTCACGGGGCCAATATAGGCGCCCCGCGCGCCGCGGCGAAGCGGCTCAGGACTTGCGGACCAGCAGGACGCCGCCGATCAGCATGGCCACCCCCGCCAGGCGGGTCAGGGTGATGGGCTGCTTCGGCACGCCCATGAAGCCGAAATGGTCCAGAATCAGGCTCAGCATCATCTGGCCCGCCACCATCAGGACGATGGTGGTCGCCACGCCCAGCTTGGGAACGGCGTAGGCCGCCGCCACCACGAACACGGCGCCGTAGAGCCCCCCGAGCCAGGCGGCGGGGGGCAGGGCGCGGGTGGCCGCCATGTCCGGCCTGGTGTGCAGGGCGGCGGCCAGGACCATCAGCACCGCCGTACCGACAGCGAAGGAGATCAGGGCGGCGTTGACCGGCGAGGCGACGGCTCCGGCCAGACGGGCGTTGGTGGGGCCCTGCAGGGCGGTCAGGGCGCCGCCGACGATGACGGCCAGGATGGCGAAGAGGGTGGGATTCATGACCGCGCTCCTACCACAGCGGATCGGGCGGAGCGCCCGTGAAGATTTCATCCAGCCGTCGCCGGGTGGCGGCCGTCACGCCGTCGGGCAGCGCGCCCGGCGCGAACCATTCGGCGTCCGAGATTTCGCCATGGGACGTCCGCTCGCCGGTCGTGAAGGCGTCCACCGCGAACATCAGCACATGGTCGTTGGGAAAGAAGCGGTGGTTGGAATGCACCGACAGCAGGCGCGGGGGCGCCGTGGCGATCAGGCCGGTCTCTTCCCGCAGCTCGCGCACCGCCGCCTCCTGGACCGTCTCGCCGCGGTCCACGCCGCCGCCGGGCAGCCACCAGCCCTCAAGATAGGTGTGCCGCACCAGCATGACCCGCCCGTCCGGATCCCGCGCCGCAACCCGCACGCCCAGGGTCATGCCGCGCGTCAGCCGCGACACGGCGAAAAAGAGGGGCCGGGTGAAGGGCTCTATGTGACGGCGCCAGGTTGTCATTCCGGCCTCATAGGCCATCGAGGCCGCTTGAACCATCGCCCTGCACCCTATAGACGGAGCGCGGAATTCTTGAGGAGTCTGCCATGCTCGCCGTCGTCGCCATTGTCGGCCTCGCCATTGTCCTCGCCGCCTTCAACTGGTTCGAGTTCGGCCGGATTGACTGACGCGGCCGCCTCGCGCGGGGCGGCTCTGGTCACGGGCGCCGCCCGCCGCATCGGCCGGGCCATCGCGCTTGAGCTGGCGCGGGCCGGGTTCGACGTCGCGGTCCACCACAACAACTCCGGGGCGGACGCCGCCGACACGGTGCGCGAGATCGAGGCGCTGGGCCGCCGCGCCGTGGCGCTCCGGGCCGATCTGACCGACGAGGGCGCCGCCCGCCGGCTGGTCCCTGACGCCGCCGCCGCGCTCGGCCCCCTGACCCTGCTGGTCAACAACGCCTCGGTGTTCGAGGACGACCGCGTCGGCGGTCTGACCCGCGACAGCTGGGACCGGCACATGGAGACCAACCTGCGCGCACCCATCGTGCTGGCGGAGGAATTCGCGGCCCGGGCGCCCGACGGCTCCTGCGTCGTCAACCTGCTGGACCAGCGGGTGCAAAAGCCTGATCCGCGCTTCTTCTCCTACAGCCTGTCGCGCGCCGGCCTGTGGTGGGCCACCCGCACCCTGGCCCAGGCGCTGGCGCCGCGCATTCGCGTCAACGGCGTCGGTCCGGGCCCGACCCTGCCGTCCATCCACCAGACGCCCGAGGAATTCGCGGCGGAGGCGGAAAACACCCTGCTGCAGCGCCCCGGCGATCCGGCGGAGGTGGCGCGGGCGGTGCTCTATCTCGTTGACGCGTCCCTGGTCACGGGCCAGATGATCGCCGTGGACGGCGGCCAGCATCTGGCCTGGCTGACCCCCGACATTCTGGAGTAGGCGTCTTGTCCCTGGCCCCGAGCCCCTTGCCCTTTCAGGCCGCCGAACCGCACCGCGAGGCGCTGGCCGTGTTCGTGCGCGGGCTGGAGATCCAGGCCGGGATCGGCGTGCACGATCACGAGCAGGGCCGGCTGCAGACCCTGGTGATCGACGTGGAGCTGGCGCTGGGCGCCGTGGAAGTGGACGGGCTGGCCGACACGGTGAACTACGAGACGGTGGCCGAGGCCGCGCGGACCATCGTCGCGACGGGCCACATCGGTCTGGTCGAGACGTTCGCGGACCGGCTGGCCCTGGCCTGTCTGGACGACCCGCGGGTCCGGGCTGCGCGGGTCCGGGTGGAGAAGCCCGGCGCCCTGGCCGGGGCGGCCGCGCCCGGCTGTGAAGTGGTCTGGCGCCGGTAAGCCGGTTGTCAGGGGCGGCCGACCCCGCCATTGTCTGGACAAGCGCGCAAAGGCGCATCGAGGAGCGACATGGCCGAACCGGGCGAGCCCAGG
>JBALUZ010000204.1:0-3728 GCA_036963825.1 Brevundimonas sp.
ACGCGGCCCTGGCCACCAGCGGCACGGTGTCCACGGAGCTGGCGCTGGCGGGGGCGCCCATGGTCATCGCCTATCGCATGGACGGCCTGAGCTGGGCCCTGATCAAGCGGATCGCGACGACGAAATACGTCACCCTGCTGAACGTGGCGGCGGACGAGGCGATCGCCCCGGAGTTTCTTCAGGACGAGGCCACGCCCGAAAAGCTGGCCGCCGCCGTCGGGCGTCTGCTCACGGACCGGGAGGCCGCCGCCGATCAGGCGCGGCGCCAGACCCGGGCCCTGGACCTGATGGGCCGGGGCGGCCCCGACCCGTCGGAACTGGCCGCGGATGCGGTGCTGAAGGCGATCGGGCGAACAGGCGGCTGAACGGCGGACGGGCGGCCCGGTTGATCAGGCTTCCGGCTTGTGGGCCTATGACCCATCCTTCCCCGGAGCTCCGCCATGAAAACCGCACTCGCCCTGATCCTCGCCCTTGCGGCGCCGGCCGCCCTGGCTGCGCCGGCGTCCGCCGCCGAAAGCCGGGTTTTCGAACGCGGCGGCTATACGCTGGATTTCCGCGACGAGTCCGGGACCACAGACCAGGAGGTCGCCGATCGCATGGTGGAGACCTTCTTCGCGGTCTATCCGCAGCTGGTGACGACCTTCAATCCCGCCGCGCCCACGCGGGTGACCTTCATCATGGACCCGGACCTGCCCGCCGTCGCGGGGGCCGGGGGCGACGTGGTCATGTACAACTCGGGCCATTTCGCCGCCCATCCCCATGACATCGATGTGGTGACCCATGAGGTGATGCACGTGGTGCAGGCGTATGGCGACCAGGGGGCGCCCGGATGGCTGACCGAGGGGATCGCGGACTATGTGCGCCATGTCTACGGGGTGGACAACGCGGCGGGCGGCTGGGCGCTGCCCGAGTTCAGCCCCGACCAGTCGCTGGAGGACGGCTATCGGGGCGTGGGGCGATTCCTGCTGTGGCTGGAGACCCACGGCCATGCGGGGGTCGTCCGGGCCCTCGACAGCCGTCTGAGGGCCGGAACCTGGTCCGACGCGGCCTGGGTCGAGCTCACCGGTCGCAGCTTGCCGACGCTCTGGGCCGACTACGCCGCCAGCCCGGCGCTGTGAGGGCGTCGTCTCAGCCGGCGGGCGCCGCCAGCCCCCGGTCGCGGTAGGACGGAAGAACGGGCGCGTCGCCGGGGGTCGGTTCGGCCTCGAGCCGGGCGATGTGGCGCTCCATCTCGGCGATCTCGCGCACCTGGGACTCGATGATCTTGTCGGCCAGCCGCCGCACCTCGGGATCGCGGATCCTGGCCCGTTCGCTGGTCATGACGGCGATGGAGTGGTGCGGGATCATGGCCTTCATGTAGCTGACGTCGCCCACGGTGGCCTGGCTGCGCACCAGGGTCAGGGCGAGGGCGAACACGGCGACCGCCGCGACCACGATGGCGACGTTGACGCGGGTGTTCTTGTACATGCCCCACATGAAGCCGAGCATGATCACGGCCATGCAGGCGCCCATGACCAGCGCCATCCACATTCGCGTCTGGCTGAAGGCCACGTGCGCGATGGCGTAAGTGTTCAGATACATCAGGCCGAACATGACCACGGTGGATGTGGCGATCATGGCGGCGAACCGGCGATAGCTCATGGCGTGCTCCTTCTGGGGAGGGAACACGTGAGGGCGGGCCCGGGTTCGACGCTAACGATTGCTCCTTACGGCAGGTCGCTGGGTAAGGATCATCGGCGGTTGCTCTGCGATGATCTCCACACAGGTGTTTTGACCTGCGCACAGAAAGTGTCTGAGCCCCGTTCCGATCATCGAAGTAACGCCATTCTTCATCTCGTCCAGATACGGACTGACTTCTATCTCGTAGGCAAACGCAACTAGGACGTCTTCTTCTTGACGACGGTTCCAGTAGTGGATCAGTTCGCTTTCGTCGTGCACGCGATAGCTTACCGGCGTGGCCTGTATCCATACGGACGTGTTCCCGTAGACATACTCAGCGATCAAGCTCCAGCCGGTTGCTGTCCCAAAATCGACCTGGACAAAGTCACCAAGATGGCTGTCAGCCGGGGACCAGCCAACTTCGTCGTCAATGGGGCGAAAGCCTTTGAGCATGTATCAAGCGTAGCTTTGAGCCGCAGCATGCGCCACCTGCTCAATGGGATAGGCGAACGAAAACGCCGGGGCGATGGGCCCCGGCGTTCTGCGGTTCAGCGATGCGGGCCGGATCAGCCGCGCTGGTCGATGGCGACGTAGTCGCGCTCGGTGGGGCCCGTGTAGAGCTGGCGGGGGCGGCCGATCTTCTGGGACGGATCTTCCATCATCTCCTGCCACTGGGCGATCCAGCCGACGGTGCGGGCCAGGGCGAACAGGACGGTGAACATGGTGGTGGGGAAGCCCATGGCCGACAGGGTGATGCCGGAATAGAAGTCCACGTTCGGGAACAGCTTGCGCTCGGCGAAATAGTCGTCCTTGAGCGCCACGGCCTCCAGCTCCTTGGCGACCTGGAACAGCGGGTCGTTCTCGCGGCCGGTGGCGGCCAGCACTTCATAGGCCGACTGCTGCATGACCTTCGCGCGCGGGTCGTAGTTCTTGTACACGCGGTGGCCGAAGCCCATCAGCTTGTACTTCTTGTCCTTCACGCCGGCGATGAACTCCGGGATCTTGTCCGGGGTGCCGATCTCCTTGAGCATGTTCAGCGCCTCCTCGTTGGCGCCGCCGTGCGACGGGCCCCACAGGCAGGCGATGCCCGCGGCGATGCAGGCGAACGGGTTGGCGCCCGACGAACCGGCCAGACGGACGGTGGAGGTGGAGGCGTTCTGCTCGTGGTCGGCGTGCAGGATGAAGATGCGGTCCATGGCGCGCACCAGGGCCGGGTCCACGTGGTAGTCCTCGGCCGGCACGGCGAAGCACATGCGCAGGAAATTCTCGGCGTAGCTGAGGTCGTTGCGCGGCGACACGAAGGGCTGGCCGATGTGGTACTTGTAGGCCCGTGCGGCGATGGTCGGCATCTTGGCGATCAGGCGGATGGCCGAGATGTTGCGCTGGACCGGATCATGGATGTCCAGGCTGTCGTGATAGAAGGCCGACAGGGCCCCGACGGTGCCCACCATGATGGCCATGGGGTGCGCGTCGCGACGGAAGCCCTCGAAGAAGCGGTCGAACTGCGAATGCAGCATGGTGTGCATGGTGACGCTGTTCTCGAACGACTCATATTGAGCCGCCGTGGGGAGCTCGCCGTGCAGCAGCAGGTGGCAGACCTCGACGAAGTTCGACTTCTCGGCCAGCTGGTCGATGGGATAGCCGCGGTGCAGCAGCACGCCGGCGTCGCCGTCGATATAGGTCAGGCTGGATTCGCAGGACGCGGTGGAGGTGAACCCCGGATCGTAGGTGAACGCGCCGGTGGCGCCGTACAGCTTGCGGATGTCGACGACGTCCGGCCCGGTGGAGCCGCCCAGAACCGGCAGCTCGACGGACTTGTCGCCGATGGTCATGGTCGCCGTGCCGGCGGGTTTGGCTTGTTCGGTCATATGCACCCCGATCTTTATTTGGACGCTCTCGCGGGGAGGCGAGGGCGCGGGTTCATTCGTTGTGGGGTTCACTTAGCGACTGAAAGGGCATCCTCCAAGCGTCCGAGGCTTTCTTCTCGCCCAAGTGAAGACAAAGTTCGGGCCAGATCGGGCGAACTTGACCCTGCGGTAAGCGCCCCGCGCAGGGGCGGGCCGATCTTG
>JBALUZ010000205.1:0-3720 GCA_036963825.1 Brevundimonas sp.
CCGTCGGCTGGTAGACGTACTCCTGCCCCACCGTGGCGACGATGCCGGCCCGGGCCGTATAGGTCTTGCTGAGGGTCGTCAGGATGAGGATCAGGCCGAGGATGCAGATGGCCAGGAACACCGCGACCATGACCCACAGCTCCCGGAACAGCAGGGCCGCCAGGTCCATCAACCCGTAGCGCGGGCGGGTCGACAGATAGGCGGACGTGCGCATGAACGGCGAATCCCGGCAAACAGGGTTAACAGGTCCACAGTTCGCCTTTCCGCGTTAACCGTCGGTTACGATTGCAGGGCCAGCCTGACGCCGAAGCCGCCGCACGAGTCGCTGATGTCCATGGATCGCCGCCATCTTCTGATCGCCCTGGCCTCCACCGGCGCCCTGGCGGCCTGTTCCGGCGGCGCGGGTCTGGGCCGGCCTGCGCGGACCGCCGACTTCCCCGACATCGCCTTCGCCGACTGGAGCGACGCCGAGCCGGAGTATCTGATCTATCCCGGCGATGAGCTGGACATCCAGACGCCCACGGCGCCCGAGCTGAACCGCGCCGTTCGCGTGGGCCCCGACGGCCGCATCTCCATGCCCCTGGTGGGCCAGGTCATGGCGGCGGACCGCTCCCTGCCCGAGCTGGAGTCGGCGCTGGCCACGGCCTACGCCAGCCAGCTTCGCCATCCGATGGTGGAGGTCACCCTGACCCAGGCCGGCCCGCTCAAGGTGTGGGTGGACGGCGAGGTCCGCACCCCCGGCGTCTACGACATGCCCGGCGACATCGAGGCCTGGCAGGCGGTGATCATGGCGGGCGGCTTCCTGCCCACCGCGCGGCGGTCCCAGGTGGCCCTGATCCGGCGCGGTCCGGGCAATGTGCGCATGATGCGGGTGGTGGATCTCAGCGGCCCGCGCACCACCGCCGTGGCCCTGCGGCGCTCGGACATCCTGTTCGTGCCCCGCACCACCCTGGCGGAGCTGGCGGTGTTCTTCACCCAGATCCGCGAGAGTCTGCCGGTCAGCTTCAGCTATTCGATCAACGACCGCGCCTACACCCAGTTCTGACCGGCGCAGGCGTCAGGCGGCCAGATTGACCACGCCCTGGTCGATCCAGCGGCGGGCTGCGCGCTGGGCCTCGGCCAGATCCTCGCGGTCCATCTCGGCGGACAGTTCCTTGCGATAGGCCCGGGCCTCGATCGAGCCCTTCATGGCGGCCAGATTGAAGATCATGTGGGCGCTGACCCGGTCCATGGGCGCGCCGCCCTGGCCGGTCGAGTACATCATGCCCAGCCGGAACAGGGCGTCACCGTCCATGTCCGCCGTGGGCAGCGGCAGCCCCCCGTCGACGTGGGCTTCGCAATCGTGCGCCAGTTCTTGCGCGTTCATCACCGTATCTCCTTGCGGCGGCCTTTCTGGCCCCGTCCTGTGACACGATCAAAGACCGGCGGTATTGAAGTTAAAGTTAACGGCGGCGGGTGCGGAAAATCTTTTCAGTAAAGGAGTTCTGAATACTGGGACAGTGATTCAGAACTCCTCAATCCGGATGCAAGGTCTCGTTTACCGGGCGCGCTGGCCGAACAGCATCTTTCGCGCCTGTTCAGCCTGTTTTCCGGCTGCGCCCAGGTCGCCCCGAAGGTCGTTCCCGACCGCCCGGCCCGCCTGCACCGCCGGACGCGCGCCGACCCGCTCCACCCACGCCTTCAGGTGCGGGAAATCATTCAGGTCCTGCCCCTGCGGCCCGGGCAGGATCCACGGCCAGATGGCCATGTCGGCGATGGAGTAGTCCCCCGCCACGTACTCCCGGTCCGCCAGCCGCCTGTTCAGGACCCCGTAGAGACGGTTCGTCTCGTCGGTGTAGCGACGCACCCCGTAGGCGATCTGCCGCTGGTCCCTGATCAGGGCCGGCGCATACTGGCGGAAATGATGGGTCTGGCCCGCCATGGGCCCCAGCCCGCCCACCTGCCAGAACAGCCACTGGTCCACCTCGGCCCGCGCCCGGATATCCGTCGGATAGAACCGGCCGCTCTTGTTCCCGAGATACTGAAGGATCGCCCCGGACTCGAAGATCGACAGCGGCTCGCCGTCCGGCCCGTCCGGGTCGACCAGCGCGGGCATGCGATTGTTGGGGCTGATGGCCAGGAACTCCGGACGGAATTGTTCGCCCGCCCCGATGTTCACCGGCTTCACCTCGTAGGGCAGACCCATCTCCTCCAGGGCGATCGAGACTTTCCAGCCGTTGGGCGTGGGCCAGTACCAGAGTTCGAGGGGCTTGCTCATGATGATCCTTTCCAGCGTTGCGATGAATCTGGGAAAGGTCGCATCCCCTTGCAACGGCCGCGCGGAATTAACCTGAACCGTCCGTTCAGGGTGAATTCATGTGGCAGGCCGGACCCTGACGACCCAGTTGAACGGCCGCTCATGCCCAACCCGTCGCGGCCCCTCCAGGAGGACCGCCATGAAAGGCTTCGCCAAGGCCGCCGCCGTCGCCATCGGCCTCATCACCATCTCCGCGCCGCTGGCCGCAGAGGCCCAGTCCCGCCACGACCGACGCGAATGGCGTCAGGACCGGCGGGAAGATCGCCGCGAGTGGCGACGCGAGCACCGCCAGGATCGTCGCGACTGGCGGCGGGACCGTCGCGAGGATCGCCGGGACTGGCGTCGGGAAAACCGCCACGACCGCCGCGACTTCCGCCACGACCGCCGCGCCGATCGCTGGGACCGGAACCATCGCGACTGGTGGCGCGGCCGTCCCGAGTTCCGCGGCTACAGCGGCCCGCGGCGCGGCTACTACTATGCGCCCAGCTACGGCTACTACCGCGTCGAACCGCGCTACTACGGCTACCGCTGGCAGCGCGGCCACACCCTGCCCTACGCCTACCGCAGCTACTATGTGCGCGACCCGCACTTCTATGGCCTGCGGCCGGCCCCGCGAGGCTACCGGTGGGTGCACGTCAACAACGACATCGTCCTGGTCGCCCTGGCCACCGGCCTGATCGCGGATCTGGTCCTGAACGTCTACTGAGTCCCGCCGGACCCTGAAGAGCCCCGTCGGACGCCGACGGGGCTTTTTTTCGACGATCCGTGCACGACGATCTCCTGACGCCGGCGTTCAGTTGAGGTTCATGCGGCCGGTCCCACCCTTGACTCATCGCCGCCAGGGGGCAGCCGAGGAAACAGGACATGAAACGCTCCATCATCGTGGCAACGGCCATCGCGTCGCTGGTCGTGCCGGTCATGACCAGCGCCGGCGAGGCCGTCGCCCAGGAACGCCGCAACCGTGACGCGGACGTCAGCGAGGACCAGAGACGCAGTGTCGACAATGAACGCCGCGAGGCGCGACAGGACCGTCGAAACGACCGCCAGGAGCGCCGGACCGAGAGACCTGCGCGACCCGACCGCCCCCAGACCGACAGCAGGCCCACGCCGCCGCAAACCGGCGGCCCCCGCCCTGACCGGCGCGAAGACCGCCCGGATCGCCGGGAGCGACCGGGCCGCCCGGACCGTCCCCAGACCGACCGTCCCACGCCGCCGCAGACCGGCGGCCCGCGTCGAGACTGGCGTGAGGACCGGGGCGACGGGGGCCGGGATCGTCGCCCGGACACGCGGCGCGACGAGCGCCGGGACGATCGTCGCGACGGCCGCTGGGACCGACGGGACGACAACCGCGACCACCGCCGGGACCGCCGTGACGACCGCCGCGAAGATCGCTGGGACCGGCGCGACGAGCGCCGGGACGACCG
>JBALUZ010000206.1:0-3698 GCA_036963825.1 Brevundimonas sp.
GGCTGGCGGCTTCGGTCCCGGTCCGCTCGGGCTCCCGATCCCCGCAGGCCGCCGTGGCCAGCAGGGGCAGGGCGGCGAGCAGGGCGAAACGGGACGGACGAATGATCATGGGCGGAGGCTCCGGTCAGGGGGATGTCCCGAACCAACCCGGCGCGCCCGCGCCTGTTCCATGGCGCCGCCGGATCGCCGCCTAGGGGTTCTTCTCGCCCGTCGCCGGGTCGGTGGCCGTCTCGCCCGAGTTGGACGAGCCCCTGGCGCCCTTCGGCTCGGTGGCGGGGCGGGGCGGCTCCCCCTCATGGGCGGGCTTGCGCTCCTCCTCGTATTCGACGGAGCGGTTGTCGGGGCGCGCGTCCGGGCGGTCGTCGGTCATGGGGCCGTGATCTCCTGTGTGGTCCGTCAACGTTCCGCGCCCCGGTGCGGTTTCGTTCACCATGCCCCTAAACCATCCCGCAACGGGAACACGGTTAAGGTGCGGCCATGCGACAGGAGCCCGGCATGCAAACCCTGACCGTCGAGATCATGGCGGCTGACGCCCTGGGCGAGTCCGAATGGGCCCTGTGGCGCGAGATGGTCGCCGCCAACCCGGACCTGACCTCCGCCTATTTCCGCCCGCGCTTCACCCGCGTCGCCGCCCGCGTCAGCCCCGGCGCCGCCGTGGCCGTGCTGCACCGGGGCGGCGAGATCACAGGCTTTTTCCCGTTCCAGCGTCGCGGCGGCGCGATCCTGCCGCTGGGCGCGCCCATGAACGACTTCCACGGCGTCATCGCCCGCCCGGGCGAAGCGCCCGACCTCAACGACCTGGCCCGGCTGCTGCCCGGCGCGCGCCTGAACGTGGGCGCCTGGGTGGGCGAGGCGAGGGGGCTGGCCGAACGCGACTGCCTGATGGTGGTCCTGCCGGGCGGCGGCTACGACGGCTGGTACGCCGAACGCCGCGCCACGGAACGCAAATATTTCAAGGACAAGGAGCGCGCCCGCCGGGGGCTGGAGCGCGACCTGGGGCCCATCGCCACCCGCACCAACCTGCGGGACGCGGCCCTGCTGGACCATCTGATCGAGCTCAAGCGCGACCAGTACCGCCGCACCGGCCGCCACGACATCTTCGCCTGCGGCTGGACGCGGGATCTGCTGCACGCCCTCATGGACGAGCAGGACGGCGACTTCGGCGCCTCCATCGCCACCCTCACGGCGGGCGACACCCTGGCCGCCATGGAGTTCTCCCTGCACGCCGGGGACCGCTGGCACTTCTGGTTCCCGGTCTACGAGCCCGCCGCCGCCCGCTGCTCGCCGGGCATCATGCTGAGCATGGACACCATGCGTCTGATGGGCGCGCGCGGCTACCGGGTGTTCGACTACGGCTTCGGCGGCGAGGGCTACAAGAAATACTTCTGCAACGCGTCCCAGACCGTGCGCGAGGGCGTCATCGTCCGCCCCGGCCTGGGCGCCGCGGTCAGCCAGGCGGCGGCGGGCGTGCTCGACGCGGCGGACGGCGCGCGCGGCGCGCGCCTGCGCGACAGCGTGCGCCCCCGCTGGTCGGCCATCGAGGCCTGCGAGACCGACGCCGGCGGCCGCGCCCGCGGCGTGCTCCAGGCCGCCCGCGCCGCCCTGGCCAAGGCGGGCCCCGCCCGCGCCGAGGCCTGAGCATGGACAGCGCCCGCCGCACCGGCCCCATCCGCGAGGCCCGGGTCTTCCCCCACGGCCTCGTGGCCGCCGGGTTCGCCGAGGACGATCGTCTGGCCGAGGTGCTGGACCGCTATCCCGCCGACCTGATCGACATCAATCTGTACGACCTGCACGAGGACGGCGCCCACACCCTGCGCACCGGCGCGCGCGGCGCCCTGTCCGGCGCGGACCTGCTCAGGGCCATCCAGCAGGGCCGCCTGTGGGTCAATCTGCGCGACGTGCAGGACGGCTGGCCCGAACTCTGGGCCGCCGCCATGGCCGAGTTCGCCGCCATCCAGGCCGCCATCCCCGGCCTCAAGGCCGTGAAGAACGCCGGCCAGCTGATCCTGTCCTCGCCGAAGTCGGGCGCCCCCTACCATTTCGACAATGCCGGCGTGGTCCTGTTCCACCTGCGCGGCCGCAAGCGCGTCTTCGTCTATCCCGGCGACGAGACCCACCTGCCGGAACTGAGCATGGAGCAGGTGGTGGCCCTGCAGACCACCGAGGAGATACCGTACCGCCCCGACTTCGAGGCGGACGCCACGGTGATCGATCTGGAGCCCGGCCAGGCCCTGACCTGGCCGCTGTACGCCCCGCACCGGGTGCGCAATCTGGACCAGTTCTGCGTCTCGCTCTCCATGGACTTCCAGACCTGGGGCTCGCGCTTCCGCAACGGGGCCCTGTTCACCAATGCGGTGCTGCGCCAGCGCGGCGGCCGTCCGCGCCCCACCGACCGCATGGCCCGCCCCGAACTGGCCGCCCGCTGGGCCGCCTCGCTGGCGCTGAAGAAGGCCGGGGTGATGAAGAGCCGCATCCACGACCTGGCCCGCGACTTCGAGCCCGACGCCGAGGCCGCAGACGGGGCGAGGGCGCTCTAGCTTTCCCTCTCCCGATGGGAGAGGGCTGCGCGCAGCGGGTTGCGAAGCGAGCCGCTCCTTTGCGCGCAGGGTGAGGGTCGTAGGGCGACCATCTGAAACACCCGACCCCTTCGTCGGATCGGCTCCGCCGCTCCTTCCTCCACCCCCGCGCCAGAACGAAGCCGCTGTCGCGCCTTCGTGCGCGGGTTCCCCCTTCTCCCCGCGGGAGAAGGCCCTTATGCCGTTTGCCTTTCCACCCCCGCTCTGATAGACGCCCGCCTTCGCTTCCGTGACCCCGGTCCCGGAGCGGCAAATCCGTGGGAGGCCGCCATGCCGCACCACGGCTCACCGGCCCCGATTGAGTTCGGGGCTTCATAACAGGAGAGATCAATGGCCAAGAAGATTCTCGGCTACATCAAGCTGCAGGTGCCGGCCGGCGCGGCGACCCCGTCGCCCCCGATCGGCCCCGCCCTCGGTCAGCGCGGCGTCAACATCATGGGCTTCTGCAAGGAGTTCAACGCGCGCACCGAGTCCCTCGGCAAGGGCACGCCCCTGCCGACGGTGATCACCGTCTACCAGGACAAGAGCTTCACCTTCGTCACCAAGTCGCCCCCGGCCACCTGGTACCTGAAGGAAGCCACCAAGCTGAAGTCGGGCGCCAAGCTCACCGGCCGCGAAACGGTCGGCACGATCACGCGCGGCCAGCTGCGCGAGATCGCGGAAAAGAAGATGAAGGACCTGAACGCCAACGACATCGAGGCGGCCGCCAACATCATCGAAGGTTCGGCCCGTGCGATGGGCCTGAAGGTGGAGGGCTGATCGACATGGCAAAGCAACCCAAGCGCATCCAGGCCTGGACCGGCGATCGCAACACGCCGATGGCCTTTTCCGACGCCATCAAGGCCGTCAAGGACAACGCCAAGGCCAAGTTCGACGAGTCGGTCGAGATCGCCGTCAACCTGGGCGTCGACCCCCGTCACGCCGACCAGCAGGTCCGCGGCGTCGTCAACCTGCCGTCCGGCACCGGCCGTGACGTGCGCGTCGCCGTCTTCGCCAAGGACGCCAAGGCGGACGAGGCTCGCGCCGCCGGCGCCGAACACGTGGGCGCCGAAGACCTGTACGAGAAGATCAACGGCGGCTTCATGGAGTTCGACCGCGTGATCGCCTCGCCGGACATGATGG
>JBALUZ010000207.1:0-3675 GCA_036963825.1 Brevundimonas sp.
GCGCGGGCCGCATCCGGTCGGTGGAGTCCGCCGCCCTCATGGCCCTGCGTCTGGTGGACATCGAGGCGGGCAAGGGCGGCGCGGGCGCCGTGAACCTGCGGCTGTGCACGGCCGTCGCGCTGTATGTGCTGAACCACAAGCGCAGCTATCTGATCCGTCTGGAGCAGCAACGCGGCCTGTTCGTCACCGTGATCGTCGACGACAGCCTGGCCCAGAGCGAGCACGTCATCGAGCGCACCGAGACCAACGAGGACTTCGAGCCGCCGTTCCAGGACAAGGCCCTGCCCTCGTCCGTCGACGACATCGACGACTTCGCCGTCGAGGACGACGAGGATGACGACGATTACGAGGACGACGACGCCGAGGACGCCGGGGATTCCGCCCAGGGCGGCGGCGAGCGGCCGGAAGGCCACGCAAGAGCCGACGAGAACGACGCCAACGGTGAAGGCCGGAGCCGTCGTCGACGCCGTCGGCGCCGCGGCGGACGCGGCGGCGAGGACGACGAGTCCGGCGCCCCTCCGGCCCGCGCGGATGAGGCCTTCGAGCCCGCCGGCAATGACGACGAGGGCGGACGCCGCCGCCGCCGCGGACGCCGCGGCGGGCGCCGCTCGCGCGAGGAGAGTGATCGCGACGCCTACACCTGGGTTCGCGGCCGCACGCCGTCGATCCAGGACCCCTATGTCTGGTTCAATCCGCTGGACCTGATGGAAGGCGGGCGCCCCGAGCGCACCGAGCCGGCCGACCGGCCCGACCGCAGCGAGCAGAACGGCGAGCCCGCCGAGCCCCGCCGCAGCCGCAGCCGAGGCCGCGGCCGCGGCGAGGCCGCCCGGAATCGCGCGGCTTCGGAAGGCATGACGCCCGAGGAGGCCAAGCCCTTCGTGGAGCCGGACGCCGTGCCCGCCCCCGTGGCTGACGCCGTCGCTGACTCGGTCGAGGCGCCCAAGCGTCGCCGCGTTCGCCGCAAGCCCGCCGCCGATGTGGCCGCCGAGGCGCCCGAACTCGTCACGGCCGACCCGGTCGTCACGGACGAGGCGCCGGTCGAACCCGTGCAGGCCGCGCCGGAACCGGAGCCCGCCCAGGCGCAGCCCGAGCCCGAGCAGCCTGTGCAGGTCGACGCTCCCGCCCCGATTGAACCGGAGCCGGAGGCGAAGGCCGACGTGGCGGCGATCATCGAGGCCGATCCGGCGCAGATTTCCACGCCGCCGGCCAAACCGAAACGTGGGTGGTGGCGCCGGTGAGCGTCGGACGCTAGATTGAAGGGACGGGGGTAGGCGTCAGTCGAGGAGTTCGAACATGGCCTGGCCCCGTCGCTTTCTTTCCGGCGTCGTCGCTGCTTCCGCCCTGGCTGCGGCGACCCTGGCCCCCGCGGCCCCCGCGTCCGCCCAGTCCGTCATCCGCGACACCGAGGTCGAGGCCATCATCCGTGAATGGTCCGACCCGGTGCTGGACGCCATGGGGCTGGAGCCCGACGACGTCACCATCCTGCTGATCAACGACCCGACCCTGAACGCCTTCGCCACGCGCGGGCAGATCATGGGGTTCCACACCGGCCTGATCCTGGAGACGGACAATCCCGGCCAGCTCCTGGGCGTGATCGCCCACGAGGCGGGACACATCAAGAACCGCCACACCCTGCGGGACGGGGCCTCGGACGCGGGCATGCAGCCGTTCCTGGTGTCCATGGCCCTGGGCGCCCTGGCCATCGCCGCGGGCGCGCCGGACGCGGGCGCCGCGCTGCTGGGCAGTTCGGGCTATTTCGGCACCATCGGCGCGCTTCAGTACATGCAGAGCCAGGAGGGCGAGGCTGATCTCACAGGCGCCCAGGCGCTGGACCGCGCGGGCCTCTCGGCCCAGGGCCTGGTGGACTTCTTTGAGGAGTTCCGGGCCCAGGAGGTGTTCTCAGACGCCCGCCGCTACCCCTATTTCCGCAGCCATCCCCTGTCGTCGCGCCGGATCGAGAACCTCCGTCGGCCGGTCGAGAGCCTGCCCAACCACGACGCGGCGGAGCCCGCGCACTGGGCCGGCCAGCACGCCCTGATGCTGGCCAAGATCTCGGCCTTCCTGAACCCGCCGGCCCAGACCTTCCGCACCTACCGCGAGAGCGACGCGTCCCTGCCCGCCCGATACGCCCGGGCCATCGCCTGGTATCGGCAGGGCGAGACCCAGCGGGCGGTGAACGCCGTCGACGCGCTCATCGCCGAAGACCCCGAAAACCCCTATTACTGGGAGCTGAAGGGCCAGATCCTGTTCGAGGCGGGATCCCCGGCGGAAGCCGTGCCGGCCCACCAGCGCGCGGTTGAATTGATGCCCGAGGACGCGCCCCTGCTGCGCATCAATCTGGCGCACGCCCTGATCGAGTCCAACGACGAAACGGTGCTGGACCGGGCGATCACCGAGCTGCGCCGCGCCACCGTGGACGAGCCGAACAATCCCATGGCCTGGCGACTGATGTCCCAGGCCTACGCCTCCCTCGGCATGGAGGGCGAGGCCCGCCTCGCCTCGGCGGAGTTCCACTACGCCGTGGGCCAGCAGCGCCAGGCCACCCAGTTCGCGCTGCGGGCCCGCGACATGCTCGACCCCGGCTCGGTCGAATGGCGCCGCGCGGTGGACATCGTCCTGGCCTCCGGAGCCACGCCCGAGGACCTCGAGGATCTGGACCGCCGCCAGCGCGAGCGGCCGCTGTCCCTTTACGAAGACGTGACGGCGCGGCGTCTGACGCACGCGCCGGCGCACCAGCACTGAAGCTTCAGGAGACCTCATGACCGAAGACGCCGACCGCCCGGCCGGGCGCCCCGCCGACCGCACGCACTGGACCCGTGACCCGCGTCTGGGCCTGGCCGCGCTGGGGGTGTCGGCGCTGGCGCTGGCAGTCGCGACGGCTCCCCTGCTGACCGGCGGCGATTTCGACGGACGGGTCCGGGCCTATCTGCTGAACCATCCCGAGGTGCTGGAGGAGATGCTGCAGGCCCGGCAGGTGCAGCAGCAGGCCGCCGGCAACGAGGCGATCAACGCCGCCATCGCCGCCGACCCGTCCCTGATCGCCCACGATCCCCGCGACCCGGCCGTGGGCCCCGCCCCCGACGAGGCGGCGGCCACGGTGATCGAGTTCTTCGACTACCGCTGTCCGGGCTGCAAGTCGGTGTCGCCGGGGCTGCTGGCGCTGATCCAGGCCAATCCCGACGTGCGCTTCGTCTTCAAGGAGTGGCCGATCCTGGACCGCGGCGACGACGCCACCTCCAACTACGCCGCCCGCGCCGCCCTGCCCGCCCACGAGCAGGGCCGGTATCTGGCGGTCCACCAGCCCCTGATGGCCGAACCGGCGCTGGATGTGGAGGCGGTGGACCGCGTGCTGCAGGAAGCGGGCGTGGACATGGCCGCCGCGCGCGCCTTCATCCAGTCGGACGCGGCGCAGTCCCGGGTGGCGCAGGTCCATGAGACCGCCCGGCGCCTGAACCTCCAGGGCACCCCCACCTTCATCGTCGGCGGACAGGCCACCGACGGCATCGATCCCCGGGTGGTGGCGGAGGCCATCGCGCGGGCGCGGAGCGGCCCCGCATCCTAGGCGGCGGCTTCGGGCGTCCCGGCTCGCGGGGCGAAGGCGCGAAGAAGGCGATGGCGCAGGGCGACCAGCAGCGGGATCAGCATGTAGATCACGCCGGGCGCCCATGACGCCAC
>JBALUZ010000208.1:0-3648 GCA_036963825.1 Brevundimonas sp.
GTGGTGGTGCTGGACCTGGGCCTGCCCAAGGCGGACGGCGTCTCGGTGCTGGAGCGCTGGCGCCGGGACGGCAAGACCACGCCGGTGCTGATCCTGACCGCGCGCGGCGCCTGGTCCGACAAGGTGTCGGGCTTCGACGCCGGGGCCGACGACTATCTCACCAAGCCGTTCCACACCGAGGAGTTGCTGGCCCGTCTGCGGGCCCTGCTGCGCCGCTCGGCGGGCCACGCCACCTCGACGCTGGAATGCGGCGCCCTGCGCCTGGATCCGCGGGCGGCGCGGGCCAGCGTGGACGGCGAGCCCCTGCGGCTGACCTCGCTGGAATACCGGCTGCTGCACTACATGATGATGCACCAGGGCCGGGTCATCAGCCGCACCGAGCTGGTCGAGCACCTCTATGACCAGGACTTCGACCGCGACTCCAACACCATCGAGGTGTTCGTGGGCCGCCTGCGCAAGAAGATCGGCGCGGACCGCATCGAGACCGTGCGCGGGCTGGGCTATCGCCTGACCCCGCTGGCCGGGGAATCCGAGGCCGCGTGAAGCAGGATCTGGGGCGCTATCTGGGTCGTCCCGGCCGGTCCCTGACCCGCCGGCTGATCTGGCTGGCGTCCGGCTGGATCGTGGTGGCCCTGCTGGCCACCGGGGTGGTGCTGACCTCCCAGTTCCAGGAGTCGGGGCTGCGACGCCTGGGCGGGGTGCTGAACAACACCATCGACCAGCTGGTGCGCGCGGCCACGGTCGAGGACGGCGAAGTCGTGGTGCCGCAGATTCAGGACGCCCGCACCCTGGACATCCTGTCGGGCAAATACTGGGCCGTCGCCGAGAGAGACGGTCAGGGCGAGCTCACGATTATCGCGCGCTCCACATCCCTGTGGGATGCGGACATGCCGATACCGCCGAGTCTTGGTGACCGGGTGGCCGAGGCTGCGGGCGCGACGGTGTCCTACAACGCCCTGGGTCCCAACAACGGCGAGCCCCTGCGCGTGGCCGCCAGCCAGAAGCAGTTGCCGGGGCGGGACGAGCCGGTGGTGTTCATCGCCGCCCTCAACCGCTCCAACATCGATTCCGACACACGCCAGTTCGCCACCCTGACCTGGATCGCCCTGGGCCTGCTGGGCGCGGGTCTGGCGGGGGCGGTGTTCTTCCAGGTGCGCATCGGGCTGCGCCCCCTGTACGAGCTGGGTCAGGAGATCGGCGACGTGCGCAAGGGCCGCGCCACCCGCATCAGCCAGGACTATCCGGTGGAGATCGCGCCGCTGGCGGAGCAGCTGAACAAGCTGCTGGACCACAACCAGGAGGTGGTGGAGCGGCAGCGCACCCACGTGGGCAACCTGGCCCATGCGCTGAAGACGCCCCTGTCGGTGATGCTGGCGGAGACCGAGGGCCAGACGGGGACGCTGCCGGACATCGTGCGCCGCCAGTCGGAGATCATGCGCGGCCAGGTGGACCACCACCTGCGGCGGGCCCGCGCGGCCGCCCGCGCCCAGGGCTCGGGGGAGCGCACCGAGCTGGCCGAGGTGCTGGACGAGATGGCGGTGATGCTGGAGCGGGTGTTCCAGTCCAAGGGCGTAGAGATCGACTGGCGGGCGCCGGACGACCTGATGTTCCGGGGCGAGCGTCAGGACCTGCAGGAAATGGTCGGCAATCTGCTGGAGAACGCCTGCATCTGGTGCGAGCGGCGGGTGAAGGTGTCCGCAGGGCCCACCGGCACGGGACGGCTGCTGCTGGTGATCGAGGACGACGGGCCGGGGCTGCCCGAAGACCGCCGGGACGAGGTGCTGAAGCGCGGGGCGCGGCTGGACGAGGACATGCCCGGCACCGGCCTGGGCCTCAGCATCGTCGACGAACTGACCCGCGCCTATGAGGGCCGGCTGACGCTGGGCGACAGCGACATGGGCGGGTTGAAGGCGATGCTGGAGCTGCCCGCGGCGGAGTCCTGAGGTCCCGGCATGGTTTATGCGTTTCGTTAAGCGGGACGGGGGATGATCGGGCGAATGAGTCGCCGGGGAGTATGGGCCACATGACGGAGCTCTCCGTCGCCAGCCGCAATGCGATCAGCGCCATGCTGGAGGCGGCGCCGGACCGGGCGCTGGCCAAGCTGTCCATGGCCCTGCGCTCCACGCCCGGCGCCAAGGCCGAGTGGATCCGCAGCCAGACCGTGGCCCAGATCGCGGCCCGGCGCATGCGGGCCATCGCCTTCGGTCCCCTGACGGCCCTGTTCCGGAAACGCGCCGACGGCGTGCGGGGGCTGAGCTTTCCGGCCCCGGTGCTGAACGGGCTGTGGAAGCAGGTCTGCGCGCGCCAGCCCCTGCTGCTGGAGCAGGCCGAGGACATGACGGTGGGCGGCGGCGAGATCGACCCGCGCCTGCTGGACCAGATGTGCCTGAGCGCGGCGGCGATCCTGCGCGATGAGCCCGCCAGCGTCTGGCCGGGGCTGGACCCGCGCACGGCGGAGGAGCTCGCCGCCTGTTTCGACCTCGCGCCCATGGCGCGGGCGGCCCTGCCGATGCTGGAGCTGTGGACCGGGCGGCCGGACGCGGACAGCTCGGCCTCGCTGCGGCTGATGATGCGGGACACGACGCGGATCCGCGAGGACGCCGCGCCGCGGATGCTGGAGATCCTGTTCGCCAACATCGAGGAGGCGCCGCTCGTCCTGAGGGTCATCAGCCGGGTCTCCGGGGTCGGCGGGGAGGAGCGCTTTCTTGCGGAATCCGAACTGGCCGACTTCGGCGAGCGGCTTTTCGAAAAGGTGGAGGAGACGGCGGAGGCCCTGGACCAGTTTCATCCGGCCCGCAGCGGGCTGGAGGCGGCGCGGGACACCGGCGCGCGGCTGAACGCGACGACGGATCTGATGGCCCAGATGGAGCTGTCCCTGGCCTTCACCACCGACGGGGCCTGGGGCGGCCGGTTCCATGTGCTCAAGCAGCGCATGGGCCGGGCGCTGGAGAACCTGATGCGGCTGTGCCCGGGCATGGTGGACAAGGCCCTGCCCATGGAGCGGGTGCGCGTCCACGGGGCCATGAGCCGCATGGCGCCGGTGATGGACGCCCGCACCGACGGGCCGCTGGTGGATCAGGCCCGCGCGGCCATGACGCTGCTGGGCTGCTCGAAGGCGGCCGCCAATGTGCTGGGCTGCGCGGGCCAGAGGGCGCAGGTGTGCGAGACCCTCGAGAAGCGTCTGGTCCAGTACGGGGACGAGCTGATCGAGGCGCTGAATGCGGGCGAAGGGGCCGATGTGGGCCGGATGGCGGCGCTGGCGACGCTCTGCGCCGGCTTTCTGGACCAGGCCGACGCGGAGGTTCCGGCCCGGACCCTGCGCCGGCGGCTGGCGTCGGCCACGGGTGCGACAGCGGCGCCCTCGCCACAGATCGCCTGATCGCCTAAACCCCGGTCCATGTGGATGTTCTGGCTTGCTGCGGGCATGGCGGCGACCCTTGCGGGGGTCGTGGTGCTCTGGCGTGCGCGGGGCGCGGCCGTGGCCGGGGCGCCCGTCGCGCCCGACGCCCGCCAGATCCTTGAGCTCGACGCCCTGCACGATCGCGGCCTGCTGGACGGGGACGCCTGGCGCGCGGCGCGGGCGGAGGCGGGGCGCAGGCTTCTGGCCAGCGCGGCGGACGCCGGGCCCGAACCGGCGGACATGGCGCA
>JBALUZ010000209.1:0-3639 GCA_036963825.1 Brevundimonas sp.
AGCGCCGCGGCCGGGGTCTCCAGACCGACCACCGCCGTCGCCCGCGACCGCATCACCGGGAACAGTTTCAGCGCCGCCGCCGTGATGACGCCCAGGGTCCCCTCGGCCCCGATCAGCAGATGCTTGAGATCATAGCCGGTGTTGTCCTTTCGCAGCCGCTTCAGCCCGCGGAAGACTTCCCCGTTGGGCAGCACCGCCTCCAGCCCCAGCACCAGATCGCGCGCCACGCCGTAGCGCAGCACGGCCGTGCCGCCCGCATTGGTGGAGATCACCCCGCCCACCGTCGCCGTGCCCTCGGCCGCGAGGCTGAGCGGAAAGAAGCGGTCCGCCCCCGCCGCCACATCCTGCGCCTCTTTCAGCGTCAGCCCGGCCTCCACCACCATCACGTCCTCCAGCGGCAGCACCTGACGCACCGCGCGCATGCGGTTCATGGAGATCAGGACCTCGCCATAGGGAATCTGGCCGCCCACCAGACCGGTGTTGCCGCCCTGGGGCGTGATGGCCACGCCCTCGCGGGCGCAGACGGAGACGGCCCGGGCCACCTCCTCCGTCGAGCCGGGGGTCAGCAGGATGGGGGTGTCGCCCTCCCACGCCCCGCGCCACTCGACCACGCGCGGCGCGATCAGGTCGGGATCCTGCGTCCAGCCTTTCGGACCGAGGATGGATTTCAGTTCGTCGATGACGGCGGGGGAGGGTGCGGGCATGGACACGCTTGTCTCAAACCCGCATGGATCAGGAAAGCCAGAATGCGTGATCGACCGCGTGAGGATAGCTGAATGACCCCTGTGCCCGTCGTCGGCGTGGTGTGCCTCAAGGGCGACCAGGTGCTGCTGATCCGGCGCGGCACCGAGCCTCGTCTCGGCGAATGGAGCCTGCCCGGCGGCCGCATCGAGCCGGGCGAGCCGATCCTGCAGGCGGCCCTGCGGGAACTGAAGGAGGAGACGGGCGTGGACGCGGTGATCACCGGCTTGCTGGCGGTGGTGGACGGCGTCTTCCCGGACCACGACCGGCATTATGTGATGATCGACTATTGCGCCGAATGGACGGCCGGTCAGCCGGTTGCGGGCGATGACGCGGCCGAGGCGGCGTTTCATCCCATCGCCGCTGTGGACGATCTGGTGGCCTGGGAGGAGACGCGGCGCGTCATCCACGCCGCCGCCCGCGAGACCCTCAGTCGAGCCGGCTGATCAGGGCGGACAGATCGGGCCGATCCCGCTCCAGCGGCGGCGCGGCCGGGGTGCCCAGGTGGATGAACCCGGCGATGCGCTCGCCGTCCCTGACGCCGAACAGGGCGGTCGCGGCGGGCTCGTAGGAATACCAGTCGGTGATCCAGTTCGCGCCGTACCCCATGGCGTCCGCCGCGTGCAGCAGGTTCATGCACACGGCGCCCGCCGACAGCTCCTGCTCCCAGACCGGGATTTTCTGGCTCGCCGCCGGCGCGGCCACCACCATGATGCACACGGGCGAGGCCCGCAGCTTCGCCAGGACGGCGACGCCCTTCGGATCCGGCGCCATGGTCTCCAGCTGGTCCGCGATCCGCCCCTTGGCCGCTGCGCCCAGGATGACGAAACGCCACGGCGCCAGCTTGCCGTGATCGGGCGTGCGGGCCGCCACGGCGATGATCCTGGCGATCTGGTCGTCGCCGGGGCCGGGCGCGCCCAGGGTCTGGGCGGGGGTGGAGCGCCGGGTGGACAGGCGCTTCAGACAGGCTTCGGACGGTTCGGGGGCGGGCAGGGGCGCGCCGACGGGGGCGTAGGGGTTCATGATCCCTAGCTAGGCGCGACGGCCTCCGCGCGCCAGACCCCGTCTGCGAGTCGGTCTCAATTTCTGGCGCCGGGCTTTTGCGCGCCGCCGCGCGCGCCTAAGTTCTCCGGGCTCAGGCCCGCGCGAAAGGAACGCTCATGGCGCAGCCACTGGAACTGGTCAGCGACGCCTCGTCACGATGGCGCCAGCTGCGACAGGCGGCCGAGGAGGCCGCGCGCGACGAGCCGCGCCTGTCGTCCATGATGAGCGCCACGATCCTGTCCCATGACGATCTGGCCAGCGCCCTCAGCTATCAGATCGCCAGGAAGCTTGGGGACGCCGAGCTCGGGCCCATGAGCGTGCGCGAGGTGTGCGCCCAGGCCTTCGCCGCCGATCCGGCCATCGTCGCAGCCGCCGAATCCGACCTGCAGGCGGTGGAGGAGCGCGACCCGGCCATCAAGTCGCTGTTGCAGCCGTTCCTGTATTTCAAGGGCTTCCAGGCCATTCAGGCCCACCGGGTCTCGCACTGGCTGTGGACCCAGGGGCGCGAAACCCTCGCCTTCCATTTCCAGAGCCGCATGTCCGAACTGTTCCAGGTGGACATCCACCCGGCGGCCACCCTGGGCGCCGGCCTGTTCTTCGATCACGGCACCGGTATCGTCATCGGCGAGACGGCGGTGGTCGGGGACGAGGTGTCCATGCTGCATGCGGTGACCCTGGGCGGGACGGGCGCCGAGCGGGGCGACCGCCATCCCAAGATCGGGCGCGGAGTCCTGCTGGGCGCCGGCGCCAAGGTGCTGGGCAACATCGCCATCGGCGAATACGCCAAGATCGCCTCCGGTTCGGTGGTGCTGAAGCCCGTGCCCGCCCACTGCACCGCCGCCGGCGTGCCCGCGCGCCTGGTGAACTGCCCCACCGGCGAGCAGCCCGCGCGCACCATGGACCACACCCTCGCGGATGTGGCCTATGACTTCGTGATCTGATTTTTCTTCCGTGCGTTTGAAAAGCGGCGCGGGCTTCAATAGGGTCCGCGCCTTCAAATCATAGAGGCCGCTCCACCGTGAACGACACCGACATCAAGCGCATCGAGACCCATCTGAAGCGCACCTTCAACACCGGCGGCATCAACCTGAAGGCCCGCCCCAAGCAGAATGACTCCGCCGAGGTCTATGTGGATGACGAGTTCATCGGCGTGGTCTTCAAGGATGAGGACGACGACGGCTCGTTCATGTTCGAGATGGCCATCCTGGCCGAGGACCTGCCGCCGGCCTGATCGCCGCACGCAAGGCGTGAAAAAGCCCCGGACGGTCGGACCGTCCGGGGCTTTGTCGTTTCAGACGCGTCCTACTTCTTGCCGAAGATGGCGTCGCCGAGGCGGGCGAAGAAGCCCTTCCTGGCCGGAGCCGCGTGCGATGACGGCGCCGAAGCGGCAGGGGCTGAAGCGGCCGGAGCGGGCGTGGCCGCGGGGGCCGGAGCCGGAGCGGCCTTCGGCGCAGGGGCCGGCGTCGCGCGCGCGGCCGTGGTCGTGCGGCGCGCCGTTGCGGACCGGGTCGCCGTCGACCGGGTCGCGGCGGTGGTCTTGGGCTTGGCGGCCGAGGTGCGGGCGGCGGGCTTCTTGGCCGCCGTGGCCGCCGGCTTCGCGGCCGTGGTCGCCTTCGCCGCAGGCTTGCGGGCCGGCGCCTTGGCGGCGGCCTTCGGCGCGGCGGGCGCCTTCGCCGTGGTGGTTTTCACCGGCGCCTTGGCGGCCGTGGTGTTCGGCTTGGCTGCGGCCTTGGGCGCCGCAGCCTTCGCTGCCGGCTTCGCCCCGGAGGGCGCAGCGCCGGCGGATTTCGTCGTCGTCGGCTTCGCCGTCGCCGTTTTCTTGGCGGCGGTGGTTTTCGACGTGGTTGGACTCTT
>JBALUZ010000210.1:0-3636 GCA_036963825.1 Brevundimonas sp.
CCGGAGCGATCCGGGGCCGTTTCTTTTTCCCTCTCCCGATGGGAGAGGGCTGCGCGCACGGATGCGGCAGCATCCGTCCTTCGCGCGCAGGGTGAGGGTCGGGTGTTTCCAATTGCAGCCGGAGGACCCTCATCCCCCGCGCGCAGAACCTCCGCTACGCTCCGGTGCGCGGGTTCCCCCTTCTCCCACCGGGAGAAGGGCGGCGCCTCAGGCCTCAAGCCGGGAGCGACCGCGTCGCGAGCATAGGCCATGCATAAAGGAACGGCCTCGGGCATCCCGCTGCCGACGGGAGAAGGGCCGGGTGAATCTTACGGTTAACCCGCAACCAGGGGGCGAGGCCGGTTGCGGCAACCGCCCCGCCGGTCTCTACGTTCAGGTCTGACGTTAAGGATCTGGAAACCATGTCGCGCGCGATCAGGATCGGGCTGTTCATCGGCCTCGTCATCGGCATGACCGTCTGAGCGACGGCCGCTTGCCGCGTCACGGAGGAAATCGTGGCGGAATCCGCGCCTATCGCATAATGTGGCGATGCGGCAGCCGCTGATCGCGCCGCGTCTCCGGGTCCCGAACCCCCTAAATGTTACTCATAGCCATTGCCGTCGTTCTGCTCCTGATCGTGCTGAACGGGCTTTTCGCCATGACCGAGCTGGCGGTCGTCTCCTCACGGAAATCCAGGCTGCAGGCCCGCGCCGAGCGGGGCGACAAGGGTGCGCGCAAGGCGCTGAAGCTGTCCGAGGAGCCGACCCAGTTCCTGTCCTCGGTGCAGGTCGGGATCACCCTGATCGGCATCCTGGCCGGCGCCTACGGCCAGGCGACCGTGGCCGGAGAGATCAACGCCTTCCTCGAGCTCGCCTTCCCGGCGGCAGCGGCCTGGTCGGAGGTCGTCGCGACCGGTCTGGTGGTGGTCTGCATCACCTATGTGTCGGTGATCGTCGGCGAGCTGGTGCCCAAGCGCATCGCCCTGATCTTCCCTGAGTCTGTGGCCTCCATGATGGCGACGCCGATCTCGGCTGTGGCCGTGGTGCTGAAGCCGTTCGTCATGCTGCTGACCGTCTCCACCTCGGGCATCCTGAAGCTGATGGGCGTGCGGGACCGGGACGGGACGGACGTGACCCAGGAGGAGGTTGAGACCATCCTGGCCGAAGGCACCTCCGCCGGACTGATCGAGCCGGAGGAGCAGGTGATGATCGAGGAGATCCTGCGCCTGGGCGACCGGCCCATCCGCGTGGCCATGACCCCGCGCCCGGAAGTGTTCTGGGTCGCCCTGGACGACACCGAGGCGCAGCTGCGCGACGAGGTCCGCACCTGTCCCTATTCCCGCATCGTGGTGGCGCGCGAGAGCGACGTGGATAACCCCATCGGCGTGGTCCACAAGAAAGACCTGCTGGACAGCCTGCTGGACAACGGCGAGTTCAACATCGAGAAGCTGGTGGCCGAGCCCGCCGTGATCCCCCAGTCCACCTCGGTGCTGAAGGCGCTGGAGATCCTCAAGGGCTCCAAGGTCCACATGGCCTTCGTGGTGGACGAGTACGGCGCCTTCGAGGGCGTGGTCACGGCCACCGACCTTCTGGAGATGATCGCCGGCGACTTCAACGAGAGCCACGACGAGCCCAACGCCGACATCATCCAGCGCGAGGACGGCAGCTGGCTGGTGGACGGGCGCACCAACATCGACGAGCTGGCCGACGAGCTGGGCGAGGAGTTCGGCGAGACCGACGGCTTCCACACCGTGGCCGGCCTGGTGCTGCACAAGCTGTCGCGGGTGCCCCACGAGGGCGAAATCCTGCAGCTGGGACGCTTCGAGGTGGAGGTGGTGGACATGGACGACCGCCGCATCGACAAGCTGCTGTTCCGCCAGGTCATCGCCGAGGACCAGGAGCGGGCGGCGCGCGAGGCGGCGCAGGGACACGATTGACGCCCCACACGCGCATCCCCGCTTGAAATGCGGCGCGGCGTGGGGCATAGCCCCCGGTCTGGCGAAGGCCATGCGCGCCGTGGGGTCCGCCCTTCCGGCGCGCTGTTCTTTGTCCGGGGCCATAGGAGTTTAGCTCAGCTGGTAGAGCACCGGTCTCCAAAACCGGGGGTCGTGGGTTCGAGTCCCTCAACTCCTGCCACCCCGTTGTCGCGGCATGGGACATTTCCCATCTGTCGATCCAGGCACCCTTGAAGCGTTAGAGACGAATAGATGGCCAAGGCGAAATCTCCCGGCGGACGCCGCGGAGGAAACAGGACGCAGACGGCGGCGGCGGGCGCGGGGCAAACCGTGACCGTGGATACGCCCGCGGCCAAGAAGCGCGTCTCGCCGGGTCAGTTCCTGTCTCAGGTGCGCGCCGAGGGCCGCAAGATCACCTGGCCGAGCCGCAAGGAGACCTGGATCACCTCGGTGATGGTCCTGATTCTGGTGCTGATCGCCGCCCTGTTCTTCTGGGTGGTGGACTTCGGCCTCGGCTGGGCCTTCCAGCAGATCATTTCGTTCGGCCGGTAAAAAACAAACTGAGGAGACGCGCACGTGACCGATGCGGCGCCCGAAACCAAGCCGAGCAATCCCCGGCACAAGTGGTACATCGTCCACGCCCACTCCAACTTCGAGAAGAAGGTGGCGCAGCATCTGCGCGACCAGTCCCGCCAGCAGGGCCTGGAGGAGAACTTCTCGGAGGTCCTGGTCCCCACCGAGGACGTGGTCGAGGTCCGGCGCGGCCGGAAGGTCAATTCCGAGCGCAAATTCTTCCCCGGCTACGTGCTGGTGAAGATGGAGCTGACCGACGAGGCGTATCACCTGGTCAAGAACACGCCCAAGGTCACCGGCTTCCTGGGCTCCCAGGGCGGCACCCGTCCGCTGCCGGTCTCTGACAAGGAAGTGGAGCGCATCATCGGCGCTGTGGAGGAGGGCGTGGAGCGTCCCAAGCCCACCATCACCTTCGACATCGGCGAGAACGTCAAGGTCACCGACGGTCCGTTCGCCAGCTTCGACGGCGTGGTCGAGAGCGTGGACGAGGAGCGCGCCCGCCTGCGCGTCGCCGTCTCGATCTTCGGCCGTCCGACCCCCGTGGACCTGGAGTACAACCAGGTGGAGAAGGTCTCGGGCTGATCCGCCCCGGGACGGGACGGGCCGGGCCCCTGCGCCCGGCGCCCTGACCTTCACCCGCCACGCCAGACGCGGCCGGCTTCGCATGCCGCTGCGCGGGGCCTCTCCCGGCGGGAGAGGTTTCATGACTCAGGGTTCATGACCTCGATTTAAAATGACTTCGTCGGGCCTTTGTGGCGACTTCCTGTCCAACACGGACAGGGAGACCCAAGCCATGAAGCCCGCCTATCTCGTCGCCGCCGCCACCGCCGCCCTCGCCCTCGCAGGCGTCGCCAACGCCGGCGAGGTCGAAATCCGCGACGCCGTCGCCCGCGTGGTGGTGATCCCCGAGGACCGCACCGACATCGCCGTCGAGATCGAGCACGGCTCGTCCGGCCTCGACCGCCTGACGGTGACGCGCCGGGGCAGCGACATCATCATCGACGGCGGCCTTTCCCGGAATGCGGTGCGCAACTGCACCGCCGGGCCCGCGGACGCCCGCCAGCCGGGCGAGGGCGCCCGGGTCGAGGTGCGCGGTCACGGAACCCTCAATGTCAGCGACGCGCCCCTGG
>JBALUZ010000211.1:0-3582 GCA_036963825.1 Brevundimonas sp.
GAGCAGCAGTACGTCCTGCGGTCCCGTCAGGGGCAGCAGCGCCTCCACATCGGCGGCCGTGACGGGCGTTCCGCCACAGGCCTCGATCTGCCGGGCGGCGGCCTGGCGGATAATCGGATTGGGCGAGGCGACCCCCACCTGCAGGCCCGTCAGCGGGGCCGGCCCGTGGGCGCGGGGCGCCTGGGTCGCCAGGGGCGCCTCGAACCAGAAGACCGCGCCGCCCTCGGCGCCGGCTTCGACCCCCACCTCGCCGCCCATGGCCAGGGCCAGGCGCCGGGCGATGGCCAGGCCGAGGCCCGAACCGGTGAGCTGGTGGCTGGCCTCGGACTGGGCGAAGGCCTCGAAGATCAGGTCCCGGGCGGCGTCGCTGACGCCAGGTCCGGTGTCGGCGACGGTGAAGCGCCAGCGGCCCTCTCCGGCCGGGGCGGCGTTCAGCAGGACGCCCCCATTGGCGGTGAATTCCACGGCGTTGCCGGCGAAGTTCAGCAGAATCTGGCGCAGGCGGCTCTCGTCGGCCATCACCACGGCGCCGGCGGCCGGCGAAGCCCAGGCGATCTCCAGGCCCTTTTCGTGCGCCCGCGGGCTGAGCAGTTCGCAGACCGCCCGCAGCAGGGCCTCGATCTCCACAGGCGCCTCGCGCAGCTCGATCTTGCCGGCCCCAAGACGGGCGAAATCAAGGAGTTCGTTGACCAGACCCAGCAGGTGCTCGCCGGAGTCGCGCATGGCGCTGACATAGGCCCGCTGCTCGGCCGAGAGCCGCGTCCCCTCCAGCAGCCGCGCCATGCCGAGAACGCCGCTGAGGGGCGTGCGGAACTCGTGACTGAGGGCGGCCAGCTGCTCGGTGCTGATCTGCTCGCCTGCGAGGTCGGCGGCGGAAGGGTCTGGGGCTTGGCTTCGCATGGCGCGCATCCTGCGCCGCCAGCCTTTAACGGCTCGTCAAACGGCCGACGGGCGGCGACCTCAGTCGTCGCGGCCCATCTCGCGGGCCAGCGCCAGCAGCGCCTGCCGCGCCCGGGCGCGGGGGATGGCGCGATAGGCTTCCAGCAGCTCCATGGCGCCCGGCGTCATCAGGGCCGAGAACGCCTCGTCGGAGGGACGTTCGCCGCCGGCCTCCTCGCCCACCAGCCAGCTTACCGTGGTCTGCAGAGCGCGGGCCGCAGCCACCAGGGTCGAACCGGAGATGCGGTTGGCGCCGCGTTCGTACTTCTGGACCTGCTGGAAGGACACGCCCAGGTGATCGGCGAGATCGGACTGGCTGAGCGCCAGGGACCGGCGACGCGCCCGCACCCGGGCGCCGATCGCCCGATCAGCGGTGTCCACAAGCTCGGCCTCACGCAAACCCATATTCGGCTCCATACTGACGCTCAACCTCTGAGCGATCCTCTGCTGTCGCTATACGGACACCAAAGCGCGGTGGACGCAGACCAAACCTTGGCGTGTAGTAATTCCGATCTATGGGAATGGACGGCATGACGGGACAGGTGGAACTTTTGACGGGGCGGGAGCGGGAGTGCCTGCGCCTGGTGGACCGGCATTTCAGCTCCAAGCAGATCGCCCGCGAGCTTGGCATGTCCAAGACCTCGGTGGACACCTATTGCGACCGCGCCCGGGCCAAGCTGGGGGTCGGCGACCGCTATCATGCCGCCCGCCTGCTGGCCGACCATGAGCGGGCCGCCCAGACGGCGCGCGATCCTGTCCTGACCACGTCAGGACAGGACGCAGTCAGGACAGACGCCGCCGCCGGCCCATGGTCGGATCTGGCCTCATCAGGAGGCGAGACCCATGAAGCACTGGAACGGACAGGACGGACGGCCAGAGAACGAGCAAGCCGCGGCGAACCGGGCGGCGGTGAACCGGGCCATCCATCTGAGGCGCGAAATCGAGGCGTTCGAGACAAGGTGGCCGACACCCTCGCCTCGGGGGGCGTCGATGCCGGGCTTCTGCTGGACCCAGCTGGAGCGCCAACTGACCGATCTGGCGGCCTCCCCTACCCAGGCCGACATGGTCAAGCCCCTGATCTCGGCCACACGCAAGCTGGCGGCCTTCAAGCCTCCGGAAATGGTGATGAGGGAAATCCTCTGCATCACCTGGGTGCTGCTGGACGAGAACTTCCACCCTGGCGAAGCGGACGCACAGATGGCCTAGGACCGGCCGCCCGGATCGGCCTGATCCTCGCCATCGCCATCGGTTCGGCCCTCGCCTTCGGGGGCGTCCTGGCGGGACTTCAGGCCCTGAGCACGCTGATCTGAAGCCGCCCCGCCTTCGCCGGCGGCGGACCACCCGACCCCTAGACCCTTACAAGACCCATCAGACCCGCGGCGCCCTTGCGCGCGCGGGAAGGAGATCCCTCATGCTCAAGCAACGTCGCCAATACGCCGATCAGGTCGCCGCCAGCCTGTTCGAGGCTGAGACCGCCATCGACGCGGCTCTGGCCAAGACCGCCGCCCTAGCCGGGGTCATGCCGGGCCTGCGCGCCCAGGCCGGCCTCTCGGCCCTGATCGGCCAGGAGGCCGTGGAGTGGACCAGCCGCTCCATCACCGCCCTGGCCGAGGCCCGCCGGGCCGTGATCGAAGCCCACAAGGAGCTCAGCCTCGCCCAGAAGCAGATCGGCCTGGGCGCGGTCATGTACGGCGACGGCGCGCCCAAGCCGAACGAACCGATCCGCGCGCCCAGCCTGCGGGCTGTGGGCGACGTCAACGCCGCCTGATCGCCGACGTCTGATCGCCTTTTCGGGCTCAAGTCTTTTCGGCCGGCGCCTTTCAGGAGGCGCCGGCCTCTGCCACCCTGACGCGACCGGCCATAGAGGCGCAGGGGATAAAGCTTGTACTTCGCCGTCCTGCCTCAGCAGATCTGGTTTGTGGCCATGGTCCTCGTGTCGGGCGCCGCCCTGTGGCGCGGCGGCGCGCCAGAGAAGCAGACCGCAGTGGCCAACCTGGCCGCCTGGTTCCTCACGCCCCTGACCTATGACGCCGACGCCACCGGCCTGCAGTGGGGGGTGCTGGGCGTGGACGCCCTCTTCCTCGGCTATCTGCTGTGGCTGGCCCTGACCACCAACCGGCTCTGGCTGCTGTTCGCCACAGCCTTCCAGCTCCTGGGCATCCTCACTCACCTGGCCATGGTCGCCGACAGCGGCGTGCCGGCCCTGCCCTATCGCTGGGGCCTGGTGATCTGGAGCTATCTGGTCCTCGCCGCCCTGGGCGCAGGGACCCTGGTCCACCGACGTCAGCCGCTCAAAGCCGACGCTGTCTCCAGCCCCACCCGACGATAGATCAGCGCCTCGGCCAGGTGGACCCGGCGGACGTCGGCGGCGCCTTCCAGGTCGGCGATGGTGCGGGCCAAGCGCAGGGTGCGGGTCCAGCCGCGGGCGGTGAGGCCGGCGGCCTCGGCGGGCTTGGACAGAAGCGCCCGGGCCGGGGCGTCGAGATTGGCGATGGCGTCGAGGCGGTCGCCGGAGGCCTGGGCGTTCAGCGGCGCGGCGGTTTCGCCGGCCTCGGCGGCGCGGACCAGCTGGACCTGCCGCGCCTGGGCCACCCGGGCGGCGGCCTCGGGCGTGCCTTGGGTCAACGGCGGCAGGGCCATGTC
>JBALUZ010000212.1:0-3578 GCA_036963825.1 Brevundimonas sp.
GCTCGCGTTCGTCGGTGGGCCCCACGGTCATGCGCTCGCCGTCATAGGTGAGGATGTCCAGCGCCTCGACATTGTCGACCGTCAGTCCCGCCATCACCGAGTGGATGCCGCCGGAGTTGTTGCCGATCATACCGCCGAGCGAATTGTGCGTATGGGTCGCCGGGTCGGGCCCGAAGGTCAGATGGTGGGCCTCCGCGGCGTCGCGCAGGGTGTCGAGAATGCAGCCGGGCTCCACCTCGGCGATGCGCTGATCCGGATCCAGTCGCTTCACCCGGTTCAGATGGCGCGAGAAGTCGATGACCACGGCGGTGTTGCAGGCCTGTCCGGCCAGGCTGGTGCCGCCGCCGCGAGGCAGCACCGGGACATCGTGCCGTCGGGCGATCTCCACCGCGCGGACCACGTCCTCGACCGTCTTCGGGAGAACCACGCCGAGGGGGACCTGACGGTAGTTGGAGGCGTCGGTGGAGTACATCGCCCGGGCGCCGGGGCCGAACTGCACCTCGCCCTCCAGGGCGCCGCGCAGGTCCGCCTCCAGCCGGCTGAAATCCGCTCCGATCCGCGTGGACGCGCGCACCACCCTGCCCGCCTCGTTGACGGTCCGGCGTCGTTCGGCGAGGGGCAGCGTGGTCCAGCGCGCGGACCCGGTCATGCCGCGCCTCCGCCCTCGACGGCGAACCGCTGCGCATCCCGCCGCCTGAAGACCAGGCCGTGTCCGGCGCGCGAGCGATCGGGCGCGACCCGCCCGCCCTTCGGAACAGGCGCGCCGTCAAATAGCATGGCTTCTATGCGGGCATGATCGTGAAACCATTCCAGGTGGCGCATGCCGGGAGCGGCGCACCCAACCGCCAGATGAAGCGCCGGAGCCGTGTGGGCCGATATGGGGAGGTGATGGCTCTCGGCCACCGCAGCGGCTTTCAGGAAGCCCGTGATCCCCTCGATCCGGGTCACGTCCAGCTGCATCACGTCGACAGCGCCCGACGCCGCCATGCGGCGCACATAGACCGGATCATAGGCGTACTCGCCCGCCGCGATCTCCATGCGCGCCGGCGCCCGGTCCCGCAGAAGCCGCAGACCGTCAAGGTCGTCGCTGGATACCGGCTCCTCGAACCAGGTCACGCCCAGATCCGCAGCCGCCCGCGCCAGGACCAGCGCCTGTTTCCGGTCCAGCGCGCCGTTGGCGTCCATCATCAGTTCGGCGTGGGGCATGGCGCGCCGAACCGCGGCGATGCGATCGGGATCGAGGCGAGGCTCCGAGCCGACCTTCATCTTGAAGGCCCGGCACCCCAGATCGGCGGCCCAGCCGCCGAACTGCTCGATGGTTCGCTGATCGTCATAGTTGGTGAAGCCGCCGCTGCCGTAGATGGCGACGTCGTCGCGAACCGCGCCCAGCAAGTCCGCCAGGGAGATGTCCAGAAGCCGCGCCTTGAGATCCCAGAGCGCGCAGTCCACCGCCGACAGCGCGGTCGCCGCCATCCCCGAACGGCCCATGTTTCTGACCGCCGCAGCGATGTCCGCCGCGCGTGCGCCGATATCGAGGGCCTCGCGGTCAAGCAGAAGCGGGGCGAGGGTCTCCCGTATCAGGGGGGCGATCGTGTGCGAAGCGTAGGTGTAGCCCAGTCCCGTCCGCGCTCCCGCCGCGATCTCGACCACCACCAGATCGGTCTGCGCCCAGCCGAACGTTCCGTCCGCCTCCGGTCCGTCGGTGGGGACAGTGAAAGCGCACGCATCAAGCCGGCTGATGGGGCAGGAGGACAGGGCCACGGCCGTCTCCGTCAGACGATCTCCCGGACCACATCCACGCCGATGCGGCGCGCGATCTTGCCGCCGTCGGGCGTGCCTCGCGCCAGGGCTGTGGCCAGCTTCGTCGCCTGATCCACCGTCGCCTTGGGCGGCATGGGCGGTTCATGGGTGTCGACGACCGCCTCAATGACCACCGGCCCGGGCATGGCCAGGGCTTCGGTGAGCTGTTCGCCGCATCGTTTCGGATCATCGATGGTCACGCTCTGCACGCCGAAGCCGCGGGCGACGGCCGCGAAGTCGATCGTCTGCAGTTCGCAGACGTATTCCGGGTTGCCCAGGAAGACCATCTGCTCCCATTTGATCTGACCCAGGGAGTCGTTCTTGATGACGACGATCTTCACGTCGAGACCGTACTTCACGCAGGTCGCCAGCTCGCCCAGGAGCATGGTGAAGGCTCCGTCGCCGACCACGGCCACGACCTGACGGCCCGGGAAGGCCACGGCCGCTGCGATGGCGTACGGCACGCCGCATGCCATGGTCGCCAGGTTGCCCGAGCAGGAGAACTGCATCTGTCCGCGCATGTCGATATGCCGCGCCACCCAGGTAGTGATGGTGCCCGAGTCCGTAGTGACCACGGCATTGTCCGACAAAAGCTTGTTCAGTTCGTGGGTGACGACCTGGGGCTTCATCGGCACGTCCTCGCGCGTGCCCCGCTCCGTCATCAGGGCCCGCCAGGATTCCATTTCCTTGCGGGCATGACGCAGGAAGCCCTCGTCTTCGCGATGCTGAAGCCGGGGCAACAGGGCTTCGATCACCCGGGCGGAATCGCCGACAAGGCCGACCTCCACCGGATAGCGCAGGCCGATCCGCGCCGGGTCCAGATCGATCTGCACGGCCCGGGCCTTTCCGGGCTCGGGATAGAACTCGATGTAGGGAAAGGAGCTGCCCACGATCAGCAGGGTGTCGCAGTCCTCGAGCGCCTCCTGGGCCGGCTTCGTGCCGAGCAGACCCACCCCGCCGATCGCATGCGGATGATCATCCGGCACGGCGCCCTTGCCCAGCAGGGGCTTGGCGATGGGTGCGCCCAGCCGCTCGGCCAGGGCGATGACCTGATCGCGCGCGCCGATCGCGCCCGCCCCGGCCAGAATGCAGATCTTCTCACCCTGGTTGATGATGGCCGCCGCGCGCGCGAGCTGGTCGTCGCCGGCCATCATGGCCCCCCGGGCGAAGGCGTCCGACATGTGGTTCGCGACGTTTCGGTCGGACCTGGAATCGGCCTTCACGGCCTCGGACTGCATATCGACCGGCATGGTCACATGCGCCACGCCGCGGCGGGCCAGGGCGGTGCGGCAGGCGAGGTTCACGACATTCTCCACATGGGCGCCGCCCATGATGCGCGTGTTGTAGACCGCCACGTCCATGAACAGCTTGTCCAGCTCGACATCCTGCTGGGTGTGGGTCCCGATCAGATCATGGTGCTGAAGGCCCGTGATGGCGAGCACGGGGGCGCCGTCGAGCTTGGCGTCATAGAGCCCGTTCAGAAGATGAACACCGCCGGGCCCGGACGTGGCCAGGCAAACCCCGAGCCGGCCGGTGAACTTGGCGTAGGCGCAGGCCATGAAGGCGGCGGCTTCCTCGTGACGCACCTGGATGAAGCGGATCTGCTCCTGACGAACCCGCAGCGCCTCGATGATGCCGTTGATGCCGTCTCCCGGCAGGCCGAAGATGGTGTCCACGCCCCAGTCGATGAGCGTTTCCACGAGTGCGTCAGCGGCGGTCCTGGCCATGGCTGTCTCCTTGATCGACGTCTGCCCTGCCGGAATTGAACAGGCCCGGGG
>JBALUZ010000213.1:0-3576 GCA_036963825.1 Brevundimonas sp.
GCGACCCGTGGTACGGCGACATCGTCATCAGCGAACGGAACGGCGGGCTATGGCTGGACTTCACCCGGTCCAACGCCCTGCAAGGCCCGCTGGAGCCCTATGACGGCGAGACCTTCCGCACCCGCTTCCCGGACAAGCGCGAGGAGGATGCGTTCGTGACCTTCGCGATGGCGGACGGCCGTCCCGTCAGCGCGACGCTGAAGGGCGTCTCGCCCGACATCGACTTCTCGTACGACTATCAGGACCTGCGGCTGACGCGGGTTTAGGCCGTGGGATCATGAGGTGGCGCAGGAGATTGCCGAACAGCAGACGCCTCGAACCGCCGTAAAGAGCGGATGGCGGACGCTGAGCTGCCCAAGGATAGGACAGTTTCAACTTTAGGGCTGAGGGTTCAATGGCCAAAGCAACGAAAGCCATCGGAGAGGGTGCTGTTCTCGCGATTCCACTCGGTGACGGCCGTTGGACGCTGTCTCAGGTTTATCGGCCCGGCGTCGCCTTCTTCCTCTTGGTATTCGACGAATTGTGCGACGCGCTTCCAGACCACCCACTCATCACCACTCGCCCGGTCCTTGGATCATGGACAAATGATGCTGAAGTTTACCGTGGGAATTGGAAGCTGCTGACCCATCTTCCCGTCGCCGCTGGAATATTCGTGGAACCAGAATACTCTGTCTTGATAGAAGGAACGCCGTTTGTTGAATCGTTCGACGGGAAAACGTTCCGACCACGCGTCCTTGGAGACGAGGCTTTGAAGAACAGGAAAACTCGGGCTCCTCTTAACGTAGAGGATGCAACGAGGGCATTCTTTGGCCTTAAGGACTGGCTTCCATATTACGACGATATGCTGCTCGTCCCTCGGGTGTGAGATCCTCGTGGCGAGTGTCCGCTGTGAGTCGCGAGCACGCACTGACCGTCTGCTCGTGAGCGGGCCCGTGACCTCCGCGATCCTCTGAGGCTCAGCCCCCGAAGCACCACGCCAGCACCGCCTTCTGGGCGTGGATGCGGTTTTCGGCCTCGTCCCAGACCACCGACTGCGGGCCGTCCAGAACGGCGTCGGAGACTTCCTCGCCCCGGTGGGCGGGCAGGCAATGCAGGAACACCGCGTCCGGCGCCGCCTGTTTCATCAGGGCCGCGTCGACGCCGTAGGCCTCGAAGGCGGCCAGCCGCTCCTCATAGTCCTGATCGCCCATGGACACCCAGGTGTCGGTGACCACCACATCGGCGCCGGCCACGGCCTCGCGCGGGTCCGAGGTCAGGTGCACATGGGCGCCGCCGCGCTGCAGGTCGTGCAGGTCGGGGTGATAGTCGGACGGGCAGGCCACGTTCAGCTGGAAGCCGAATTTGGGCGCCGCGTGGATGAAGCTGGCGCAGACATTGTTGCCGTCGCCCACCCAGGCGATGGTCTTGCCCGCCACCGGCCCGCGATGCTCCTCGACGGTCATCAGGTCGGCCAGGATCTGGCACGGGTGCGAGCGGTCGGTCAGGGCGTTGACCACGGGGATGGTGGAGACCCGGGCGAAGCGCTCCACGTCCTCATGGTCGTTGGCGCGGATCATCACCGCGTCCACCATGCGCGACAGCACCCGCGCGGTGTCCTCGATCGGCTCGCCCCGGCCCAGCTGCATGTCCGCCGCATTGGCGATGATGGCGTCGCCGCCCAGCTGGCGGATGGCGGCGTCGAAGCTGAAGCGCGTGCGGGTGGAGTTCTTCTCAAAGATCATGGCCAGCACCCGGTCCTTCGCGGGCGCGTCGGCGTCCACGCGCCCCTTCGGCCAGCCCTTGCGGGCCGCCTTGCGGGCGTGGGCGTCGTCCAGGATGGCGCGCAGGGTCGCCGCCTCCAGCCGGTGGATGTCGAGGAAGTGGCGGACCATGGGGCTCCGATCAGGCCGCCAGTTTTTCGCGGGCGGCCTCGCAGGTCTTTTCGATCTTCTCGATGGCCTCGCGGGCCTCGTCGAGGGTGAGGGTCAGGGGCGGCAGCAGGCGCACGCAGTTGTCGCCGCCGCCGGCCACCAGCAGGTGCTGGCCGTCGCGGGCCCAGCCCATGAACTCGCGGTTGTTGGGGACCAGCTTGACGCCGATCAGCAGGCCGCGCCCGCGCACGTCGACGATGATGTCAGGGAAGCGCTCCTTCAGCCCGTGCAGCTGCTGGGTCAGATAGCCGGAGATCTCGGCCACATTGGCCAGGGTCTCGGGTTTGGCGATCTCGTCCAGGGCGGCGAGGCCCACGGCCATGGCCAGCGGATTGCCGCCGAAGGTGGTGCCGTGCACGCCGGCCACCATGCCCTTGGCCGCCTCCGTCGTGGCCAGGCAGGCGCCGATGGGGAAGCCGCCGCCCAGGGCCTTGGCCACGGCCATGATGTCGGGGGTGATGCCGGCCCATTCGTGGGCCCACAGCTTGCCGGTGCGGCCCATGCCGGACTGCACCTCGTCGAGGATCAGCAGCACGCCGGCGTCATCGCACCACTGGCGGATCTGGCGCAGGTCGGCGTCGGGGAAGGCGCGCGCGCCGCCCTCGCCCTGCACGGGCTCGAGGATCACGGCGGCGGCGGTGGGGCTGTCGATGGCGGCCTTGACCGCGTCCATGTCGCCGAAGGTCACCTGCACATAGCCGGGCAGGCGCGGGCCGAAGCCCTCCACATAGGACGGGTTGCCCGCCGCATTGATGGCCGCATAGGTCCGGCCGTGGAACGAGCCGTCAAAGCCGATGATGTCGATGCGGTCCGTATTGCCGTTTGCGTAGTGATAGCGGCGCGCGGTCTTGATGGCCGCCTCCACCGCCTCGGTGCCCGAGTTGGCGAAGAACACCACGTCGGCGAAGCTCTCGGCTGTCAGCCGGTCGGCCAGCGCCTCCTGCCCCGGAATGCGGAAGATGTTGGAGGTGTGCCACAGCTTGTCGGCCTGGTCCTTCAGGGCCTGCACCAGACGCGGGTGCCGATGGCCGAGGGAATTGGTGGCGATGCCCGCCACGCAGTCCAGATAGGCCGTGCCGTCGGTCGCATACAGCCGGGCGCCCTCGCCGCGCTCCACCTCTACGGGTGCGCGATTGTAGACTCCCATGAGATGACCGGACACGACGGGCTCCTTCCCTGAAAAGAAAACAGCCCCGGCGGGGCGCGCCGGGACCATGCAGGACGGTGTTGTCCGCTTGCGGGCGGAGGGAGTCAACACCATCGCCTTTCTCCGCTCACCCCGGCGAAGGCCGGGGTCCAGATGGCGGACGCCAGCGTCAGACAAGGGAACCCGCGCCCTTCGTCCAACCCTCCCGCCCTATGATCTGGACCCCAGCCTTCGCTGGGGTGAGCGGGTACGTAGATCAGTTCGTCAGTGCGCCTGATCCCAGTTGGGCGCCGCCTTGGCCTCCACGTCGATGGGGACGGTCAGCTGGACCGCGGGCAGGGGGGCGGTCTCCATGACCTGGCGGATCACGGCCATGGCGCGGTCGGCCTCGGCCTCGGGGGCCTCGAACACCAATTCGTCGTGCACCTGCAGCAGCATGCGGGTCTCAAGCCCGGCGTCGCGCAGGGCGCCGGGCATCTTCATCATGGCGCGGCGGATGATGTCGGCGGCGGCGCCCTG
>JBALUZ010000214.1:0-3420 GCA_036963825.1 Brevundimonas sp.
GTGCCGCGCCATCCGACGCAGACCCCAGTCGTCCGCCCCGCCGAAGAAGGCCGCCGCCTCGGCCGCCGCCGCCGCCCCGCCCTCGCCCGTGATCCGCCCGCGCCAGGGATAGGCCGGCTGGGCGCCGCCCGGCGGAATGTCCATGAACACGAAGGGATACAGGGTCACCGCCATGCCCCGCGCCTTCAGTTCGCGCACGGCGTCGATCACCGTCCGGTCCGACGGCGTGCCGCCATAGGCCGGACCGCCGTCCGCCTCGGACACCACGAACGCCTCACCGCGCGTGACCCCCGCCACGGACCAGGCCAGCGGCTCGGTCGGCTTCACCGCCCGCTCCACGCCCGGCCGGATGCGGCAGTGACTCATGCGCAGGTCGTCGCCGAACCAGCCCACCACCAGATTGACCCGCCGCACGTGCGGCAGCTGCGCCTCCAGCTGGTCCAGCGACGCCATCAGGTCCGTCCGGCCCTGCAGATTGTTCAGGTTCTCCGCCGTGGTCCGCGTCAGGCCCTCGCGCCGCATCACCGGCCGGGTCGCCAGACAGAACTCCCCCGCCCCGGGAATCAGGCACACCCCCTCCAGCCGGTCCTCCAGCCCGGGCTCGCCGCCCCTCGGCCGCCGGAACACCTCGAAGCCCAGCTGCGGCGCCCGGTTGCCGAACGGCCCCAGCGGCAGATCCTCGAACACCACATAGGCGGTCCCACGATAGGCAGGAGCCTCCCCCTCCACCGCCTGGATCAGCGGGTCCGGGTTCTGGTCCTCGGTCCCCCGGTGCACGCGCATGACCACGTCCGACAGGTCCAGCGGCTGTCCGTCGGCCCACACCCGCCCCACCCCGTCTATGGGCCCCTCGCACAGGGCCACGGCGAAGCTCAGGGCATACGCGTACTCCACCGTGCGGGGCCCGCCCTTGCCGCCGCTGCGCTCATGGCGCTTCTCCAGGAACCGCGCAGCCCAGATCACCTGACCCGTCACCCGCGCCCGCCCGAACATGCAGGCCATGGGCGCCCCGTCCGCCGAGGACTGCACCTTCAGCGTCTCCAGCCGCGGCCCGCGCTGACGCGGCTCCGTCAGTGAAGACACCGCCAGCCGGTCCAGCGACGCCCCCGCGAACGCCCCGACGGCGCGCCCCAGCCCGCCCCCGATCGCCCCGCCGATCCCGCCCAGGATCACCTGCGCCATCAATCCTCCCCCAAACTCGGACCCTTCTCCCGACGGGAGAAGGGGGAACCCGCACACGAAGGCGCGTCAGCGGCTTCGTCCTGGCGCGGGGGATGAGGGTCGGGCGTGCGAAACCCACCGCACCGAACCCTCACCCTGCGCGCAAAGAAGCGATCTGCTCCGCATCTCGCTGCGCGCATCCCTCTCCCATCGGGAGAGGGGACTCCGGCCATGCGAACGCCGCCGCCACGCGCCGCGTCCACCAGCCGCCCATCCAGCTCTCGATCACCGCCCTGCCCCAGTAGGCATGGATCAGGGTCGACCCGGGCCCGCCGCACGAGCCGATGATCCCGCAGTGCTTCACCGGAACCCCGGCGCTCATGCGGAACAGCAGCACATCCCCCGCCCGCGCCTCGCGCACAGGGATCTGGATCATCCACCGCCGCGCCGCCTTCAGCAGGGTTTCGTGCCCGCCCCGCTCAGCCCAGTCGGGCCCATAGGGCGGCAGCCCCTCAGGCTCGGCGCCGTAAAGGCCCCGCCAAACCCCGCGCACCAGCCCCAGGCAGTCGCACCCCTCGCCCCTGACGCTGGCCCGGTGCCGATAGGGCGTGCCGATCCAGGCCCGGGCTTCGGCCAGCGCCCGATCCCTCACCGCCGGCTCCCGCCGTCGTGGCGCCCGCCCTCGGCCGGATACGCGGTCAGGAAGCCGTCGCCCGGAATGTCCGGAAAGCCCCGGAACCGCGCCCCGTTGGCGAACACGCCGACGCAGGTGGCCCACCGCTTGTCGCAGACCGCGCCCGGATGGTCCGCCAGGTCCACGCCGCAGCGGGCGTCCCCCAGCACCGCGTCGCAGGTGCGCCCATAGGTCCGCCCCGCCACCCGCTCCAGCGCCGCCATGGGCCCGTCCAGCTCGGCGGTGAACGCGTCTCCCTCACGCACCATCCGGCTGATCCGCCCGGCCCACAGCCGCACCTTCAGGTCCGGCCGCGCCCAGTCCACCCGCCAGACCTCCAGCCGCGCCCCGTCGTACAACCCCGCCGCGATGTCGCCCTCGGTGATGGCGTCGTCGTCCAGGGCCCCGGACGCCGCCGCGGCCCCGGGCGCCAGCCCTGCGGCCGCCTCGGCCGCCCCCGCCGTCCAGCCGCTGCCCGCCCGGCACACGACCCCGTCCACCGTCAGATCCCGGTCATGGTCCGTGAAGCCCAGCCGCACGCCGTCCGCCCGCGCCAGCACCCAGGCATGGCACAGCGTCGCCGCCCCGCCCTCGATGCGGTCGGCCAGTTCATCTGGAATGTTGCGCATTCAATCGCCCGTTTTGAGGGCTTGGGGCTTGGGGCTTGGGGCTCGGGAAGCAGCAGCATCCCGCCCCGCCTCGCCGACCATCCTCGGGCCGAACCCCAATCCCCAACCCAAGCCCTAAGCTCTACCCGCTAAGCCCTACCGCCTAAGCCCTGACCTCCACCAGCGGCACGGCCGCCATGCGTCCGGCCGCGAAAGTCTCCAGCGTCACCTCGATCCGGTCCGCATCGAACCGCACCGGCGTGTCGAATTCGAACCCCGCCGTCACCATCGCCCCCGCGCCCGGCGGCGCATCCAGCGTCACCACGCCCGTGGCCTCATCCACCGTGAAACCCGCCACCTCCACGCCGTCCACCGCCACGCGCACCGATCCCGCCACGGGCTTCCTGATCTCACGCGCCAGGCCGCCGTAATCCTTGACCAACTGGAACACGGACGCCTCGCCGTCCCCCGTCCCGATCACCTGATCGCCTGCCGAAACCGCCGCCCCCGGCGCGCACGACTTGAAGTCCGCGAAGTCCCGGAACCGGAACCCGTACAGCCGCCCCCGCCGCGCCTCGAAGAAGGCGGTCAGCGCCGCCATGTCGTCCAGCGACCGCAGCCCGGCCCCGATCAGATAGCGCCGACGCCCGTGAGCCCAGGGCGTCGAGCGCCGCTCGTGACCGGACGCCAGGGTCACCACCTCGGTCCGCCGCTCCACTCCGCCCGTCGATCCAAAGGCCAGCCGGGCGGGCAGCCTCACTTCATGAAAATTCATCCGCGCCGCGCCCCCAGCCGCACCGCTCGCGCCAGCATCTGCGCGATCTGCGCCTCGCTGCGTAGCAGGGCGTCCGCTCCGCCATCCACGCGCACATTGACCGTCACCCCCGGCGCCCCGCCCAGGGGTTCGATCGTTCCGGCGCCGGACGGCCGGAACACCTCCGGCCCCCGCTCGCCCACCACATAGGCGGCCCCCGGCAT
>JBALUZ010000215.1:0-3381 GCA_036963825.1 Brevundimonas sp.
GCCCCGGCCGCGCTGATGTTCGTGTTCCTGCCCCAGGCGGTGCTGCTGTGGCTGACCTGCCTGCCGGTGCAGCTGGGCCAGGTGGCGGCGACGCCCGCCGTCGGATGGATCGGCTGGACCGGCGCGGCCCTGGCGGTGTTCGGCATCGTGTTCGAGACCGTGGGCGACGCCCAGCTGGCGGCGTTCAAGCGGGATCCGGACAGCAGGGGCAAGGTGCTGGACACGGGCCTGTGGCGCTACACCCGCCATCCCAACTATTTCGGCGACGCCTGCGTCTGGTGGGGGCTGTGGCTGGTGGCGGCGGAGACCACGCCGGGGCTGTTCGCCATCCTGGGGCCGATCTTCCTGACCTTCACCCTGACCAGATGGTCGGGCGCGCCCACCACCGAGGGCGGCATGCACAGGACCCGGCCCGGCTATGCGGACTATGTGAAGCGCACCAGCGGCTTCTTCCCCCTGCCGCCGAAGAAGACGGCGGGCTGAATTCGCCGGACGGGCGATAAACGAACCAAGCGTCTCCGGCTGCGTTAACCTTTGCGGCCGAGCCTTGGAGAACCGCCATGACATCTGTGCTGTCGATCGCCGGAGCCGGAGCGCTGGGCGCCCTGCTGCTGTCCGCCGCCCCCGCCCTGGGGCAGACCTATTACGACGGCGGGTACGGGGCCGGCTATGACGACCGCCGGGGCGGCTACGTCTACGGAGATGTCTACGCGCGGCAGGACCGGTCCTACGGCTATGACCGACGCGACGCCTACGACAGGGGCTATGGGGACCGGGGGCGCGGCTATCGCGGCCACCGCCGTCACGACCGCCATGATCCGCCCCCGCGGCCGGCGCCCTACACCAGCTACAACGCCTACGGCGTCAACAGCGCCCACGTGACCGGCTACAGCTACGGTTACGGGGGGACCGGCTATCCCTATGCGGAGACCCGCAGCTACAGCTATGGCTACGCCCGGCCGTCCCGGGGCTACAGCTCCTACGGCTACGCCGACCGCGGCGGACGGTACGGGTACAGCCGGGATTATCGCCATGACCAGCGGCGGCCCGGCTATCACGACCGCTACGGCTATCACGACGACCGCCCGCCGACGGGCTACCGGTCAGACTACCGGTACGACAACAGATACCGCCACGATCGCGACTGCTACTGTCAGGACGTCTATCTGTACGACCGCTGAGGATCGTCAGGCGGCGGCCATCTCCTGAACGATGCCTTCGGCCGCCGCGCGCGAATCGGGGGCGGCGGTGATGGGGCGGCCCACCACCAGATGGGTGGCGCCCGCCTCAAGGGCCGCGGCCGGGGTGGCGGCGCGGGCCTGATCATCCAGGGAGGAGCCCGCCGGACGGACCCCCGGGGTGACGATCAGGAAGTCCGGGCGGCCGGCGGCCTCGGCCAGCGCGCGCACCTGGGCCGCCTCATGGGGACTGGAGACCACCCCGTCGACGCCCGCATCCAGCGCCTGCCGCACCCGCAGGGCCACCAGATCGGCGGCCGACAGGCTGTGGTCATCGGCGGCCAGATCCGCATCGGTCAGGCTGGTCAGGACGGTGACGCCCAGAATCTTCAGGCCCGATCCCTCGGCGCCCCTGCGGGCCGCCGCCATCACCTGCGGCCGGGCGTGGACGGTCAGCAGGTCGCAGCCGGATGCGGCCAGGGCGGCGGCGGCCTTTTCCACCGTCGCGCCGATGTCGTGCAGCTTCCAGTCCAGAAACACCTGCTTGCCGTCGGCCTTCAGATCACGGGCCAGGGCCATGCCGTCCGTGGCGAACAGCTGCAGGCCGATCTTGTAGAACGAGACCGCCTCGCCGAGCCGGGCGGTCAGGGCGCGGGCCTCGTCCGTGGCGGGATAATCGAGGGCGCAGATCAGGCGCGGGTCCGACATGGCGCGGTCTCCGAAGCGTCGGCGAGTGAACGCGGGTTGCGAAGCGGCCCGGTCCGGCCGATAGAGGCGGGACGCGGGGCAGAACAGATTTTCAGGCCAAGACATGGACATGAACGCCGTCGATCTCGGGGTCAACCTCTTCGTGGCGCTGTTCGCCCTGGCCGATCCCATCGGCAATGTGCCCATCTTCGCCGCGGCCACCGTCGGGGCCACGGCGGCGCAGCGGCGCGGCATCAGCGGCATGATCGCCCTGACCATGATCGGGTTTCTGATCTTCTTCTTCGTCACCGGCCTGGCGCTGCTGGAGTTCTTCGGCATCTCGCTGGCGGCCTTCCGCATCGCGGGGGGCATCCTGTTGCTGTTCCTGGGCCTGGACATGACCCGGGACGACTTCCTCAAGACCTTCGCCGACGTGGATCCGAACAACGATCCGGGCGACGTGCGCGGCTATGCCCGGCGCCGGTTCCAGCGCCTGGTGGTGCCCATCGCCATCCCGCTGCTGATCGGGCCCGGCGCCATTTCCACCGTGATCATCCAGGCGGGGGCCGCCAGCGAGATCGGCGCGGCCGGCTGGGCCGCCGGCCTGGGCGCCATCGTGGCCGTGTCGGTGGTGACCTTCGCCTGTTTCTCGGTCTCGGGCCTGATCAGCCGCCTGCTGGGCGAGGTGGGCATGGCCATCGTGGTGCGGGTGCTGGGCCTGATCCTGTGCGCCCTCGCCGTCCAGTTCATCATCGTGGGCCTGGGCGAGGCCACCAACGGCTTCATCAACCTGGCCGCCTCGGCCCCCTACGGCGACGGCGGGCACTGAGGCGGGTCAGCCCTTGCGGATGAGGGCCAGGACGGCGGTGCGCACCTCGGGCGCATAGGGCGTGGCCGGGCCCCGCCCCCAGACCGGCTCGGGCCAGAGGCCGTCGTCGCGGCGCCGGCCCACCACATGCAGGTGCAGCTGGGCCGTGACATTGCCGATGGCGGCGATGTTGAGCTTCTCCACCGGCCGCATGGCCCTCTGGCCCAGGGCCCGCACCACGTCGCCCGCGCGGACCGTCTCCTCCATCAGCACCGCCCGCTGCTCCGCCGTCAGGTCGTCCAGCTCGCACAGACCGGGGAAGCGGGGAATCAGGATCAGCCACGGAAAGCGGGAGTCATCCTGCAGCCGCACCTGGCTGAGCGGCCAGTCGCAGGCGAAGACGGAGCCCGCGTCGAAGGCGGGGTCGGACTGGAAGCCGGTCATGCTCAGTTCAGACCGTAGACGACGCAGGCCTGGGACGACAGCCAGCGCAGGGGCGGCTGGAGCGCCAGACGGGCGGCCTCGATCTGGTCCGCCTCGCTATCGGGCCGGGGGGGCGCCGGGGGCGCGGGCGGCGGCGGCGCAGCCGACCCGGCCCGGGCGCCGGTCACGACCACCTCGTCCACCGTGGCGGGCAAGGGCGTCGCCCCGTAGGACGGCCAGCCCGCCAGCACGTCCGTCTGGCAGGCGCGGCCTGACGGGTCGATG
>JBALUZ010000216.1:0-3326 GCA_036963825.1 Brevundimonas sp.
GCAGCATGGCGCCGACCGCTCCCCCGATGACCAGACGCCGGCGTCGATCCATGTCCCGTCCCCCCGAACGAAGCGCCACCATAACGCGGTTATGCGGAAAGCGCCATGGGGGGCGAGAGCGCCGTGCGGCGGGCCTAGAAGGGCACCCGCAGGAACGGCCCGCCGTACTGCCGGTAGAGCTCGGCGTACTCCTGCTGGGACAGACGCTTCAGTTCGGACAGACACCAGATGTCGCCGTCGCCGGTGAAGTAGGGCGTGTCGAGCGTCCGCAGCCAGTTCACCCGGCCGTCGGGCAGGCGCTCGAAGTTCAGGGTGATGCACATGGCGAACTCGCCCCGGAAGAAGCCCTCGCGCTCCCAGCGGGCCGTGACCACGTCGGTCTCGTCGCCGAAGCGGCCGTAGATGGAATGGCCCCGCAGGTCCTCGTGCGGCAGGCCCGCTTCCGCCAGGGCGGCGGCGTTCGCCTCGATGAAGACCGCGCCCCGGGTGAGGATGGTCTGGGGCCAGCAGGAATTGCGCACCCGCATGGTCAGGGCCCGGTCGCGGCCGGCGCCGTTGCGGCGGCAGATCAGGTCGCGCAGGACCCGGCGCATGGCCATGCCCGGCATGTCCTCGCCGCGTTCCCAGCGCGAGACCGTCTTCTGGTTGACCGCGAGCATCTCGGCCAGGGCGGCCTGGGACAGGCCCTGGCCGCTGCGGAACGCCCGCAGCTGGCGGGGCCAGTGATCATCGTCGAGCATGGACATGGCTGGCGCGAACCCTAGCGGCTTGATGCTTCAGTTTTGCGATGGGAGGACCCTTTCAGGCGCGGCTGTCGGCAAAGGGTCGCAAGAGGTTACGCCGTCCGTCACAGCCGCTCCCTAAAGAACCTCCACGGTTCCTCGGGGGAAGCATGATGAACGTCCGAACTTTCAAGACACTCGCCGCGGCCAGCACCGCCCTGACGGCCCTGGGCGGCCTCGCCGGTCCGGCCCTGGCCCAGGCCGTCCCGGCCGACGACCGCGAACCCACGGTCATCGAGGAGGTCGTGGTCACGGCCAGCCGCCGCCCGCAGGCCCTTGAGCAACTGGGCTCGAGCGTCAGCATCATCACGGCCGAAACCATCGAGCAGCAGCAGCTGAAAACCGTGGACGAGGTGCTGCAGCGCACGCCCGGCGTGACCATTGTCCGCTCCGGCGGCATCGGCCAGAACACCCAGGTGCGCATGCGCGGTTTCACCACCAAGCACGTCCTGACCATGATCGACGGGGTGAAGCTCAACAATCCCTCGGAGGCCGACAATCAGTACGGTCTGGAGCACATTTTCCTGGACGACGTCGCGCGGGTCGAGGTGCTGCGGGGGCCGCAGTCCGGGCTGTACGGCGGCGACGCGTCCGCGGGGGTGATCAACGTCATCACCCGCCGGCCGGAGGGCGATCCGGAGCTGCGCCTGTCGGCCATGTACGGAGACCATGACACCAGCGAGATTTCGGCCGCCTCCCGCGGACGCATTGACGGGGTGGGCTATTCGGTCGGAGCCGCCTGGTACGACACCGAGGGCATTTCGCTGGCCAGCCGGCCGCCGGGCAATGTCGAGCCCGACGGCTACCGGAACCTCACGGCCAGCGGCCGGATCGACTGGCAGGCGACGGACGCCCTCACCCTGGAGGCCTGGGCGCGCTACACCGACAGCCGGAACGACATCGACGACGGCCTGCTGGCCCCCGGCAATCCGCAGGGCCTGCCGGCCTGGCTGTTCCAGGACAGCGAGGGCCATGTGGACAGCGAGCAGCTGTTCGGCGTCCTGAAGGGCGATCTGGAAACGCTCGACGGCCGCCTGGTCCACTCGGCGCAGGTGTCGATGGTCGACATCCAGTCGTCCTATGTGACGCCGGGCCAGCTGCAGAACAGCGAAGGGCGCACCACCGAAGCCCTGTACTACGCCACCTATGACCTGGATGGCGGCGCCTATCTGCTGGGCGGGGTCGAGCACAAACGCGAGGAAGGCCTGTTCGAACAGCCCACGGGCGGCGGGTTCGCCACTGTCGACGACACCATCGACGAGACCGGTCTGTTCGCCACCTTCAACCTGACGCCGGCTGACGGCGCCTGGGTCTCCGGCGCCGTGCGGTACGACGACAACTCCCTGTTCGGCGGCAACACCACCTGGCGGCTGACCGGGGCCTACACCCTGCCGGACGGCTTCGACCTGCCGGGCGTCAGCACCAAGCTGAGGTCGTCCTACGGCACCGGCGCCGAGGCCCCGGGCCTGCGCCAGCTGCTGGGCTCCTCGCCGACCTATCAGGGCAACCCGAACCTGACGCCCGAGGAAAGCTGGATGTGGGACGTGGGCTTCGACCAGAGCCTGCGGAACGGCTTCGCAGACTGGAGCGTCACCTACTACGAGGGGGAGGCGGACAACGGCATCTTCAACATCTTCGACCCCGCCACGGGCATGAGTTCGCCCCAGAACATCGCCGGGGCGGTCGAGATGCGGGGGGTGGAGTTCGAGGGCCGCCTTCATCCCGCGCCGTGGATGGACTTCACGATCAACTACACCGACTCCTCGTCGGTGCAGGTCTCCAACGGCCGCCAGCTGTTCGGGCGACCGAAGCAGGAGGGCTCGGCGGCGCTGGTGGTGCGGCCTCACGACTCCGTGGCGGTCAGCCTTGACGCCTACTGGCGCGGCGAGTTCTTCAGCGACTATCCCAGCGACTACAGGATGCCGAGCTACAGCCTGGCGAACCTCGCCGTCTCCTGGCGGATCAACGACCGGCTTCGGCTGAACGCGCGCCTGCACAACATCTTCGACAAATTCTACGAAGAGAAGCTGGGGGACTCCACCTATGGCCGCACCGCGCAGGTGCGCCTGACGGCCACCTTCTGAGCGGGGATCATGCCATGCTGAAGGCCACCCTCATTGCGGCCTTGCTGATGGGCCAGACGGCTCCGGACCTGCCCGAACCGGCGGTTCCGATCGCCCCCCGGGACGGCCGCACGGCGGACCTGCTGCGCTGTGTCAGCGACGCGGATCTGGTCCTGACCAGCGGCCACCGGGGCGGTCCGGCGCCCGGCTATCCGGAGAATGCGCTGGAGACGGCGGCCCACACGCTCGCGCAGGGGCCGATGCTGATCGAGATGGACGTGCGCACGACGCGCGACGGGGTGCTCGTGATGATGCACGACGACACCCTGGACCGGACGACCACCGGCGAAGGGGCGGTCAGCGACCACACCTGGGCCGAGCTGCAGGATCTGCGTCTGGTGGACAACGAGGGCAACGAGACCGACTTTCGCATACCCCGCCTGGTCGATGTCATCGCGTGGATGCGCGGTCGCGGCGTCCT
>JBALUZ010000217.1:0-3305 GCA_036963825.1 Brevundimonas sp.
GCTGATCTCCCGGCCCGCCTCGGCCACGCCGATGACGATGCTCTCGCCCCAGCCCCGGTGGCAGGCCTCCAGCGCCTGACGCATCACCGTGGTGTTGCCGGTGCAGTCGAAGGTGTAGTCCGCCCCGCCGCCGGTCAGCTCCACCAGATGGGCGACCACGTCGCTGACGTCCTTCGGATTGACGAAGTGGGTCATGCCGAACTTGCGGCCCCACTCTTCCTTGTCGTTGTTGATGTCCACGCCCACGATCATGTCGGCGCCGACCATCTTCAGGCCCTGGATGACGTTCAGCCCGATGCCGCCGAGGCCGAAGACCACGCAGTTGGCGCCCGGCTCGACCTTCGCCGTATTGACCACCGCGCCCACGCCCGTGGTCACGCCGCAGCCCACGTAGCAGGCCTTGTCGAAGGGGGCGTCCTTGCGAATCTTCGCCAGGGCGATCTCGGGCAGGACGGTGTAGTTCGAGAAGGTCGAGCAGCCCATGTAGTGGGCGATGGCCTGGCCCTTGTAGCTGAACCGGCTGGTGCCGTCGGGCATCAGGCCCTTGCCCTGGGTGCCGCGGATGGCGGTGCACAGATTGGTCTTGCGGCTCAGGCACGACTTACACTGGCGGCATTCCGGCGTGTACAGCGGGATCACGTGATCGCCCACCTCGACGCTGGTCACGCCCGGCCCGACCTCGACCACCACGCCCGCGCCCTCGTGGCCCAGGATCGAGGGGAAGATGCCCTCGGAGTCCAGACCGTCCAGGGTATAGGCGTCGGTGTGGCAGATGCCCGTGGCCTTGATCTCCACCAGCACCTCGCCCGCGCGGGGTCCCTCAAGGTCCACCTCGACGATCTCGAGGGGACGTTTGGCTTCGAAGGCGACGGCGGCGCGGGTCTTCATGGGGAGGCTCCAGAAATGATCGCCTTCTTCTAGGCCATGCGGGGGATGCTATGAAACCGCATGACCAAACGAAATCTCGTCGTCCTCACCGGCGCCGGCGTCTCGGCCGAATCCGGCGTGCCCACCTTCCGGGCGGCGGACGGGCTGTGGCTGGGCCACCGGGTCGAGGACGTGGCGACGCCCGAGGCCTTCGAACGGGATCCGGCGCTGGTGCAGGACTTCTACAACCAGCGACGGCGCCAGCTGGCGACGGTGCATCCCAACGCCGCCCACCGGGCCCTGGCGGATCTGGCCGCGCGGTGGGAGGGCGACTTCCTGCTGGTGACCCAGAATGTGGACGACCTGCACGACCGCGCCCACGCGGAGACGCCGCCCCGGCCGGGCTTCGACCTGATCCACATGCACGGCGAGCTTCGCAAGGCGCGCTGCACCGCCTCGGGGGTGGTCTGCGACTGTCCCGGCGACCTGGCGGCGGATCACGCCTCGCCCCACCATCCCGCCGGCCGGCTGCGGCCCCACATCGTCTGGTTCGGCGAGATTCCGCTGGAGATGGCGCGGATCGAGCAGGCCCTGGACCGGTGCGACCTGTTCCTGTCCATCGGCACGTCCGGCGCGGTCTGGCCGGCCGCAGGCTTCGTGCAGGCGGCGCGGATGGCCGGGGCGCGGACGGTCGAGGTCAATCTGGAGCCCACCGCCGGACGGGCCCTGTTCGACGAGGGCGTCTACGGCCCGGCCAGCCGGGTTCTGCCCGCCTTTCTTGGCGGCCTGTAGACGGCTGTTTACGGCGCGACCGTCGCCGCGGGACAGCAGGCAACGGGCTGGCCGGCCGAAAATCCTGCTCGCCGAACGGCGGTCCGACGCTGTGCCGCAGTCATCGCTCCCGGATCACGACTGGGCGGCGAGGGGTAGAATGAACTTGCGCAGAACCGGAAGCTGTACTCATCCTTGCGGGTCGGGGATCATCAGAGGGAGACGAACGGATGAAAATGCCGAAAACCCTGCTGGCCCTCGCGGCCGGCCTGAGCCTCGTCGCCGCGGCGGCGCCCGCAGCGACGACGCAAAAGGGACCGCCGCTGGGAATGGCTGCGGGAACCTATAACTGGTACGATCAGCCGGAAAACGGCACCCTGGTCGGCTACATGATCGTGGAATGCAGCGGAATGATCCGCGGCCCCTATCCGGGCCCGGGCCGGATGTATGCTGAGATTACGATCTACGAAGAGTACATACCCCAGCCCTGCTGAGGTCGACGCCTCGCAGCGATCGGCCGAGGCGGTCGAGTCGGACGCCCGACTCGACCGCCGATGGGGATCAGCTCAGGACGACAATGGCCACGCGACGGTTCTGGGCGCGGCCTTCGGCGGTGTCGTTGGGCGCCACCGGCTCGCTCTCGCCGTAGGAGATGGTGGCCATGCGGTTCAGGGCCACGCCGCGGCGGTTGAGATAGCGGCGCACGGCCTCGGCGCGGGCCTGGCCCAGTTCGTCGTTGTAGGCTTCCGGCCCCGTGGAGTCGGTGTAGCCCTGGATCTCCAGATAGACGTTGGCGTTCTCGGCGCGCAGGCGCTGGGCCAGCTCGTCCAGGCGCTGCTCGGCTTCGGGCGACAGGCGGTCCACATCGCTGGGGAATTTCACCGAGTCGTCGGACAGCACCACCTCGTAGAGGAATTTGCCCTCGGCCAGCACGTGGGCCTCGTTGGCGCGCTGGAGCGCCTGGCCGGCGGTGCCCTCGACCTGGGTGACGCGGTTGTCGGTGGCGGTGACGCGCTCATCCACCGCCTGCACGTTGTCGCGCACGAATTGGTGGCTGGCGCAGGCGCTGGCCATCAAGCCCACGGCGGCGACCGTTGCGCCCACCTTCAGCGTGCGGAGTGTTGAAATGTTCAAGTGAGGTCTCCATCCCATTGGGGGCGCCACGCCCGTCGTCGCGCAGGGCTACGTTTTTCGGCACGGAAGGCCGCTTGATGACGCGGATTTGACCAGAACATGTCAGCTTGACCGTAATATCGTGCTAGTCATCGCAATAATCTTGTTCTTGCGGGAACCCGACGCAGAGCAGGAACGTTGGCCCGCCAAAGGCCTCTGGCCGGGTGCGGCCCCGCCTTCATCTATCGCTGATCTTATTTTGACAGTCTTCATCGCCACGGCCGCCACGATGCTGACGCGGACGAACTTTTTTCTCCGCGGGTGAGCGATTTTTTCCGATCCGGCGCCCGCCGCCCCCGCTGGAGCCGCCCGGCCGTCTGGTCCGGCGTGTTCCTGATCGTCGCCGGAGCCGAGGTCGCCCTGTTCCTGACCCTGTCCCGCGCCGGTCCGGCCGAGCCGCCGTTCACGCCGCCGCCGGTGGTGGTGACCCTCGTCAGTCCGCCCCCTCCCCCGCCGCCGCCGCCGGAGCCCGCGCCGGAAGAGTCGCCCGCACC
>JBALUZ010000218.1:0-3114 GCA_036963825.1 Brevundimonas sp.
AGGACTTCGACCTGCGTCTGGTCGACTACCTGGCCGACGAGTTCAAGAAGGAGCAGGGCGTCGACCTGCGCTCCGACAAGCTGGCCCTGCAGCGCCTGAAGGAAGAGGCCGAGAAGGCCAAGAAGGAGCTGTCCTCGACCACCCAGTACGAGGTCAACCTGCCGTTCATCACCATGAACGCCTCGGGCCCGCTGCACCTGAACATCAAGCTGTCCCGCGCCAAGCTCGAGGCGCTGGTGGACGACCTGATCCAGCGCAGCATCGAGCCGTGCCAGAAGGCCCTCAAGGACGCGGGCCTCAAGGCCTCGGACATCGACGAGGTGATCCTGGTCGGCGGCATGACCCGCATGCCCAAGGTGCAGGAGGCGGTGAAGGCCTTCTTCGGCAAGGAGCCGCACAAGGGCGTGAACCCGGATGAGGTGGTGGCCCTGGGCGCCGCGGTCCAGGCCGGCGTGCTGCAGGGCGACGTCAAGGACGTGCTGCTGCTGGACGTCACCCCCCTGACCCTGGGCATCGAGACCCTGGGCGGCGTGTTCACCCCGCTGATCGAGCGCAACACCACCATCCCCACCAAGAAGAGCCAGGTGTTCTCCACCGCCGACGACAACCAGTCGGCCGTGACCATCCGGGTGTTCCAGGGCGAGCGTCCCATGGCGGCGGACAACAAGATCCTCGGCCAGTTCGACCTGATGGGCATTCCCCCCGCGCCGCGCGGCATGCCCCAGATCGAGGTGACCTTCGACATCGACGCCAACGGCATCGTCAACGTCGGCGCCAAGGACAAGGCCACCAACAAGGAGCAGTCCATCCGCATCCAGGCCAACGGCGGCCTGTCGGATGAGGACATCGAGAAGATGGTCAAGGAGGCGGAGGCCAACGCCGCCGCCGACAAGGCCCGCAAGGAGCTGGTCGAGGCCCAGAACGGCGCCGACAGCCTGATCCACTCCACCGAGAAGGCCATGTCCGAGCACGGCGACAAGGTCTCGGCCGACGACAAGGCCGCCATCGAGACGGCCCTGGCCGACCTCAAGGCCGCCCGCGAGGGCGACAACGCCGAGGACATCAAGGCGAAGACCCAGACCCTGGTCCAGGCGTCCATGAAGCTGGGCGAGGCCATGTACGCGGCCCAGCAGGGCTCCGGCGACGGCGCTGACGGCGCCCAGGCCGGCCAACCCGCCGACGACGGCGTGGTGGACGCCGAGTTCGAGGAAGTCTCGGACGCCGACGACAAGAAGAGCGCCTGAGGCGGCGGTCTGACCGACCACGGCCCCGCTCGCCTCGCCAGAGAGGCGAGCGGGGCTTTTTTCTGAACCCGGATGGCTATACCCCTGAGCCTCATGCGGACATTGCATCCGCCGGGGCCGACACCATCTGACACATGAAGACGGCGCCGAAGTCCTTCGGCGCGACGGGGCGAAACAAGGAATCGGGTACGCCTTATGGCGCGTGACTACTACGAAATCCTGGGCGTCGAACGCACCATCGACGCGGCCGGCCTCAAGGCCGCCTATCGCAAGCTGGCCATGGAGCACCACCCTGACCGCAACGGCGGGTGCGAGGACTCCGCGGCCAGATTCAAGGAAATCAGCGAGGCCTACGGCGTCCTGTCGGACGACCAGAAGCGCGCCGCCTATGACCGTTTCGGCCACGCCGGGGTCAACGGCGGGGCCGGCGGCGGCTTCGGGCGCGGCGGCGGCGCGGGCTTCCACGACATCAACGACATCTTCTCCGAGGTCTTCGGCGAGGCGTTCGGCGACGTGTTCGGCGGGGCCCGGTCCTCGCGCGGCGGACCGCGCCGGGGCTCGGACCTGCGCCACGACCTGGAGATCACCCTGGAGCAGGCCTACCGGGGCGTGGAGGCGGAGATCACCGTCCCCACCACCGCCACCTGCGAGACCTGCAACGGCTCCGGCGCCAAGGCGGGGTCGTCGCCGACCACCTGCGCCACCTGCGCCGGCCAGGGCCGGGTGCGTCAGGCCAACGGCTTCTTCGCGGTGGAGCGCACCTGCCCCCACTGCGGCGGCCAGGGCAAGGTCATCAAGGACCGCTGCGGCTCGTGTCACGGCCACGGCCAGGTGCGCAAGAACCGCACCCTGTCGCTCAAGATTCCGGCGGGCGTGGACGACGGCTCGCGCATCCGCCTGGCGGGCGAGGGCGACGTGGGCGTCGGCGGCGGCCCGCGCGGCGACCTTTATGTGTTCCTGTCGGTGAAGCCCCACGAACTGTTCGAGCGCGACAATCTGGACCTGCTGGTCACCGTGCCCGTGCCCATGACCGTGGCGGCCCTGGGCGGCGAGATCGAGGCGCCCTGCCTGGTGTCCGAGGCCTGCGACGGCCAGTGCCGCGCCAGCGTCCGGGTGCCCGAGGGCGCCGAGACCGGCAAGACCGTGCGCATCAAGGGCAAGGGCATGCCCCGGCTGGACGGCCGCGGCCGCGGCGACCTGGTGGTGGAGCTGTTCGTGGAGACGCCCCAGAACCTCACCGCCCGCCAGAAAGAGCTGCTCCGGGAGCTGGCCGAATGCTGCGGCGAGGCCCAGAATCCCCGCAACTCCGGCTTCGCCTCCAAGGCCCGGCGGTTCTGGAGCGAGATCACCGGCGGCGATGACGCCCCCCGGAAGGAAAGCGCGGCTTGAGCGGCGTGATCCACGTGGGCGTCTCCGGCGCCCGGGGCCGCATGGGCCGCGCCGTCGGCCAGGTGCTGGACGCGCGCGAGGATCTTGTGGTCGCCGCCCGCTTCGATCGCGGCGAGAGCCCCGATCTCAGCCTGTGCGACGTGGTCATCGATTTCTCGACGCCCGACGCCTCCGTCGAACTGGCCCGCCATGTGGCCGGACGCGGCGGCCCGGCGCTGGTGATCGGCTCAACCGGCCTGACCGACGATCAGGAAGCCGAGATCACCAGGGCGGCCGAAAAGGTCGCCATCGTGCGCAGCGGCAATTTCTCGCTGGGCGTCAACATCCTGGTGGGCCTGGTGGAGCGCGCCGCGGCCCGGCTGGACGCGGCGGACTGGGACATCGAGGTGCTGGAGAGCCATCACCGCAGGAAGGTGGACGCCCCCTCGGGCACCGCCCTCATGCTGGGCGAGGCCGCCGCCATGGGGCGCCACGCGGACCT
>JBALUZ010000219.1:0-3054 GCA_036963825.1 Brevundimonas sp.
GCGGCGATGACGGCGAGGCCCCCGAGAGCGAGGCGGCGCGCAAGCCCAATCCCCGCTTCTTCGTCAATCCGGAGGTCCTGTGGGCCTCGGAAGAGACCGCCCCCTATGAGGAAGGCTGTCTGTCGATTCCGGAGTACTTCGACGAGGTCCAGCGTCCGGCGCGGATCCGGCTGCGCTACCTGAACCGTGACGGCGAGACGGTGGAGGAAGAGGCGGACGGCCTCTACGCCGTCTGCATCCAGCACGAGATCGACCACCTGAACGGCGTTCTGTTCATCGATCACCTGTCGCGCCTGCGCCGGGACCGGGCCATGACGAAGGTCAGGAAGGTCATGCGCGAGCGGGTGGCCGCCTGATGGCCCGGGTGCACGCCCGTCGCAAGGCGGTGCGCGCCGTTCGTGCGCCCCTGACGGGTCTGCAGAAGGTGGGCGTCGGCTCGGCCGCCACCCTGATCGCCGTGGCGGGGCTGGGACTGATCGCGGGCGTGGTGCTGGACCGGCTGCTGAATTTCGACGACGCCCTGGACGCCGGCGGCGAATGGGACGAGGGCGGCGGCGTCTTCACCCGCTGGGACTGACCCGACAGACATGATCCTGTCCAAGCGCCCCGAGGTCGAGCGGTTCCTGGCCTCGCCGGACCCCGCGGTGCGGGCCGTCGTGATCCACGGCAAGGACCGGGGCGGGGTCGGCGAGCGCGGCCAGGCCCTGTGCCTGAAGATCGTGCCCGACCTGAACGACCCCTTCGACGTCACCCTGCTGACCGACAGCGATGTGGAGGCCGACGGCGCGGCGCTGGACGACGCCCTGTCGGCCCAGTCCATGACCGGCGGGCGGCGGCTGGTGCGGCTGCGCCTGTCCACCGACAAGGCCTCGACCGACAAGGCCGTGGCCGCCGCGCTCAAGACCCATGCCGACGGCGGCTTCAACCCCGACGCCATGTTCGTGGTGGAGGCCGGGGCGCTGGGCCGGGACTCCGCCCTCAGAAAAGCCGCCGAGACGGCGAAGGCGGCGGTCGCCATCGCCTGCTACGAGGACGAGACGGGCGATGTAGCCCGTATGGTGCGCGAGGCCCTGGCGAAGGACCGGGTGGGCCTCACGTCTGACGCCCTGGCCCAGTTCACCGCCCGCCTGCCCCGCGAACGGGGTCTGATGCGCCAGGAGATCGAGCGCCTCGCCCTGTTCATCGGCCCCGGAAGCGACCGCACGGTCGGGCCGGACGAACTGGAGCAGCATCTGGGGGTGGAGCCGGACGCCTCCCTGTTCGAGGCGGCGCTTCAGGCCTTCGGCGGCCGGGCGGCCCAGGCCCAGTCGAACGTGCGCCGGGCCTTCGCCGAGGGGGAAAGCCCCGTGGCCGCCGTGCGCGCCGTCAGCGGCCACCTGAACCGTCTGAGGAAGATCCGCGCCCTCACCGACAACGGCGCCGGACCCAAGGAGGCCGCCAAGGCTGCGGGCGTGTTCTGGAAGCAGGAGGCCGAGGTGCTGCGCCAGATGCGCGCCTGGCGACACGAGGACTTGTCCCAAGTCCTTGATAATACTCTGGAATGTGAGAAGTCCTGCAAGACGGCCGGCTCCCCCGACGCCCTGCTGGCCGAGCGCCTGCTGCTGGAGGTGGCGGGCCGCGCCCGGCGGCTGGGGCTCTAGGACCCGGGGCTGCACGGTTGGCCGAGTTTCTCCCGCCATCTGGCGTTGCTGCGCCGGACTTCGGCCAGCAGGCGCCGCGTCTTGAGCTCCTCGGCTTCAGCGCAAGCCTCGATGAGCTCCCGGTCCAGCGGGTCGACGGGTTCGGGACGGGGCGGACGGGGTCGGGCCATGACGGTCTTCCTGATCACCGGGCGCGCCAGGGCGCCCGTCAGCGCGGGTTGATGGGAAGGGAACGGGGCGCCGGGCCGACGCCCGGTGTAAGGATAGACAAATACCGTTTCGACGAAGGCTGACGCCCCGCGTAATCGTTTGGCTGGAGCCCCCGGTGGGCACGCGTTTTAGGCGCTAGCCGGTGTTTTGGCCCCGGGCGGGCGGGCATGGACAGCGCTCCATGTCCCGGACCCGGCGAGTAATCCGCCCCGCCGCTATATCCCGCTCGATCACAGCCCGTCGCCGCAAGGTCGCCGGCCGAGCGCCCTTCCCGTGCGACGGGATGGGAGAAGCATACGGGCGTGGGGAACGCGGTCGCAGAAAAAGGCGGAAATTCCTGCGCAGACCTTATGCGGCCATGCATTGGGCTGCGGATTTCGGGGCGTTGGAGCCGGGTTCGTCCCGCATTCTCCGTGTCCCCTTGCGGGGAAGGGAGACGGCTTGCGCCTGTCAGTCCCCGATCGCCGCCTGTCCCCGCGCCAGCCAGACGCTGGCGCCGCCGCAGTCCGGATCGGACAGGCGGCGCTGCAGGATCCCGAGACCGGACGCCTTCAGCACCGCGTCGGTTTCAGCAGGATCCAGACCCCCATGATAAAGGGGCTCGCCCCGCCACGTCCCCATGGTGTCGCCGCCTTCAGGCGCAGCCGTGAACAGCAGGGGCGCGCCGGGGCGCAGGAAACCGGCCAGCCTGGGGATCGTCTTGCGCTGATCGTCTGCAGTCAGGTGGATCAGGCCATGCCACACCACGACACCGTCGAACGGGGCCTGCGGACGCCAGTCCCGCATGTCGCCGATCATCCAGCAATGGTCAGGAAACCGCCGGCGGCAAAGATCGGTCATGGCCGGCGCGGCATCGACGCCGATGATTTTCAACCCGTTTTCAATCAGATAGGCAGAGATCGGCTCCCCCGAGCCGCAGGCGAGGTCGAGCACCTCGCCGCCGGCGGGCAACAGGGCGGTGAAGGCCTCCAGCCACGGCCGCTCGAACAGGGTTTTTGTCCTGTCCGTGTCGAACTGGGCGGCCCGGCGCTGGTAGAGATCGACGACCGATTGAGCAGGATCGGTCATCGCGTGATCAGCCGCGCGTGAGGCGGCGGCAGAGGTCGTCCAGCTGCTCCAGGGCGCCGTAGCGAATGACCAGCTCCCCCTTGCCGCCCTTGTCGCGGACCTCGACCTTGAGGCCCAGGGCGTCGCCCAGATCCTG
>JBALUZ010000220.1:0-3010 GCA_036963825.1 Brevundimonas sp.
GCCCGTGGTCACCGAGGCGTCGATCTCGGCCAGGGCGTCGCCCTCTCCGTCCACGGCGTGCTCGTCCTTCTCCTTGACCAGCAGCCAGTTGTTTCGCTTCGACGGCCGGCCCCGGTCCGACTTCAGCCGGATCAGCGCCCAGCCGCCCTTCAGCCGCTCCCCGTCCAGGGTCAGCTTGACCACGCCCTTCCGGAAGGCCGCGTCCACATCCTCGTCCTGCGGCGCCCAGACGCCCTCGTCCCACATCTGCACCGTCCCGGCGCCGTAGTTGCCCGCCGGGATGGTCCCCTCGAACCCGCCGTAGTCCATGGGGTGGTCCTCCACCTCCACGGCCAGCCGCTTGACCGACGGATCCCGCGACGGCGCCTTGGTCACCGCCCACGATTTCAGCACGCCGTCGTGCTCGATGCGGAAGTCATAGTGCAGCCGCGTGGCTGCATGCCGCTGGATCAGATAGCGCAGCCCGCCCTTCGACCGGGCCGCCTTCCTGCCCTTCGGCTCCGGCGTGGCCCCGAAGTTGCGCTTGGCCTGATAGGTCTTCAGCTCGCCTCGGGCCATGGCCGCCCATCCTCCCTCGTCCGTCCGGACAGCAGAACGCGCCACCCGCCGATTCGCTCAGGCGACGCCTTCCATGCCGGATCCCGCCGGCCTGATGCATCCCGGGCCCGTCCCATTCGTATATAGGACGTGGGAGCGGGCGGGGCTTCAGCGGTTCGCAGACCGGACGCGACCGGTCCGCATCGCGCGCAAGGAGCACCGGAACAGTGATCGAATTCCAGGCCGTCCGAATGGCCATCGAGAACGATGGCGAAGGTCGGCTCGTTTTCGTCGAGGGGCGCCTCGCTGCGATCGCCGTCCGCCTGTCCGCAGAGCACGGCGCCCTGTCCGGCCGCTGGTTTCTGGAAGCGGCATTCGGTTCGTGCCAGGCGCCCGTATACCCGACCTTCAACGACCTGGACGCCCTGGGCGAGTGGGTTCAGGGCTGTTTCGTCTGACCGGGGCCCTGGCTGGGCTGCCCCATGAGATCGCGGGGGTGACCCGGGCGTTCGAAGGAATCCGTTTCCGCCATTCGCCCGCCGGGATTCTCATCGCCGGGCGCGTGCTCGCCCGGCGCCAGGCCGCCCGCCCGCACCCGGCTGACCTCGGCGGAAGGGTCCGGATCGGCATGGGGCAAGGCCGCCGGATCCGGATTGATGTGGTGGTCCGGTCGAACGGCGGGCCGGCTGACGTCGTAGGCGCCCGGTTCGTCGAACCCGACGCTGCCCACGCCCTGCGACGACCCGGCGAGCGCATGATGGTCGGATCGCAGGGCGAGGCGGGCGGCCTGCTGATCCATCGACTCACGCGCCTCCGGATCGACGGGGCGGTCCATCTGCTCGCCGGGCGTGTAGGGCTGCGTGGGCGCGGGTGTGCGAGGCTTCATGACTTCGCCTGCCGCGCCATCTCCTTCGCCTTGCGCTCGGCCATGGCGGAGGCGCCGGCGTCATCAGCCGCGATCTCGGGCGTCGTGTCCTCCGGGCCTTCTCGGTCGTTGGGCGCTTCCGCGTCTGGGGTCTCCGTCCGATCTGGGGTCGTCATGGGCAATCTCCTTCAAGACCGGAACGGCCGGCGCGAGCCTGCTGTTCCCTGCAACGCCAAGAGCCCCCGCCACGGACATGGCGGGGGCTCCCGGAACTGACACGGCACGCACACACCTCGTCCGTGACATGGGGTTAAGTCGCGGCCGCGTATCGCCGTTCCGTCGGGTTCCGGACACACGCGCGATTTTTCGGTCAGGCCGGCGCCTGCGCCAGCTGGAGGTAGCCCGGTTCGAACTCGGCCAGGTCGACAAGGCGCTCCCAGTCCAGGATCCGGACCCGCTGCCCCTGCCATTGCAGAAGACCTTCGCGGCGCAGGTCCGCCAGCAGCCGGTTCACATGGACCGCTGAAAGCCCCATGGCGTCGCCGAGCTCCGACTGGGTCAGGGGCAGCTGAAAACGGTGGTTTTCCGACTGGCCGACCACCGCCAGACGCACGTCCAGTTCGCACAGCAGGTGCGCGAACCGGCCAAGGCCGCTCCTGCGCCCCACCCCCACCAGCCACTGACGATGGATCGCCGCATCGATCAGGGTGTCCTGCCACAATAGCCGGGTGAGATGAGGATGCTGCTGCGTGATCCGCCTCAGCGCGCCATGAGAGGCGTGGGCGACGCGGCAGGGGGTCAGGGTGACGACGCCATGGTCCATGGGTTGCATCAGCAGGCTGTGCAGATCGACGAAGTCACCCATGATGTTGATCTCGGTGAACTGCCGTCTGCCGTCGCTCAGACTGGTATAGCGCGCGCAGAAGCCGGAAAGCAGCACCGTGCTGTGGGACGGGCTCTCATGAGGCCGGACGAGGTCCTGCCCGGCAGGCACGCAGATCGGCGGCTCGGTCGCGTCTCTGAGGGCGTCGACCTCGTCCGGACCCAGCGGGCCGCGGCGGGATAATTTCTCGATCAGGGCGTTCGGCATCAATCTGGCGTTCGCGGCGCCTCCAAGCGTGGCGGTTTTCTAACGCACGTACGGCGCGAGCGTTGCCGCGGGCGCCCAGCCCGGGGTCCGGCAGCCGACATTGGGGCGGGGCCTGAACTCTTGCCGCCCCCAACTGTTGCTCCGGGAGACAGCAAGGAGAAACCCATGAACATCCAGCAGTGCATGTCCACCGACGTCAGGGTCTGCGCCCCCGACTCCTCGATCCGCGACGCGGCGCGCGCCATGCGCGAGATCGACGCCGGTTTCCTGCCCGTCGGCGAGAACGACCGCCTCGTGGGGACGATCACCGACCGCGACATCACCACACGCGCCGTCGCCGAAGGCCTGACCCCGGACGCATCGGTGCGCGAGGTCATGAGCCCGGAGGTCCACTACTGCTTCGAGGACGACAGCCTGGAGGACGTGGCCGCCACGATGGCCGAACTGCAGCTTCGACGGATGCCGGTGCTGAACCGCGACAAGCGGCTGGTGGGCGTGATCTCGCTCGGCGATGTGAG
>JBALUZ010000221.1:0-2983 GCA_036963825.1 Brevundimonas sp.
CAGCGCGGCCAGCGCCCGGCGCCAGTCGGTGTCCGGCAGCGCCTCCAGCGCGGCCCTGGCCCGGTCCGCCCAGGCCCCGGCCTCATCGAGGGTGGCGGTCAGGGCGCCGCTGGCCACGATCAGCTCGCGGGCGTGGCGGAAATCGTCCTCGCCCTGCTCGCGGCGATCGATGGTGCGGGCCCAGAAGGCGGCCTCGGCCGCACCGGTGCGCTCCATGGCGATCAGCAGGGGCAGGGTCACCTTGGCCTCGCGGAAGTCATCCCCGGCGTTCTTGCCCAGGGTCTCGGAGGCGCCGCCGTAATCCAGGGCGTCGTCGGCCAGCTGGAACGCCACGCCCAGGGCCATGCCGTAGTCGCGCAGGGCCGTGACCTGGGCGTCCCCGGCCCCGGCGCCCAGGGCGCCGGATTCGGCGGCGGCGGCGAACAGTTCGGCGGTCTTGGCCTGGATGATCTTCAGATAGGTGTCCCGGTCCAGGCTGATGTCGTGGGCGCGGGTCAGCTGCAGCACCTCGCCCTCGGCGATGACCCCGGCGGCGCGGGCCAGCACGCCCAGGGCGCGCATGTTGTCCGTCTCCACCATCAGCTCGAAGGCGCGGGCGAACAGGAAATCGCCCACCAGCACGCTGGAGGCCGCGCCCCAGATCAGATGGGCCGCCACCTTGCCCCGGCGCAGCTCCGAGCCGTCCACCACGTCGTCGTGCAGCAGGGTCGCCGTGTGGATGAACTCCACCGCCGCGGCCAGTTTCACGGCGGCGTCCGCCGCCCCGCCCGTGGCGCGCGCCGCGGCCACGGTCAGCAGGGGACGCAGGCGCTTGCCGCCCGCCGCCACCAGATGCTCGGCCAGCAGGGGGATGACCGGCACGTCCGACTGCATGCGGGCGATGATCAGGGCGTCCACCCGCGCCATGTCGGCCTCGGCCAGGCGGACCAGCGGCTCCACGTCGCCTTTGGGGCGCGCCGGAACGGACAGGGCGGAGCTGGCGTCCAAGGGAGAGACTCTTTCATGCGCCGGGCGATTCCGGCTGGAATAACGGGCGCGCGTCTTGCCCCGCTTCGTCGCGGCGCACAATGGTGAGGGCGCATTACGGGGTCAAGCGCGTGAACGCCACACCTGAACCGATCGACGTGACGGACAACGCCCTTCTGGGCGGAAGGGTTCGCCTGCGCCAGCCGGCGCGCGGCTATCGCGCCGGCATGGACGCCGCCCTCCTGGCCGCCGCCTGCCCCGCCCTGCCCGGCCAGCGGGTGATGGAGGCGGGCTGCGGCGCAGGGGCGGTGCTGATGCAGATCGCCGCCCGCCGGCCGGGCGTGACCCTGGCCGGGCTGGAGCGGGACCCGGTCATGGCCGGGCTGGCGCGGGACAACGCCGCGCTGAACGGCTGGGGCGACCGGATCGACGTGCGTCAGGGCGAGGTGGCGGCCGGCTTCCGGGCGCTGGCGCTTGAGCCCTGCGACTGGGCGGTCAGCAATCCGCCCTTCTTCGACGACCCCGGCGCCTTGCGCGCCCCCGCCCCCGGCAAGCGCGACGCCTGGATGGCCGACGACGGGCTTCAGGCCTGGACCGGCTTCCTGCTGATGGCCGTAAGGGAGGGCGGGCGCATCGTCATGATCCACCGCGCCGACCGGCTGGCCGACATGCTCGCCCTGCTGGGCGACAAGGCCGGCTCGTTCGCGGTGCGGCCGGTGCACCCCTACGCCGACGAACCGGCCAAACGGGTGCTGGTCCACGCCGTCAAGACCGGCCGCGCCCCCCTGCGTCTGCTGCCGCCCCTGATCCTGCACGGCCGCGACGGCGGCAAACACTCCGCCGAGGCGGAGGCGACCCTGCGGGGTGAGGCGGAGATCGGGTGGTGAGCCACCCTCCCTCTCCCGTTGGGAGAGGGCTGCGCGCACGGATGCGTCAGCATCCGTTTCTCCTCCCCTGCCTTGCAGGGGAGGGGGACCACGAAGTGGTGGAGGGGCCGGTCGCTGAAAGCGACCGGGGCGCGCGCAGGGTGAGGGTCGGGTGTCGCCTTCTGACGCACGCGGCCCTCATCCCCCGCGCGCAGGACCGTCGCGCTTCGCGCTCCGGTGCGCGGGTTCCCCCTTCTCCCAATGGGAGAAGGGCAGGTCTTACGCCGCCTTGCGCTGCGCCTCTTTCGCGTCGCGCGCCGCATTGATGCGGGCCTCGGCGATGGCGTCGGCGATTTCGTGGGTCGGGCGCTTCTCGGCGTCGGACCGCGCCAGCACCTCCTCCAGCGTCTGCATCAGCCGGTCGACCTTGCCCTCGACCCACTGGGGGTCATAGGAACCGCCGGTCTCGCGGGCCCGCATCTCCGAAGCCACATTGATGATGCCGCCGCCGTTGACCACGTAGTCCGGCGCGTACAGCACGCCGCGGCGGAACAGCTCGTGGCCGATCTCCGGCGTCGCCAGCTGGTTGTTCGCCGCGCCCACCACCGCCTTGGCCGTGATCCGGTCCAGGGTCTTCTCGTTCAGGGTCGCGCCCAGGGCGCACGGGGCGTAGATGTCGGCCTGGACGTCATAGATGGCGTCCGGCGCCACGATCTCGGCGCCCGTGCGGGCCGCCACCTCCTCCAGCGCCTGGGTGTTGACGTCGGTGATGATCAGCTTGGCGCCGGCCCTGGCCAGCTTGTCGGCCAGATAGCCGCCCACATGGCCCACGCCCTGCAGCGCCACGGTCAGGCCGGTCAGGTCGTCCTGGTTCCACAGGCGGCGCGCGGCCACCAGGGTGGAGCGGTACACGCCCTCGGCGGTGACGGGGCTGGGGTCGCCCGAGCCCTCCTTGCCGCCGGACAGGCCCACCACATAGGGGGTCTCCTTGCGGGCCTCGGCGATGTCCTCAACCGACACGCCCACGTCCTCGGCGGAATAGTAGCAGCCGCCCAAGGTGTTCAGGGCGCGGCCGAAGGCGCGGAACAGCTCCGGCGTCTTCTGGGTGCGGCTGTCGCCCATGATGACCGACTTGCCGCCGCCCATGTCCA
>JBALUZ010000222.1:0-2962 GCA_036963825.1 Brevundimonas sp.
CTCGGTGCTGATCATCGCCTGTCCCTGCGCGCTCGGCCTGGCGACGCCGATCTCGATCATGGTCGGCGTGGGCCGCGGGGCCCAGGCCGGCGTCCTGATCCGCTCCGCCGAGGCCCTTGAGCGCCTGGAGAAGGTGGACACCCTGGTGGTCGACAAGACCGGCACCCTGACCGAGGGCCGCCCCGACGTGGTGGCGGTCATGCCCGTCGAGGGAACGTCCGAGGACGACCTGCTGCGGCTGGCGGCCGGCCTGGAGCGGGCCAGCGAGCACCCCCTGGGCGCGGCCATCGTCCGCGCCGCCCAGGATCGCAACCTGCCGCTGAGCGATCCGGCCGACTTTGACTCACCGATCGGCCGCGGCGTCCTGGGGCGGGTGGACGGCCGCGCTGTCGCTGTGGGCAGCGCCGCCTTCCTCGCCGACCAGGGCGCCTCGGCGGCGTCGCTGACGGAGGCGGCTGAGGGTCATCGCCGCCAGGGGGCGACTGTGGTGTTCGTCGCCGTTGATGGGGCGCTCGCGGGCCTGATCGCCATCGCCGACCCGATCAAGGCCAGCACCGGCCGGGCCATCGACGCCCTGCATGCGGCCGGTCTCCGCATCCTGATGCTCACCGGCGACAACGAGGTCACGGCGCATGCTGTGGCCGCGCGCCTGGGGATCGACGAGGTGCGGGCCGAGGTGTCGCCCCAGGACAAGGCGCGCATCGTCGCTGAGCTGCGCGAGACTGGGCGAGTGGTGGCCATGGCCGGCGATGGGGTCAATGACGCCCCGGCCCTGGCCAGCGCCGATGTGGGGATCGCCATGGGGGCCGGCGCCGATGTGGCTATCGAGAGCGCGGCGGTGACCCTGCTGAACGGAGACCTGTCCGGTGTCCTGCGGGCGGTCAGGCTCTCGCGGGCGGTGATGGGCAATATCCGCCAGAACCTGGTCTTCGCCTTCGCCTACAACGCCGCCGGCGTGCCGCTGGCGGCCGGCCTGCTTTATCCAGTTTTCGGCCTGCTGCTGTCGCCGGCCATCGCGGCTGCGGCCATGTCGCTGTCCTCGGTCAGCGTGGTGGGCAACGCCCTGCGCCTGCGGGGTCTGAAGCTCTAGGCCGTCGTCTCAGGCTCGGGGGTGACGAGATAGGCGCAGCGACGGGCGCCCTGCAGAATATGGTCGATCCGCTCCACCTGGGCCGGCGCCAACAGCGTGCGAAACAGGGCCAGCTCCGAGCGACAGAATCCCTGGCAGGCCTGGGCGGCGGCGCAGATCGGGCAGTGGTTCTCGATCAGCACATAGGTCCCGTCGCCGGCCGGTGTCCACTCGGCCATATAGCCCTCGGCGGCGCGCAGGCTCGCCAGGCGGTCAAGCCGCGTTTCCAGTCCCTGGGCGCCGTCCAGGGCCGCGGCATAGGCCTGCCCGCTGGCCGCCTCGCGCCGGGCGATCAGGCGGTCGAGCCCGGCAGCGCCGAACTCTTCGCGGACGGCGTCCAGAAGCTCGAGGCTGACCTGTGCGTGGGCGTCGGGGAAACGAGCGTGGCCGGCCGCGGTCAGCGCCCAGGTCTGGCGGGGGCGGCCCACGCCGCTGCGCTCGGCCTCGCCCTCGACGAGGCCGGCGGCGGCCAGCTTCTCCATCTGCTGGCGGGCGGCCTGACGGCTGACGCCGAGCTGCGCGGCCAGGGCCGCCGTCGTCGTCTCACCCCGGGTCTTCAGGTTCAGAAGGATCTGGTCGGCGGAGGAGGGCATCGGCCTCGCGGAATTTGACAATTATCAGGTTGCGAAACCATTGCGAGATCGATAGCCAGGGTCAAGTCGATTTCGCAATCTCGAGCTTGTTAAAAATGTCCCCCGCGGTCGCCGCTCCCGGCAGTTGGAAAGACGTCCTGGCCGAGGGGCGCCTCGCCCAGTTCATCCTCATCTGCCTGGCGGTCTGGCTGCATGCAGCCGACAGCCTGGTCACCGCCACCATCATGCCCAGCGTCGGGGCCGACCTTGGCGGCTACGCCTATTTCGGTTGGGCCACGGCCGGCTTCCTGCTGGGCTCGGTGGTGGCGGGGGCCAGCGCCGGGTGGCTGACCGGTCGGGTCGGCCTGCGTACGGCCTTCGCCTTTTCCGCCGCCCTCTACGCCGCCGGCTGCCTGATGAGCGCCGTGGCGCCGGATATCTGGACTTTTCTGATCGGGCGCCTGGTCCAGGGGGTGGGCGGCGGCTGGCTGGCGGGGTTCGCCTCGGTGGCGGTGGGCCTGCTGTTCCCCGACCGGACCCTGCCCAAGGTCTATGCCGTCATGACCGGCATCTGGGGGATCGCGACCCTGATCGGCCCCTTACTCGGCGGCGTCTTCGCCGACGCCGGCCACTGGCGCTGGGCCTTCGGCGCCTTCGTCATCCAGGCCCTGGCCGTGGCGCTCGCCGCCCTGGTCCTGCTGCCGCGCGGCGAGAAGGGGCAGGGCGGCGCCATCCCAGCGCGCCAACTGCTGCTGGTGGGCGTCGGCGTCTCGGCCATCGCCGGCGCTGACCTGATGGGCGGCTTCATGCTGGCCCTGGTCCTGGTGACCGCCGGCCTCGCCACCCTGGTCTACAGCGTGCGTGTCGATGTCCGCGCGCCGGTCCGCCTGCTGCCGGTCAGTTCCGGCGATCTCGGCTCGGTGGCGGGCCTGGGCTTCGCCACCATGTTCCTGATGACCGCGGCCTCCATGGGCTTCACCGTCTATGGCCCGGCCATATTGCAGGCGACGCGGGGCTATTCGGCCCTGGCGGCCGGCTATGTGGTCGGGGTGGAGGCCCTGGCCTGGACGGCCGCAGCCCTGGCGGTCTCCAACCTCACCGGCGTCTGGCGCAGCCGCATGGTCCGCGCCGGCGCGATCAGCGCCACCCTGGGCGTGGCCATGTTCATCTGGGTGCTGACCGACGGGCCGCTGTGGTCGCTGCTGGCCGCGGCCATCCTGCTGGGCGCCGGCTTTGGCCTGTCTTCGGCCTTCATGAACCA
>JBALUZ010000223.1:0-2951 GCA_036963825.1 Brevundimonas sp.
GAAGACGCCGGCCTCGATGGCGGCGCGGGCGGCCTGGGCCGTGGCCTCGTCGGTGATGTCCAGGCGCTGCACGCGCTTGCCCGCGTGCTTGACCAGCCGGGCCGTGAACGGCGGACTGTCGGCGGTCAGGTCCGCCTCGATCGACCAGTATTCCTGCGCCTTGAACCGCTCGATCTCCATCTCGCGGTCCACGACGATGCGCAGCGCGACCGACTGCACCCGCCCGGCCGAGCGGGCGCCCGGCAGCTTGCGCCACAGCACCGGCGACAGGGTGAAGCCCACCAGATAGTCCAGGGCGCGGCGGGCCAGGTAGGCCTCGACCAGCTCCATGTCGATGTCGCGGGGCTGGGCCATGGCCTGCAGCACCGCCGACTTGGTGATGGCGTTGAAGGTGACGCGCTGGACCGTGGCGTCCTTCACGGCCTTTTTCTTCTGGAGTATCTCCAGCACGTGCCAGCTGATGGCCTCTCCCTCGCGGTCGGGGTCGGTGGCCAGGATGATGCGGTCGGACGATTTGGCCGCCTCGGCGATCTCGCTGAGACGCTTCGACGCCTTGGCGTCGATCTCCCACGACATGGCGAAATCCTCGTCCGGCTTCACCGATCCGTCCTTGGACGGCAGGTCCCGCACATGGCCGTAGGAGGCCAGCACGCGGTAATCCGGGCCCAGGTACTTGTTGATGGTTTTGGCCTTGGCCGGGCTTTCGACGATGACGAGGTTCATGAAGTCGCAGTCTGGGAGGAGGGGAGCGCGAACGTGGTGGGGTCCGGGTCCGGTGTCAATCGCCAAGCCGGCTGCGTCTGACGTCATCGCCGTGATCAGGCCGTCGCCGCCATCCCGCCGGGCAACAGAACGGCGCGGCCGGCGAGGCTCAGCTCCAGCAGCGCGGCGCTGGCTTCTCCCACAGAGACGCCCGCAGCCCGGGCCAGTTCGTCCCGCGGCGCCGGAACCGGCGACAGCAGGGCGGCCAGGCGCTCGATCAGGTCCAGATCCGCGTCCACCGGGCCGGGCGCCCACGCCGGGACGTCCGGCTCCAGCAGGGTCCGCACGCCGCCCAGGGCGTTCAGCACATCGTCCACGCCTTCGCAGAGGACGGCGCCCTGGCGCAGCAGCTCGTTCGGGCCCTTTGAGCGCGGGTCCAGCGGCGACCCGGGCACGGCGAAGACATCGCGGCCCTGCTCGCCCGCAAGTCGCGCCGTGATCAGCGAGCCGGACCGCAGTTCGGCCTCCACCACGATCACGCCCCTGGAGAGCCCGGAAATGATGCGGTTGCGGCGGGGAAAGTCCCGGGCCTGCGCCCGGGCGCCCACGGGGCTTTCGGAGACCACGCACCCCTGATCGATCAGATGGCCGTACAGCTCGGCGTGCTCGGGCGGGTAGACGTCGTCCACGCCGCCGCCCAGCACGGCGACGGTTCCGGTGGGCAGGGCGCCTTCGTGCGCTGCGCCGTCGATGCCGCGGGCCATGCCCGAGGTCACGACGAGGCCCGCCTGGCCCAGTCCCGCCGCCAGCCCGCGCGCGATCCGCTGGCCGCCCGCGGAAGCGATCCGCGCGCCGACGATGGCCAGGCTGTCGCGGCTGAGCAGGCTGGCGTCGCCCCGCGTCCACAGCAGGGGCGGCGGCGGGTCCACCGCGGCCAGTTGCGGCGGATAGTCGGCGTCGCCCAGCAGGAGCAGGCGGGCGCCCGCCGCCTCGCCCGCCTCGAACTCGGCCTTGATGACGTCCTCGTCGGGCGGCACATGTCCGCCGCCGCCCCGCCGCGCCAGATCCGGCAGGGCCTCCAGCGCCTCGCGGGCCGTGCCGTAACGCTGCATCAGCTGGGAAAAGGCGACCGGACCGACGCGATCGGCGCGGGCCAGACGCAGGCGGGCGAAGCGTTCGGCCTCGTCCGCCGCCGGGGTCACTTGGACTTTGACCCGATGCGGGACTCCGTCCCTGTCATCAGCCGCCTGATGTTCTCATGGTGCCGGATCCAGATCAGCACGGCCGTGAACAGGCTCAGGACCAGGATGGGCGCCGGGGCGGGCAGGCCCAGGGCGGCGAGCGGCAGCAGCGCATACAGCGGCGTGGCGGCCGAGGCGGTCAGGGCCGCCAGCGACGAATACCTGAGGGCGAAGGCGACGATCAGCCAGGTGGCGCCCGCCATCAAACCCAGCGGCCAGGCGGCGGCGATGATCAGGCCGAAGAAGGTAGCCACCCCCTTGCCGCCCTTGAAGCCGAGCCAGACGGGAAACAGGTGGCCCAAAAACGCCGCGCCGCCGGCGATGACCGCCGCCACATCATTGTCGAACAGCCAGCGCGCGATCATCAGGGCGGCCGCGCCCTTGCCCGCGTCCAGCAGCAGGGTGGCCAGGGCCAGGTCCTTGCGGCCCGTCCTCAGCACATTGGTCGCGCCGATGTTGCCCGAGCCGATGCTGCGCACGTCCCCGGCGCCCGCCGCGCGGGTGATCACCACGCCGAACGGAATGGAGCCCAGCAGGTATCCGCCAAGGGCTGTGAGCCCCAGCGTCAGCATCGCCGGTCCGACCAGATCCTGCACCCGAATGCCCCTTTAACGTGCGTCGTGCACGATGCGCCCGCCGACGATCGTGAGCAAGACCTTGCCCTGCAGCACGCGGCCGTCGAAGGGTGAATTCTTGGATTTGGAGCGCAGCCTGTCGGCGTCCACCACCACCGGCGCATTGGGGTCGAACAGCACCAGATCCGCCGGGGCGTCCGCCTCCAGCCCGCCCGCGTCCAGACCCAGCAGGGCCGCCGGGCCGCTGGTCAGGGGCCGCAGGACGTCGATGAGGTCCAGCCCCGCCTCGTGGTGCAGGCTGAGGGCGGCGGGCAGCAGGGTCTCCAGCCCCACGGCGCCGGGCGCGGCCTCGCTGAACGGGCGGCGCTTGTCCTCGGCCGGCGCCGGGGTGTGGGCCGAGGTGATGACGTCGATCAGGCCCTCGCGCACCGCC
>JBALUZ010000224.1:0-2842 GCA_036963825.1 Brevundimonas sp.
CCGCCGGCAGCAGCACCACCACCGCGTCGGCCCGCGCCAGCCCGGCCCGCAGCGGTTCGCGCATGGGTCCGGCCGGGAACACGGCCCCGTCCCCGAACGGCCACTCGCCGCCCCGCGTCTCCCCGTCCACCACGATCAGGGACAGGGTCTTCCTCAGGGTCGGGTTCTGGTGGCCGTCGTCCATGACCACCACTGCCGCCCCCGCGGCCGCCGCCGCCCGCGCCCCCGCGGGGCGGTCCCGCGCCACCCAGGCCGGGGCCGCGCCGGCCAGCAGCAGGGGCTCGTCGCCCACGTCCGCGGCGGCGTGCTGCGCGGGGTCCACCCGCACCGGCCCCGCCAGCCGCCCGCCATAGCCCCGCGTCAAGGCGTGGGCCTCCACGCCCTGGTCCCGCAGCAGCCGCAGCACCTCCCGCGCCACCGGCGTCTTGCCCGAGCCGCCCACGGTCAGATTGCCCACCGAGATCACCGCCACGCCCGGGTCCGCCGGGATGGTCCGGGCCATGCGCCGCGCCGTGGCTCCGGCCCACAGCCAGGACAGGGGCTTCAGCAGGGTGCGAACGACCGGCGAGGGCGCGCCTTCGCGCACATACCACCAGCGCGGCGTGTTCAGCTTCATCGGCCTCGTCCCGCGGGCAGCAGGGGCGCCAGATGGCTCCACAGCCGGTCCAGCCCGGCGTCCGCCGCCTGGGCCGCACGCCGGGCCCGTTCGCCCGCGGCGCGGGCCGCGGCGGGATCCGCCAGCAGGGGGGCGATCGTCGGGGCCAGCTGCTCGGCGCGCTCGACCCGGATCAGGCCGCCGGCCCGCTCCAGGTCGGCGGCCACATCGGGCCAGTTGGCCATGTCCGGCCCGCACACGGTGGGCTTGCCCAGCCGCGCGGGCTCCAGCGGGTTGTGCCCGCCCGCGCCCGCATGGCCGATCACCGGCCCGAACGAGCCGCCCATGACCACCACGTCGGCCAGGGCCAGGAACAGGCCCATCTCGCCCAGGGTGTCGGCCAGGTAGACGGTGGTGTCCGCCGCGACGGCCTCGCCCGCCGAGCGCACCGCCACCACGCGCCCCTCGGCCCGCAGGCCCTGCACCAGCCCGGCGCCCCGCTCCGGGTGACGCGGCATGAGGATCAGGAACGGGGCGTCCTCCAGCGCGTCCAGGGCCCGGGCCACGGCCCGCTCCTCGCCAGGATGGGTGCTGGCCGCCAGCACCACCGGGCGGTCGCCGATGGCGGCGCTCAGCTGTTCGAAGACGCCCTTGTCGTGGGTCAGGGGCCCGCCCGCCAGCTTCAGATTGGCCCGCCCCTGCACCCGGCCGCCCAGCGCCTCGAGCCGCGCGGCCGAGGCGTCGTCCTGGGGCAGGATCAGGTCGAAGGCCGCCAGCAGCGCCCGCGCCGCGCCCGGCGCGCGGCTCCAGCCCTGCGCCGTCCTGTCCGTGATGCGGGCGCTGACCAGGGCCAGCTTCACGCCCCGCGCCCGCGCGGCCTCGATCAGATTGGGCCACAGCTCGCTTTCCACCAGCACCCCCAGGGCGGGCCGCCAGTGGTTCAGGAACCGCGCCGTGGCCAGGGGGCCGTCCAGCGGCGCGTACTGGTGGATGACGTCCGGCGGCAGACGCTCGGCCAGGATCCGCGCCGAGGTCACGGTGCCCGAGGTCACCAGCACGCCCAGCTCCGGCCGCTCGGCCCGCAGCCGCGCGATCACCGGCAGCAGCGACAGGCTCTCGCCCACGCTGACCCCGTGCAGCCACACCAGGGGGCCGGAGGGCCGGGGAATGGACGGGCGGCCCAGCCGTTCGTTCAGCCGGCCGGGATCCTCCCTGCCGCGCCGCGCCCGCGCCGCCAGCAGGCGCGGGGCCAGCGGCTCCAGCCAGCCGGTGACCAGGCGATAGGCCTTCAGGGCCGCCGACATCAGCGCTTCGCCAGGGCTTCGGCCCGGTCCTCGACGGCGGTCAGGCGGGGGGTCCAGTCGGCCACCACCGCGGCGGGGTCCGCGTCCCGGCCGATCTCGACCCGGTCCCAGACCATGGCGCCCCGGGCGAACGGCAGCGGCAGAACCGCCTGGTCCCAGCTGTTCAGCCGGATCGCCGGACGGCAGGCCAGGCCCAGCATCAGCACCGGCGCGCCGGACATGCGGGCCATCACCGCCAGGCCCTCGCCCATCTGGCGGGCCGGTCCGCGCGGCCCGTCCGGGGTCAGGGTCACGGCCCCGCCGGTCTTCAGCCACTTCAGGGCGTCGCGCAGGGCCTGCGAGCCGCCCTTGGCCTTCTCCGGGCTCTCCTTCTTCTGGGACGAGCCGCGGATGGCCGGAAAGCCCAGCCGCGCCACGGCGTCGGCGATGAACTGCCCGTCCGGCGACAGGGAGATGAGCGCGCGCACCGGCTGGCCCCGGTCATGGTCCCAGGCGGCGGGCGCCAGGCCGATGCGCGAATGCCAGAAGGCGATGATGACCGGTCCGCCGTCGGCCCAGACGGCCTCGACCAGGGCGCGGTTCTCGTGCCGCCAGCGGATGGTGGCGAAGCACAGCCGCATCCAGCCGGCCATCAGGCGGCTGAGCAGGTTCTGGAACCAGCGGTTGCGGATCGGCCTCACGCCTCCGCCTCCTGCGGCGCCGAATCCAGCGACTGCTGGCGCGCCAGCCGGGCGTACAGTCCCCCGCGCCCCACCAGGTCGGCATGGGACCCTTCCTCCACCACCCGGCCGGCCTCGATCACATAGATGCGGTCCGCATTCTGGACCGTGGACAGGCGGTGGGCGATCATCAGGGTGGCGCGGCCCTGCATCAGCCGCTCCAGCGCCGCCTGCACCAGGGCCTCGCTCTCGGTGTCCAGGGCGCTGGTGGCTTCGTCCAGCAG
>JBALUZ010000225.1:0-2830 GCA_036963825.1 Brevundimonas sp.
GAGACCAACACCTTCTCCTCCACCACCATCGGCCAGGCGGACTACGGGCTGGAGGAGGCGGTGTGGGACCTGAATTTCGAAGGCGCCAAGATCGCCCGCGCGGCAGCCGACCGCTGGACGGAGAAGGAGCCGCACAAGCCGCGCTTCGTGGCCGGCTCCATGGGGCCCACCAACCGGACCCTGTCCATCAGCCCGGACGTGAACGACCCCGGCTTCCGCGCCGTGAGCTTCGACGAGGTCTATGAGGCCTACAAGCAGCAGGCCCGCGCCCTGCACGAGGGCGGGGTGGACCTGTTCCTGGTGGAGACCATCTTCGACACCCTGAACGCCAAGGCGGCCATCAAGGCGATCCTGGATCTGCAGGACGAGGGCTATGAGGCCCTGCCGCTGTGGATCTCGGGCACCATCACCGACCGCTCGGGACGGACCCTGTCGGGCCAGACGGCCGAGGCGTTCTGGAACAGCGTGCGCCACGCCAAACCCTTCGCCATCGGGCTGAACTGCGCCCTGGGCGCCGACCTGATGCGGCCGCACATCGCTGACATCGCGCGGGTGGCCGACACCCTGGTCGCCGCCTTCCCCAACGCCGGCCTGCCCAACGCCATGGGCCAGTACGACGAGCAGCCCCACGAGACGGCCTGTCACCTGCACGAATGGGCCGAGAGCGGGCTGGTCAACATCCTGGGCGGCTGCTGCGGCACCACGCCGGAGCACATCCGGCACGTGGCCGAGGCGGTGGCGGGGGTGAAGCCGCGCGTGATCCCCGAGCGCCCCACCGCCATGCGGCTGTCGGGGCTGGAGCCGTTCGAGATCGCGTCATGACCAAACCCGCCTACAATTTCGACGATCCCGAATTCGTCGCCCGCTATGTGGAGAAGGGCCCCCCCGCCTTCACGCCGGGGCATGCGGGCCTGCTGCAGATGACCGGGGTGCTGCTGGCCGAGCGGGCGCCGGAGGACGGCCACATGCTGATCGTCGGCGCGGGCGGCGGTCTGGACACCCGGGCCCTGGCCCGGTTCGCCCCGGGCTGGCGCTTCACCGGGGTCGATCCGGCCAGGAAGATGCTGGACCTGGCCCGGGTGGTGCTGGGCGACGAGGTCAATCCGCGCGTCGATCTGATCGAGGGCGGGGTCGAGGCGGCGCCCGAGGGGCCGTTCGACGGGGCGACCCTGATCCTGGTGCTGGGGCTGATCCCCGACGACGGGTCCAAGCTGAGGACGCTGCAGGAGATCCGGCGGCGGCTGAAACCGGGCGCGGCCTTCGTGCTGGTGGACCGCTGCGACGATGCGGACAGCCCCGGGTTCGACCGCAACATCGACCGCTACATCGCCTATGCGACCGCCAGCGGCGTCGATCCCGAGACCCTCAAGAACGCCCGCGCCAGCCACCGCGCGAACGCGTCCATGGCCACGGCGGCGCGTGACGAGGCGCTGCTGAACGAGGCCGGGTTCACCGGCGCCCATACCTTCTATTTCGCCATGAACTGGCAGGGCTGGGCGGCCTACGCATGAGCTCGGCGGCCGAAATCGGGACGTTCAAACGCCTCTGCGATGAGCTGATGATTTTCGCTCGTGAGAACGAAGGCTGTGAGATCGATCATCTGTCGGAGAAGGCCATACTCGTGCGCTTCGGCGAGGGCGATCGTCGCTCTCTTCTGGATGCTTCCCCCGGGCTGTTTGATCTGACGACCTGCACACAGCTTGGATTGAGCAATCACCTGTTGCGTGACGAGCGCGACGTTGATCAGGCTCTGGCGCTATGTGACGCCGTAATGGCGGGTCGAGGCGTGACGGTTTCTGGCCCCGGCGGCTACCCTGTGCGGAGTTGGTTTTTCCTGGAGTCGCGGGGGCTGCGCGCGACTGTCACAACGACCGCAACTTCGATCCGGTCGTGTCGCCGAGCACGATCGATCCCCAAGAGCGCTTTCACGCGCGAGCGACTGCCCAACCTGACGAACAAGGTCCACTGATGCGACCCACCTTCATCAACGTCGGCGAACGGACCAACGTCACCGGCTCGGCCAAATTCCGCAAGCTGGTGGTGGAGGGCGACTATGCGGCGGCGCTGGATGTGGCGCGCCAGCAGGTGGAGGCGGGCGCCCAGATCATCGACGTGAACATGGACGAGGGGCTGCTGGACGGCGTCGTCGCCATGCGCACCTTCCTGAACCTGATCGCGGCCGAGCCGGACATCAGCCGGGTGCCCATCATGATCGACTCCTCCAAGTGGGAGGTGATCGAGGCGGGGCTGAAGTGCGTGCAGGGCAAGCCCATCGTCAACTCCATCAGCCTGAAGGAAGGCGAGGCGGTGTTCCGCCAGCAGGCGGTGAAATGCCTGCGCTATGGCGCGGCGGTGGTGGTCATGGCCTTCGACGAGGACGGCCAGGCGGACACGAAGGACCGCAAGGTGGAGATCTGCACCCGGGCCTATCGCCTGCTGGTGGACGACATCGGCTTTCCGCCCGAGGACATCATCTTCGACCCCAACATCTTCGCCGTGGCGACGGGGATCGAGGCGCACGACAACTATGCGGTGGACTTCATCGAGGCCGTGCGGGTCATCAAGCAGACCCTGCCGCACGCGCGGGTGTCGGGCGGGGTGTCCAACGTCTCGTTCAGCTTCCGCGGCAACGAGCCGGTGCGCCGGGCGATCCACAGCGTCTTCCTGTACCACGCCATCAATGCGGGCATGGACATGGGCATCGTCAATGCGGGCGACCTGCCGGTCTATGACGACATCGACCCCCGGCTGAGGGAAGCCGTCGAGGACGTGATCCTGAACCGGCCCCAGCGGACCAACGTCTCCAACACCGAGCGGCTGGTGGACCTGG
>JBALUZ010000226.1:0-2826 GCA_036963825.1 Brevundimonas sp.
CCTCGAAGCTGGTGCTGGCGCTCACGTCATAGGGCGAGCCGGTCGGTCCCAGCGGAATGCCCGGCGGCGGGTTCAGGCCGCCGTCGTTGTCCACGGCCACCTGATGGACCTCACGCTCGTCGTGGGTCCAGCGGGCGCCCAGGGTCAGCTCCCAGATGTCCGCGAACGGGATCGCCGCCTGCCCGAAGACCGCGTAGCTGCTGTTGGTCGCGTCCTGGAAGAAGGTCGTGTCGCCGCCGAAGCTCGGCGGGGCGATGGGCAGGGTGGTCTGGACCACGAACCGCTCGGTCCGGGTCACGGTCTCCCGGAAGAGATAGACGCCCGCCACCCAGTTGATCGCGGCGTCGGGGGACGAGACGAAGCGGAACTCCTGGCTGAGCTGGTCCGCCTGCTCCTCAGCCCGGTCATCCACCCGCAGGGGGAAGTCCGGGAAGGTCAGGCCGCCCAGATTGTCGCGCCAGTCGTAATCGTTGTCCCGGTAGGACGTCAGCGAGACGAAGCCGAAATTGTCGCCCTGCCATTCCGCGCGCCCGGTCAGGCCCCAATTGGTGCGGTTCTGGTAGGTGGTGTCGGGATTCAGCGTTTCCCGCACGTCCAGGCCGTCGCGCAGATTGTTGATGATGGCGACGAACGGGGCGGGGGTGGTGGCCACGATCACCGGAATCCGCGCCTGGCCGTCCATCTCCTCCATGCTGCCGTCAAAGCCGGCCAGGAAGGTCCAGTCGCCCGCGTTGCGCAGGATCTGGCCCCGCATGCCGATCGAGGTCCCGCCGTGCAGGTCGTCGCCGGTCAGCACGTTCTCGGCGTATCCGTCGTTGCTGCTGTAGCGGAAGGCGATCCGGCCGGCGGTGTCCTCGCCGATCTCGCCGTTGAACACGCCCTCAAGGCCGATTTCGTTGAAGCTGCCGTAGCGGGCGGTGAGCTGGCCGTAGGGCGCGAAATCGGGCCGGTTGGTGTAGACGTTGAGCGCGCCGCCCGAGGCGTTGCGGCCGTACAGGGTGCCCTGGGGGCCCCGCAGGATCTCCACCCGCTGCACATCCATGAAGGCCAGGGCGCTGGCGCCCGCGCGGCCGATGGACACCTCGTCGATGGAGACGCCGATGGACGGGTCGGTGGCGGCGGAGTCGCTGGTGGTGCCGACGCCGCGGATGAAGACCTGCGGCTCGCCGATGTTGAACTGGGTCAGGGTGACGCCGGGCGCCTTGCCCGCCACGTCCTGGATCCCCGTCGCGGCCGTGCGCTCCAGCATCTCCTCGCTGAAGGCGGTGACGGCGATCGGCACTTCCTGGAGGCTCTGCTCGCGACGCTGGGCCGTGACGATGACTTCCTCGAGCATGACGGCGCCCGGTGCGGCCGGTTCGGTCTGCTGCGCAAGCGCCGGGGCGGCGAAGCCGCCGGCGATGGCCAGGGCGGCCGTAGAGGCTCCGGCCAGACGCCGGCGCCACGGCGAGCCGCGCGTGATGATGCTGATCAAGACATTCCCTCCGAATGTGTGCGGCCCTTTGCGGGCTCGTTGCAGGAGTAGCTTGCGCTAATGAACCAGTTTTGCAAGTCTTTTTACGCAAGCGTGTTTGGAGGCGAATTATGGTTGAGGTGACACCCCTGTTCCTGGCGGGAGCCGCATGGGCGGCCGCGGCGGGTCTCTGGCTGGCGCTGATCCCCCCGGGGACGCGCGGCCGGGCCTGGCACTACGGCCTCGCGGCGGCGCCGCTGGTCTTCATCCTGCTTGCGGCGGCGGCGGCGCCTTCGGCGTTTCGGGACAGCCTGCAGCTGTGGATTCTGCCGGGCGGGGCGGGGGTGCTCGGGGTCATGGCCGTGGCCTGGCTGTGGGGGACCCTGGCCCGGAACCACGGGATCATGGACATCTGCTATCCCGCTGCGGCGGTGGTGGTGGCGGTGCTGACCATGGCGGTCTCGGGTCGCGCGCCCGACGGGCCGGGTCTGCTGCTGTTCGGGCTGCTGGCGGTCGGCGCCGGGCGGCTGGTCATCCAGACCTGGGGCCACAACATGGGCGCCGAGCGCCAGCCCTACGCCCACTGGCGCGCCCGCCACGGGTCGCGCTGGCTGTGGTGGAGCGCCTTTCAGGTTCATCTTCTGCAGGGCGTGACCCTGTGGCTGTGGTCCGCCCCCATCGTCTTCGCCCTGACCGTCCCGGCCAGCGTGCCGGGCCCCGTCCGCTGGGGCTTCGCCGTGGCGGGCGTGGCCGTCTGGCTGGGCGGCTTCACCCTGCAGACCCTGGCGGACCGGCAGCTGGCGGCCTTCAAGGCCGACCCGGCCAACCGCGGCCGGCTGCTGGACACGGGCGTCTGGGCCTGGGTCCGGCATCCCAACTATCTGGGCGAGACCTTGATGTGGTCCGCCTGGTTCGTCTTCGCCCTGGCCCACCCCTGGGGCTGGGTCACCCTGTTCGCGCCGCTCTTCACCGGCTGGTTCATGGGCTACGCCTCCGCCGCGCCGTTCAAGGAGATGCACATGGCCCGCACCCGCGGCGAGGCCTGGGCCGCCTACTGCGCCCGCACGCCCCGCTTCCTGCCCTGGCCGCGCCCGCGCCGCGCCGCCCTTGAAAGGACCCCGTCATGAGCGCCCTGAAGGATCGAGTCATCATCGTCACCGGGGCGGGCAGGGGGCTGGGCCGCGCCTACGCCCTCGACCTGGCGGCGCGCGGCGGGCGGGTGGTGGTGAACACCCGCCCGCGACCGGCGGACGCGCCCGGCCCGGCCGAGGCCGTGGTCGCCGGCATCGAGGCCGCCGGCGGCACGCCCGTGGAGTTCAACACGATCGTCGTCACCGACGGGATCTCGATGGGCACTGAAGGCATGCGCGCCT
>JBALUZ010000227.1:0-2822 GCA_036963825.1 Brevundimonas sp.
CCAGGGCGGCCAGGGCCTCGGCCTTGCCGTGGCCGTAGCGGTGCTCATGATCGGGCGGGACGGCGGCCCAGCGCACGGCGAAGAACACCGCCAGGGACGCGATCAGGTCCAGCACCGAGTCCGCCAGGGAGGCCAGGATCGACACCGAGCCCGAGGCGCCCAGGGCGAAGGCCTTGATGGTGATCAGGAACACCGCCACCCCCACCGACAGGGTCGTGATGCGGCGGTTGGCGGCGTGGGCGTCCGGCGGCGTGGCGGTGTCGGTCATCGGTGGTCTTGTGGCGCAACAGCGGGGTCCGACGCAACCGGACGCGGTCCGGGGTGAAAAATTGCACGGCCTGTCACGAAATCGCCGTTTCAGCGGAACAGTTTGTCAATGTTGATCGGCCTAGGTGGGTCAAACGCACGAGATCGCAGGACAGGGGAGCCGTCATGGAGACCGCCCAGCGACACTGGATCGGCCGCAATGAGGCCCTGGACCGGCTGGGAGTGAAGACCCAGACGCTGTACGCCTATGTCAGCCGCGGCCGGATCACCGCCCGCCCCGACCCCGAAAACCCCAGACGCAGCCTGTACGCCGCCGACGACGTGGCCCGCCTGTGCGACGGAACGCCGGCGCCGGCGGCCCCCGCCGTCATCGGCGGCTCGGCCGTGCGCGGCGAGGCCACGGTCCAGTCCTCGGTCACCGCCATCATCGGCGGCCGCCTGTTCTACCGGGGCCGCGACGCGGTGCAGCTGGCCGAGCACGCCACCCTCGAGGAGGCGGCGCGGGTGCTGTGGAACGCCCGCGACAGCAATCCCTTCGCCCCCCTGAAGCCGCGCATCGACGTGGCCTACGCCGGGCCGTCGCGCTCCCGGCTGCTGCAGTTCATCGCCCGGCGCGTGGACGAGGATCCGCCTGCGGCCGGCCGGTCGCCCCGCGATCTGACCATCGAATGCGCCGGGGTCCTGAGCGAGATGGTGGACGCCATCGTCGGCATGGGGCCGCGCCTGCATCTGCACCAGCGGCTGGCCCGCGCCTGGAAGATCTCGGAGCTGGATTCCGGCATCCTGCGCCGGGCCCTGGTCCTGTCCGCCGACCACGAGCTGAACGGCGCGGTCCTGGCCACCCGCGCCGTGGCGGGCACGGGCGCCAGCCCCGCGGCCGCCGCCATGGCCGGCCTGGCCGCCCTGACGGGCCCGGACGTCAGCCGCCAGCTGTCCGCCGCCAGCGCCCTGGTGCTGGACGCCCGGCGCGACCCGGAAGACACCATGCGCCGCCGCATGGACCAGGACGGACGCCTGCCCGGCTTCGGCCACGAGCTGTATCCCGACGGCGATCCCCGCGCCGCCGCCCTGCTGGCCGCCGCCGATCTGCCGCGCGACCTGGCCGCCCTGGTGGAGGCGGGCGAGCGGGTCACCGGGCTGAAGCCCTCGCTGGACCTGGCCCTGGCCCTGATCGTGCGGCGCTTCAACCTGCCCCGCGACGGCGCCTTCGACCTGTTCGCCATCGGGCGGTCGGCGGGCCTTCTGGCCCATGCGATGGATCAGTTGCTGGAGGGGGCGCCCATCCGGGCGCGGCTGCGCTATGTGGGCGTCGAGCCGGGCGCGCACTGAGGCCCGCCGGGCCAATCTGACATTTGACGGGGGTGCGCCGCATGGGCGACTGGCTGATGGCGCTGCTGCTCGGGATCGTCGAGGGTCTGACCGAGTTCATTCCCGTCTCGTCCACCGGCCACCTGCTGCTGCTGGGCCACTTTCTGGGCTTCGAGAGCACCGGCAAGACCTTCGAGGTGGTGATCCAGCTGGGCGCCCTGCTGGCGGTGATCACCGTCTATATGCGCCGCCTGTTCGAACTGGCGACCCGCTGGCCCCACGATCCCCAGGCGCGCCACTTCCTGATCGGCCTGCTGCTGGCCTTCCTGCCGGCCATGGTGATCGGGGTGTTCATGTACGACGTCATCAAGACCGTGCTGTTCGAGACCCCGGCGGTCATCTGCGTCTCGCTGATCCTGGGCGGCGTCGTGCTGCTGTGGCTGGACCGCCGGCCCATGACCCCGGTGCACCTGGACGCCGCCAGATACCCCATGCGCATGTATCTGATCATCGGCCTGGTGCAGTGCCTGGCCATGATCCCCGGCGTGTCGCGCTCGGGCGCCACCATCGCGGGCGGCCTGCTGCTGGGCGCGGACAAGCGGTCGGCGGCGGAATTCTCGTTCTTCCTCGCCCTGCCCACCATGGGCGCCGCCGTGGCCTATGACCTGTTCCAGAACCGGGCCGTGCTGGACTTCTCGGACTTCGGCCTGATCGCCGTGGGCTTCATCGCCGCCACGGTCACCGCCATCGTCACGGTCAGGGCCGTGCTGGCCTTCGTGACCCGGCACGGCTTCGCGGTGTTCGCCTGGTGGCGCATCGCCGTGGGCGGCGCCGGCCTGATCGGCCTGTGGCTGACCGGAAGCTTCTAGGTCCGGACGAACTCCAGGAAGATGGGCGGGGTGTCGCCCAGCTGCTTTTCCTCATAGCGGGTGGTGACATGGTCGGCGGGGGCGGTGCGCCAGTCGTCCGCCCGGCCGGCCGTCCAGTCCAGCCCCTCGGCGCGCAGGAACCGCTCGTGGGCCCAGGCGGCGTAGTCCTTCCAGTCGGTGACGAAGCGCAGGCGCCCGCCGGGTTTCAGCACCCGCGCGATCTCCGCCGCCGTCTCGTCCTGGATCAGGCGGCGCTTGTTGTGCCGCGCCTTGGGCCAGGGGTCGGGAAACAGGATCATGACCCGGTCCAGCGAGGCGTCCGGCAGGGCCGCCATCACCGCGCGGGCGTCGCCGGCGTGCAGGCGCACGTTCTTCAGC
>JBALUZ010000228.1:0-2738 GCA_036963825.1 Brevundimonas sp.
CTGATCGAGGCCCTGACCCTGGGGGATCGTCTCGACTGCCTGACGGCCCTTCTGCGCATCGACGCCGCCGAACCCGGTGACGACGAGCCGCCCACCATGCAATAACGCCCTCAAGCAGCGAGGCGCCGCGCGCCGAGCGTCAGGGCAGAAAGGAAGAGCCCCTCAAGCAGCGAGCGCCCGCGGCGCGAGCGTCAGGGCGCTAAAAAATGTCAGAGCATTTCAACACCCCGACCACCGTCGATCCCCGCCTGCTGGAGGTGCTGGTGTGCCCGGTCACGCGCGGGCGCCTGACCTATGATCGGGCGGCGGGAGAGCTCATCAGCAAGGGCGCCAAGCTGGCCTTCCCCATCCGCGACGGCGTGCCGATCATGCTGGCTGAAGAAGCCCGCGCGCTGGACTAGACCGGCTCTCCGCGCAGCAGCCTGGGCAGATCTCCGGCGCCGCCGCCCGCCTCGGTCATGAAGGCCCGGCGCAGGGGCGCGATGCGGTTGACCGCCGCCATGCCCACGCCGCGCGCCAGGCGCGTCAGCGGATCATCATTGGAGAACAGCCGCACGAAGCCGTCGAACCCGGCCGCCAGGGCCGCATTGTCGAACCGGCGCCAGCGGGCGTACCGCTCCAGCACCCCGACCGACCCGATGTCCTCGCCCAGCCGGGCGGCCTCGGCCAGCACCTCGACCAGGGCGGCCAGATCCTTCAGCCCCATGTTCAGCCCCTGGCCCGCCACCGGGTGCACCCCGTGCGCCGCATCGCCGATCAGGGCGACGCGCGGCGCGACGATGCGCTCGGCCAGCGACAGGGACAGGGGATAGACGAAGCGCGGTCCCTCCACCGTGACCTCGCCCAGGAATTCGCCGAAGCGCCGCTTCAGATGGCTCAGGAACGCCGCGTCCGGGGCGTCCCGCAGGGCCTCGCCCCGCCGCGTGGTCTCGGTCCAGACCAGGCTGGCGCGCCGGTCGGTCAGGGGCAGGATGGCGAACGGGCCCGACGGCAGGAAATACTCATGGGCCACATTGCCGTGATCGCGCTCCATGCGGACGGTGCACACCACGCCGCTCTGGCCATAGGTCCAGCCGGTGGTCCCGATCCCGGCCGCCTCGCGCACCACGGACTTGCGCCCTTCGGCGCCGACGATCAGGGGCGCGCTCAGGGTCCGGCCGTCCTTGAGCACGGCGTGGGCGGCGAACTCCTCCAGCCTGACAGCCTCCACCGCCGCGGGCGCCAGCACCGGCGCCCCCGCCGCCCGCACCGCCCCGGCCAGGGCCGTGCGGATGTGGCGGTTCTCGATCATGTAGCCCAGCGGCTCGCCGCCCGTGCGTTCGCCGATCTCGTCGGCGTCAAAGCGCAGGAAGGCGGGCAGGGCCCTGTGCGACGCCGCGCCGGGCCGCGTCCCGTCCGTCACCAGGATGCGGTCCATGCGGCAGGCGTGCGGCTCCAGCGCCGCGCCGACGCCCAGGGCCTTGAGCATGCGGAAGCTGGACCAGGACACCGCGGTCGACCGCCCGTCGAAGGCGGGCGCCAGCTGCTCGTCGAAGGGGAAAGGATCCACCAGCACCGGCTTCAGGCCGGCCTGCACGGCGGCCAGGGCGAAGGTGGCCCCCGCCATGCCGGCGCCGGCCACGATGACGTCGAGATCGGAAAGGTCGTCCTGGCTCATGCGCCCTTGTCGCGCTCCCCTGCGGCCGCGTCCAGAGGCGGCGCCGTCGCAGGGGCTGGTAAACGCCGGCTTAACCCTGCGCGGGCGATGATCGGGCCTGTTGTCTTCAGCCCACCGGAGCCCGCCCATGTCCGCGGCCCTCGCCATCGGAACCCGCGTCTATGACAGCGCCCGCATCCTGTGGGGCGCGCCCATCGCCGTGCGGTTCCGGGGCGGCTTCCTGGCCATCGTGGCGACGCTGCTGCTGGCCTCCCTGGTGTCGTGGAATCCGGCGGACCCCAGCCTGAACGCCGCCGCCGCCGCGGCGCCGACCAACTGGATGGGCGCCAACGGGGCGCTGTTCGCCGACCTGCTCTACCAGTCGCTGGGCGTCGCCGCCTGGCCCGCCGTCCTGCTGATGCTGGCCTTCGGCCTGTCGGCGGCCCTGGGCGAGGTGGTGCAGACGCGCCTGCGCCCGACCCCGCTCAAGGCCCTGGCCGCCCTGCTGGGCGTGCTGCTGCTGGCCGGCGCCCTGTCGGCCCTGGTCATTCCGGCCATCTGGCCGCTGGCGGCGGGTCTCGGCGGCCTCTGGGGCGACGCCCTGCTGTGGGCCCCGGCCAGCCTGCTCGAGTTTGCGGGGATTCCCTTCGCCGGCGCCCTTTCGGGCGTCCTCCTCGCGATCGCCGCCGTGGTGCTTCTGGCCTGGACCCTGGGCCTTCGCTGGAAAGACCTGACCGAGACCCGTGTGGCCCACCCCGCCCGCAAGGGCGTCCGGAAGGCCCGGACGGCCCCCCGCGCCGCGCCGGCCGCCGCCGTGCGCCCGCGCGCGGCCGCGCCGGAACCGGAAGTCGCGGATGAGCCGGTCGAGGCGTCGCCGCCGTGGGAGGAGCCGGCCGCCGCCGCCGCCCCGCGCGCGCCCAGGGTGGCCGGCGTCAAGACGCCGCGCCCCTCGGGCCGCGAGCAGACCGAGATGCAGGGCGCCTTCGATTTCGCCCGCGCCGGGGGCTTCGAGCTGCCGCCGCTCGGCTTCCTGTCCAAGCCCAAAACGCGGGTCGCCGCCGTGGACGAGGACGCCCTGAAGCAGAACGCCCAGATGCTGGAG
>JBALUZ010000229.1:0-2719 GCA_036963825.1 Brevundimonas sp.
CAGTTCGCCGAGGATCAGCTTGAAGAGGGTGGATTTGCCGATGCCGTTGCGGCCGACCAGACCGACCTTGGAGCCGGGCGGCAGGGAGACGGAGGCGTCCTCGAGGAATTTGCGGCCCCAGGCGTTAAAGGTCAGGTCTGTGATCTGGAGCATGGCAGGCGAACAATCAGTCAGGAGGGAGGTGGAGCAAAGGCGACGCGCTCAAGCAGCGAGGCGCGACGCGCCAGGCGACAGGGCTGAAAAGGAAAAAGCGCTTCCAGTTGGAAACGGGCGGCGGCGCGTCTATAAGCCCGCGACCCTCAAACCACCAAACCCAAGAAGTCACTCCCATGACCGAACGCACCTTCTCGATCATCAAGCCGGACGCCACCCGCCGCAATCTGACCGGCAAGGTCAACGCCGTGATCGAGGACGCGGGCCTCCGCATCGTCGCCCAGCGCCGCATCCAGATGACCGAAGATCAGGCCAAAAAGTTCTACGAAGTCCACGCCGAGCGCCCCTTCTACGGCGAACTGGTGGAATTCATGACCTCGGCGCCGGTGGTGGTGCAGGTCCTGGAAGGTGAGAACGCCGTGGCCCGCTACCGCGAGATCATGGGCGCAACCAACCCCAAGGACGCCGCGCCCGGCACCATCCGCGCCCTGTACGCCGAAAGCGTCGGCGAGAACTCGGTGCATGGCTCGGACAGCCAGGAGAACGCGAAGCTCGAGATCGCCCAGTTCTTCACGGACGCCGACATCGTCGGCTGACCGACGGTTTTCGGGGAACCGCCGCGACGGGGAATCGTTTTTCAGGTCTCTCTCAAGGAGACTACGCCATGAAGACGATCATCAAATTCATCCCCGTCGCGGGCGCCATGGCGCTTCTGGCCGCCTGCGGCACGACGATGGAGCAACGGGCGGCCACGGGCGCCCTGGCGGGCGCTGCGGCCGGTCAGGCCATCGGCGGCGACACTGAGGCCACCGTGGCCGGCGCCGTCATCGGCGGCGCGGCGGGCGCGGCCCGTCCCGACTAGTCGTCGGACCCATCTTCAGAAGGGAAGCGGCGTCGGTTTCAGACCGGCGCCGTTTTTCTTTGCCGCAGGAAGGCGGCCAGGGCTTCGGGATAGAGCCGGTGTTCGGCCGCGCGGACCCGTGCGGCCAGACTCTCCGGGGTGTCCCCGTCCGCCACCGCGACGCGCGCCTGGCCCAGCACCGGCCCCTCGTCCACGCCTTCGGTCACCAGATGCACTGTGCACCCCGCCTCCATGTCCCCCGCGGCGAGGGCGCGTGCGTGGGTGTCCAGCCCGGGATACTTCGGCAGCAGGCTGGGGTGGATGTTCAGCATCCGGCCCTCCCAGGCCTGCACCAGATGGGCGGTCAGGATGCGCATGTAGCCCGCCAGCGCCACCACCTGGACGCCGCGCTCGCGCAGGGCGGCGTCCACCGCGCGCTCGTGGGCGTGGCGGTCCTTGCCGAACGGCCGGTGATCGATGGCCAGCGCCTCGATTCCGGCCGCCCGGGCCAGGGCCAGGCCGGGCGCGTCAGGGTTGTTCGAGATGACCACCGCGACCTCGGCCGGATAGTCCGTTGATCTTGCGGCGTCGATGATGGCGGCCATGTTGGAGCCGGCGCCCGAGATCAGGACGGCGACGCGGGTCTTGCCGTCCGTTGCGGGCGGCGCGGGGGCAGGATCATCACCAGGGCCGCACATGCCCGGGTCAGGCCGCTTCCAGCTGGCCGCAGATGAAGGCGGTCTCGCCCACGTTCAGCAGCGAGGCCAGCACCGGCTCGGCGTTCTCTGGGCTGACGATCAGGATGAAGCCGACGCCGCAGTTGAAGGTGCGGCGCATCTCGTGGTCGCTGATCCCGCCGGTCCCGGCCAGCCACTGGAACACGTGGGGCAGGGGCCAGGCGTTCCAGTCGAACGCGGCCTTCAGGCCTTCGGCGATGCAGCGGGGCGGGTTCTCGATCAGACCGCCGCCGGTGATGTGCGCGCCGCCCTTGATCAGGCCGGCCTTCATCAGCGGCACGATGGACCGCACGTAGATGCGCGTGGGGGCCATCAGCGCCTCGGCCAGGGTGTGGCCCGGGGCGAAGGGGGCGTCGTCGCTCCACGCCAGGCCGGACTTCTCCACCACCTTGCGAACCAGCGAATAGCCGTTGGAGTGCGGGCCCGACGAGGCCAGGCCGATGATCACGTCGCCGGTGTTCTGAAGGTCCAGACGCGGCAGCACCTGCCCCCGCTCCACGGCGCCCATGGAAAAGCCCGCCAGGTCATAGTCGCCATCGCCGTACATGCCGGGCATCTCGGCCGTCTCTCCGCCCACGAGGGCGCATCCGGCCTGCCGGCAGCCCTCGGCGATGCCGGCCACCACCTCGGTCGCGGCCTCCACGTCCAGCTTGCCGGTGGCGAAGTAGTCCAGGAACAGCAGGGGCTCGGCGCCCTGGGCCAGCAGGTCGTTGACGCACATGGCCACCAGATCGACGCCGACGCCGCCGTGCAGGCCGGTCTCGATGGCGATCTTCAGCTTGGTGCCGACGCCGTCGGTGGTGGACACGATCAGCGGATCGACGAAGCCGGCGGCCTTCAGGTCGAAGAGGGCCCCGAATCCGCCCAGCGACGGCTCCGCGCCGGGCCGGGCCGTGGACTTCGCCAGCGGCTTGATGGCCTGGACCAGGCGCTCGCCCGCGTCGATGTCCACCCCCGCCTGTGCGTAGGTGAGGCCGTCGGGGCGGGT
>JBALUZ010000230.1:0-2663 GCA_036963825.1 Brevundimonas sp.
GGCCGAGGTCAGCGAGCTGCGCGCCGTGCGCGGCGTGTCGGCGGAGGACTACGCCCGCCTGCGGCCCCATCTGTGCGCCCTGCCGGCGACGGGGGTGACCGCGGTCAATGTGAACACCCTGACGCCGGATCAGGCCGTGTTGCTGGTCATGATGACCGACGGCCGCCTGTCGGACTCCGCCGCCCGGCGCGTGATCGCGGCCCGGCCTCCCGGCGGCTGGAGCGACACCGCCGCCTTCTGGGGGCAGCCGTCCCTGGCCGGGATCACCCCCTCCAACGCCGCCTATGACCAGGCCGGCGTCGCGACCCGCTTCTTCGCCCTGGACGCCCGGGTCGCCCACGGCGGCGCCGAGGCGGTCATGAGCGCCCTGATCGAGGCCGTCCCCGGCGGGGCGGTCCGCACCGTGGCGCGCCGATGGACAACCGACGAATGACCCTGACCCGACTTCTCCTGCTGGCGCCCTCTGCGGACCAGCCCTCGCCCTGGCTGGCGGTGGACCGCGACGGCCGCGTGCTGCAGCGCGGCCTGCTGACCCCCGACCGGGCCGGCGCCCCGCCGCCGCCCATGCGCACCGTGGCGGTGGCGCCCGGCGCCGACGTCATGGTGCGCTGGCTGGACCTGCCCGGCCGGAACGAGGCGCAGGGCCGCGCGGCGGCCCTCTGGGCCCTGCGCGACGACCTGGCCGCGCCGCCCGAGCGGCTGCGGGTGTCGCTGGGCCCGCGCCGCGAGCGCGACGGGCGACGCCTCGTCGCCGTGGCCAATGCGGCGCTCGTGGACGCCTGGATCGCCTATGCGGAGTCCCTCGGGGTGACGCCGGACGTGATCGTGCCCGACCACCTGACCATCGCCCCGCCGCTTGAGGGCGAGGGCCTGATCTCGGTGGGTTTCGGGCCGATGACCGCCCTGCGCGGCGTCGACCTGTCGGTGACGGTGGAGCCGGACCTGGCGCCGCTCATCGCCGGGGAGCGGCCGGTGACCCCGGTGGAGCGGGCCGACGACGTGGAGGCCATGCTGGTCCAGGCCGCCCTGGATCCCCCGGTCAATCTGATCGGCCGCACCCGCGCCGCCGCCGGGGGCCTGGGCGCCTGGCGCCGCGCGGCGGTTATGGCGGGGCTGCTGATCCTGTCGCCCCTGCTGCTGCTGGGCGTGGCGGCCGCGCGGGACGATCTGGCGGCGAATGCGCTGAACCGCGAGAGCACGGCCATGCTGCGCGACGCCTTCCCCGACATGGGGCCGGACGCCGATCCGGCGGCGGAGGCCCGGCGGCGGCTGAACGCCACGGCCGCCTCCGGCGGCGTCACGGGCGTGACCGCCGCGCTTTTCGCGGCCCTCGAGCAGGTGGAGGGCGCCGAGCTGGACGCCCTGTCGGTCTATGACGACGGTCAGGTGCGGGCGACCGTCTCGTACGGCGCCTATGGCGATCTGGAGGCGCTGGACGCCGCGCTCGCCGCCTCGGGTCTGACCATGACCGACGAGAGCACCCTGGAGGAGGACGGCCGCATGGTCAGCGACGTGATCATTGGAGCCGCCGCATGACCGTTTTCCATGAACAGCTGAAAGCCGCCCGGACCTGGTGGGACGGCCGCACGGCCCGCGAGCATGTGATGCTGGGCGTGCTCGGGGCCGTGCTGGCGCTTGTGCTGGGATGGTTCCTGATCCTCGCGCCCTTGCTGGCCTGGAAGGCCGGAGCCGCAGACCGGCTGGACGCCGCCGCCCGGACCCACGCCCTGGCCTCGGCGGCGGCGGGGGTCGGCGCCTCCGGCGGCGTGGCGCGGACGCCTTCGGAGATCGAGACCCTGCTCACCGACAGCGCGGCGGAGGCGGGCGTCGCGGTGCAGGTGACCGCCGGGGACCAGGGCGTCAGCTTCGCGGTGGAGTCGGCCGAGACCGCCCGGCTGTTCGGCTGGATCGCCGCCCTGGAGCAGGCCGGTCTGACCCTCGCCGGCCTCAGCGTGCTGGAGAACGCCGACGCCACCCTGCAGGCGCAGGGGACCGTGGCGCCGTGAGCCGTCTGACCCTCGTCATCGTCTTCACCGTGTCGCTGGCGCTCATGCTGGCGGTGCTGGCGCCGCTGCGGCTGGTGCTGGGCGTGGCGGGCGCCGACGACCTGGGCCTGTCCGCGGATCGGGTCGAGGGGCCGTTCTGGGGCGGCCGGGTGATCGGGGCGCGGGCGGGCGGGCTGCCGCTGGGCGACCTGCGGGTTTCAGTCAATCCGTTCGGCCTGATGCTGGCGCGCGACGACGCGGCGCGGCTGGCGGCGGTGACGGTGCGCGACGCCTCGGGCGCGCGCGTTCCGCTGGAGGGCCTCGCCGCCTACAGCCCCAGCGGGCCGTAGAGCCAGGTCATCCACAGTCCCATCGCCAGAAAGACGCCGAAGGGCAGGCGGTCCTCGCCCGAAACCGGCTGTCTCAGCACCAGACGCGCAAGCACAAGGCTCAGCCCCGCCACGGAGGCCCACAGCAGCACGCTGGGCAGGCCCATCCATCCGGTCCACGCTCCCGCCGCCGCCAGCAGGCGGAAGTCGCCGCCGCCAAGGCCCTCGCGCCCCCGCGCCCGGCGATAGAGCGCCGCGATCCCCCACAGCACGGCGAACCCCGCCGCCGCGCCGACCAGATGGTCCACCAGGGCGGGGCGATCGAACAGCGCCGTGGCGGTCAGGCCGC
>JBALUZ010000231.1:0-2650 GCA_036963825.1 Brevundimonas sp.
CCCCGGCCGGCGGCGGGGGGCTGCGGGCCCTGTTCGGCGACGCCTGGATCCTGATCGGCCCGCTGGGCCTCGGCCTCGGCCTCGGCGCCCTGGTGCTGTTCCAGGAGCGCCGCGCGCGCCGCGCGGCCCGGGTCTGGGCCGACACCGAGCGGCGCTTCCACACCGCTGTCGAGGCGGCGCGCTGCGGCGTCTGGGAATGGAGCCTTGAGAAGGGCGAGGTGATCCTCTCGGACGTGATGGCCGGCATGCTCGGCTTCGGCCGCGGCGGGGTCATCGGCGAGGAGCAGATCTTCGACCGCATCAACCCCCGCCATCGCGAGGCGGTGGAGCACGCCCTGCGCCAGGCCCAGGCCTACGGCCAGTTCGAGATCGCCTTCCGGGTGGACGCGCCGGACCAGCCGCCCCTGTGGATGGAGCTGCGGGGCCAGGCGCCGCGTCAGCGGGGGCCGGACGGCTATGACCACCTCATGGGCGTGGCCCTGGACATCACCGAGTCGCGGCGCGCCAAGGCCCAGGCCCAGGCCGCCGAGAACCGGCTGCGCGACGCCATCGAGAGCGTGTCGGACGCCTTCGTGCTGTTCGACCGGTACGGCCGGCTGATCCTGTGGAACCAGGCCTTCCAGGACACCTTCGGGTTCCAGCCCGGCGTGCTCAAGCGCGGCGCCCAGAAGGACGAGCTGACCCGGATCGCCGCCCTCGCCATCAGCAAGGACCAGCCCTCGGCCACAAGCCGCCCCGGCGTGCGCGAGATCGAGCTGACCGACGGGCGCTGGCTGCAGATGTCCGAGCGCTTCACCGGCGAGGGCGGCGCCGTGGTCACGGCCGCCGACATCACGGTGATCAAGCGCCAGGAGGTGGAGCGCAAACAGGCCGCCGAGGCCATGCAGCTGACGGTCCGCAAGCTGGAGGCCAGCCAGGACGAGCTGTCGCGCCTCGCGCGCAAATACGAAGTCGCCATGACCCGGGCCGAGGCGGCCAACCAGGCCAAGAGCGAGTTCCTGGCCAATATGAGCCACGAGCTGCGCACGCCGCTGAACGCCATCAACGGCTTCTCGGAGATCATGGCCGGCGAAATGTTCGGTCCGCTGGGCGACGAGCGCTACAAGGGCTACGCCGTGGACATCCTGAACTCGGGCCAGCACCTCCTGGCCCTGATCAACGACATCCTCGACATGGCCAAGATCGAGGCGGGCAAGATGACCCTGCACTACGAGACCGTGGACCTGTCGGAAGTCTGCCGGGACGCCATCCGCCTGATGCGCGGACGGGCCGAGGAATGCGGACTGAAGCTCCGCCTGGACGCAGCGGACCTGCCCGAGATCGACGCCGACTACCGCGCGCTGAAACAGGTTCTGCTCAACCTCATTTCCAACGCGGTCAAGTTCACCCCTTCGGGCGGATCCATCACCGTGAGCCTGACGCCGGCGGCGGACCAGATCCGCGTGGCGGTTTCAGACACCGGCATCGGCATTCCGCCCGAGGATCTCGCCCGGCTCGCCAACCCGTTCGAACAGGTCGAGAGCCAGCACTCCAAGACCAACCAGGGCACGGGACTGGGCCTGGCCCTGACCAAGTCCCTGATCGAGATGCACCACGGCGAGATGACGATGGAGAGCGAGATCGGCAAGGGCACGACCGTCAGCTTCATCCTGCCCATGCGCCGCCCGGCCGCCCTTGGCGAGGCGCAGGCCGCCTAGGGGGTCAGCGGGCCGCGTCCGCCTCCCCGGCCGGGGGCGGCGGCGGCGGCGGCTCGTTCCGCCGCTGGCGATGACGGTTGTGACGGCTCAACAGGCTCGACATGCGGGCCCGATCCTCGGGCGACAGCCCCGACAGGATGCGCACCGCCTCCACTTCCAGCCGCGCGCGGCCGCGCAGCTCCGAGGCGCGGGACCGCTCCAGCAAGGCGCTGACCGCCGCCGGATCGAACGCCTCGCTCTCCGTCAGGGCGATGGCCTCGCGCCGCGCCGCGCGCGCTTCCTGAAAGTCAGGCTTCGCCGACAGGGCGGCGGCGCGCAACTCGGCGCGCACACGCTCGCGCCGGGCGGGGTCGATGGTGTCGATGACCGCCATGAGGGGCATGCGCTCGCGGCCGGCGCGGACATCCTCGATCCGCTCCTCGGCCGCCTCGCGGGTGACCCACGCGGTGACCCCCGCCGCCACGGCGAACAGGTTCAGGGCCAGAGAGATCGCCAGGGCGATCATCAGGGCGCGATGGCTCATCCCAGCACCTCGGTGTCGTCCAGCGCCAGAAGCTGGGACTGATAAAGCACGGCGTCCGCCTCGGCCTGCGCCACGGCGGCCTGGGACAGGTTGAGGCCGACCAGCACGCCCGCCACGGATGCGGCGGCCCATCCGGCGCCGGACATCCAGGCCAGGCGGCCGAAGCCGGGGCGCGGGCGCGGCTTGAGGCCGGCGGCGGCGGCCAGGGCGATCACCTGCTCGCGCAGGGCGTGGCTGACCACGACAGAGGGGGCGGCGTCCAGCGCCAGGTCCGTCTGGCGCGCCTCGAACAGAAGCCGTTCGGCGCCGCGCCCGTCGGCGTCCATGAAGGCGCGCGCAGCCGCCCGCTCGGCCTCGGGCCAGCGGCGCGGATCCGCGCCCCAGGCGTCCGCCAGTTCCTGGAATCGTTGCGCGTTCATTTCAGCACACC
>JBALUZ010000232.1:0-2648 GCA_036963825.1 Brevundimonas sp.
CCTCCAGCCGCCACACCAGCACCGCCAGCAGCGCCAGTCCGGCGATGGTCGCCGCATAGGTGTAGAACCGGCGGAACCGCCAGTCGCCCTCCGGCGTCGGTTCGCCCGTCATCAGATCGCCCCCGCTTCGCCGAGACAGGCCGCCAGGGCCCCGTGCAGCGCGGCCACCTGGCCGCTGTCCAGGCCCTTGCCCAGCCAGGCGGCCGCCACCCTCCCGCTGTGGTGGTTGCCGAGCCGCCGCAACAGGCCGGTCGAGCCTGAGCCGTAGCCTGTCAGGGGGCTGGCCGTGACCCCCAGCAGAACCCCGTCGTGGTAGCCGGACACATGGGTGGAACCGGTCCGGCTGACGCAGAAATGCCCGGTCACCGCGGGCGCGGGACCGAACGCCGCCAGGGCGCTCGCACCCAGCCGCGCGCTGAAATTGCCGGTCGAGGGGCTAAGCGCCATGGAGAGCGTCTCGTCCCCGTCGACGGGGCCCAGCGGAAACTGGCTGGTGCCCGGGGAGGGATTGGCGGTCAGCCAGATTCCGGCGGCGACGCCGATCCCGCCGTCCGCAACCGCCGAGGCGCTCAGGCCCGTGTCCAGCCAGGCGTCCACGCCGTCGCCCGACCACCCCGCATCTGCGGCGAACACGGGCCCGTTGACCGGAGTCAGATCGTACAGCCCCGGCGTCTTCAGGTTCAGCCGCGCCGCCTGCTCGTCGTGGGCCGCCGTCAGATAGAGGGCGGTCAGCCGCGCCCACACCCCGGCGGCTTCCAGCGCACGGACCAGATCGTCGAGAAGGAACGTCCTCGCCCTCGCAGGCGGGGCCTCAAACGCCGTCAGCACATCCTGTGTGGCGGGCCGCAGCAGGGCGTCCATCACCGGAAAGCCCACCCGCCCGGTCTGGCGATCGATCCGCACAGCCTCGCGCCAGACCCCGCCGTCCGGCGACACCTTCAGCACCAGGTCGTCGTCGCCGACCAGCCCGATCTCCGCCCGGCCTGACCAGTTCGACTGGAACAGCAGCGACAGGGTCCCGGCCTCGTCCTCCTTGTTCAGCACACAGCGCAGGTCTCCGGTCCCGCCCTCGGCTGCGGACCGCGCCGTCCACAGCGCGCTGTTCAGCCTGGCGGCGAAGGCGTTGGTCCCGTCCGAGGCCGTGCCGACGCCCAGCCCCTCCAGATGATCCAGCCGGTCGGGAACACCGCCCGCGTCGGCCCAGCCGTCCTCGCCCAGCACCACGAGGCGCTGCTCATCGACCACATAGGCGCGCAGGCCGGGCGGCGGCGTGATGGTCGTCCAGCCGCCCGCCTCGAAGCGGACCAGTCCGCCCGCCGGCAGCGCCGACCAGACCTCCCCGGCCGCCGCCTCGGGCAGGATGTACAGCGCGCCCTCGCCCGGCGCCGCGGGCTGGTCGCCGACCGAGCGGCTGACCACGGCGCACTGGACCAGGGCGTCCAGCCGCGTCAGCGCCTCGTTCAGGGTCACATGTTTCTGCATCTGCCCGGCCTGCAGATAGGGCAGCTCCAGCCTCGCGCTGGACTGGGATTCGGCTGGGATCACGCTCGCGCCTCCATTGATGGGTCGTGGGCGTCAGTGTGGAGGCGCCCCGAACCCGGGGGACGAAATCGCGCTCGCGAAAGATCCGAACCCTTGTGCGTCAATGAAGTGGCCTCGGAAAATGCGGGATTATCACGCGGTGTTTCAGCCCGGCTTGACGGGCCGGGCGCCCGCGGCCCATCACTCGCGCCGTGAAAAGCCTCAGCCCAGATTTCCCCGTCCCGTCCCTCGCCGACTGGCGCGCCCTCGCTGAAAAGGGCCTGAAAGGCGCGCCGTTCGAGACCCTGATCGGCCGCACCGCCGACGGCCTGGCGATCCAGCCGCTCTACGCCGCCGATCCGGACCGCGCCGCCCTGCGCGCCCGTCCGGGCCTGTCCGGGGACCGCGACCGCCCGTGGGATCTGCGCACCCTCATCGACCATCCCGACCCCGCCCGCGCCAACGCCCTGGCCCATGAGGCCCTCACCGGCGGCGCGGCCTCGTTGCTGCTGCGGCTCGACTCCTCGGGCCGAAGCGGCGTGGCCGCGGGCTCGCAGGACGACCTGGCCCGCGCCCTGGACGGCGTCCTGCTGGATCTGGCCCCCGTGGCGCTGGACGCGGGCTTCATGGGCGCCGAGGCCGCCAACTGGCTGGCCGTGCTGGCCAAGGGCGCGCCCGAGGCGACCCTCGCCTTCCATCTGGACCCCCTGTCCGCCTTCGCCCTTGAAGGCGCCAGCGCCGGCCCCGTCGCCGCCCACGTCAACGCCGCCGCCCAGGCCGGGGCCCGCCACGCCGGCGCCTATCCCCGGGCGTCCCTGTTCCTCGCTTCCGGCCGTTTCGTGCACGAGGCGGGCGGGACCGAGGCCCAGGAGCTGGGCGTCATGGCCGCCGCCGTGGTCGCCTATCTGCGCGCGCTCGAGGCCGCCGGCATCGCGCCGGCCGAGGGGCTGAAGCGCATCGTCCTCGGCCTGTCCGCCGACGCCCGCTATCCGGTGCAGATCGCCAAGCTGCGCGCCGCCCGCGCCCTCTGGGCCCGCATCGCCGGGGCCTGTAGTTCAGACGCCCCCGCTGTGATCGAGCTGCGCTCGTCGGCCCGCATGCTGGCGGACCGGGGCGTGCACAACAAT
>JBALUZ010000233.1:0-2642 GCA_036963825.1 Brevundimonas sp.
CGGCCTGTTTCGCGTCGATCTCGGCGGCGGCGGTCAGCGACCGCTCCGTGCTCTCGGCCAGCAGCCTCTGGCTGTCGGCGATCCAGTCGAAGGCGGCGAAGTCCCGGTCCTCGGCCATCACGATGTCGGCGATGCCGCTGCGCAGGGCGCGCAGCAGATAACCTTCCTCGGCGTTGGAGAAGACGGCGAAGCCCACGTCGCGGCCGGGGATCAGCACGGTTGCGGAGATGCCGCCGGGCGAGCCGCCGCCGTGGGTCACCATGCGTTCGCCGCGATAGTCCGCCACGCTCCACCCCATCGCATAGGTGGAGGTGATGGACCGGCCCGGCAGCTCCGCCGTCGGCCCCGGCGAGGAGCCGGAGATGACGTTGGGCCGCCACATCTCGCGGGCCACCGCCTCGGACCACAGGCGCGTCCCGTCCGGCGCCACGCCCGAGGCCAGCTGGGTCTTCATCCACTGGGTCCAGTCCCGGGGCGAGGCGGCGAAGCCCCCCGCGGCGCCCGCCGAATCCCAGTTCCAGATGCCCGCGATGCTGTCCTCCAGCAGGGTCATCTCCCCCTGATAGCGCAGGGGCGGCCCGATGCGCCCATGGGGCAGGGCCGAGCGCGCCGGGTCCGCCCGGCTGGTCAGCGGCACGGTGTCCGCCATGCCCAGCGGGGTCAGCACCCGGGTCTGGACGAAGTCCTCCCACGGCATGCCCGAGACCGCCGCGATCACCTCGCCCGCCGCCACGAACATCAGGTTGCAGTAGTTGTACCCGGCGCGGAAGCCCTGCGCGATGGGCACGTTCGGGATCGCGGCCATGACCTCGGCCCGGGTCCGGTCGCTGTTGGGCCAGAACAGCAAGTCCCCGGCGCCCAGGCCGAAGCCCGCCCGGTGGCTGAGCAGGTCGCGCACGGTGATGCGCTCGGTGATGAAGGGGTCCGACAGGCGGAAGTCGGGCAGATAGGTGCGCACCGGCGCGTCCCATTCCACCCGCGCCTCGTCCACCAGCATGCCCAGCGACGCCGCCGTCACCGCCTTGGTGTTGGAGGCCACCGCGAACAGGGTGGTCTCGTCCACGCGGCTGTCCGGCCGGTCCTGACGGCGCACGCCATAGCCCCGCGCCAGCACCGTCTCGCCCCCGCGCACCAGGCTGACGCCCAGCCCCGGCTGGTCGGGGAAGGCGGCCATGCAGCGGGTGACGTATGCGTCCACCGCATCGGCCAGGGCCTGATCCCGCGCTGCGTCCTGCGCCCGACTGCGGCCCGGCAGGACGGCGACGCCCGCCGCGGCGGTGGTGAGGGACAGCGCCGCGCGGCGCGAAAGGCTGAGGCTCATGCTTGGACTTCCCGACTGGTCCCCGCAGGCTAGACCGGCGCCGCCCGCCCTGTCCACGCGCTCAGCGCTGCGTCTGCCACGCCATCCAGGCGGCGATCAGCACCAGGCCGGCCGCCGTGGCCGCCCGCGCCCGGGGCCCCTGCATGCGTTCGGTCAGGCCCCGCCCCGCGCCCGCCGCGCTGAACACCACCAGCGCATGCACCACCACCGCGATCATAAGGTGCAGCCCGCCCAGGACCAGGGCCTGGGTCAGGGGCGCGGCGTAGCCGGGCCGGATGAAGGTGGGCAGCAGGGCCACATAGAACACCGCCGCCTTGGGGTTCAGCAGATTGCCGACCATGCCGCGCAGGAACAGGGCCCGGCGGGTGGCCTCCGCACCATCCCGCCCGGCGGTCCCGTCGCCCCGCCACGCCTCCCACGCCAGCCACAGCAGGAACCCCACCCCGGCCCAGCGGATCACCTCGTGCACCGCCGGATAGTCCAGCTCGAAGCGGGTCAGGCCCAGCACCGCCGCCGCCAGCCAGGCCGCCAGCCCCAGGGTGATGCCCGCCACCGCCGCCAGTCCCGCCGTGCGCCCGCGCGACAGGCTGACCAGCGCCAGCCAGCCCATGTTCGGCCCCGGCGTCAGCTCCACCAGCACCATGGCCGTCAGGAAGGGGACGAGAACGGCCGGGTCCAGCGGCGCCGTCACCGGCTCATCCCCGCCGCCATTTGGCCAGATCGTCCAGGATCTCCGCCTCGATCTGGGCGCGGGTGAAGCCGGTCACGTCCTGGCGGCGCCCGCCCTGGGCCTGGGCCGTCAGGCGCCATTCCACGGTGCGCCGGTCCTCGGGCGCCTCCAGCGGCGACAGGGCCGGCAGGGGGCGCGAGCCCGCCGTCAGCCGCCAGATGAAGTCGGCCCAGCCGGGATGGTGCACGGTCAGGTCGGCGCCGTCCTCGCGGCGGCTGACCGCGGCGGTCTCGAGCCCTTCGGCGGTGAGGGCGGCGGCCACGGCCTCCATGTCGGGCACGCCGTGCCGCTCGATCTGGCGGTCGATGTCGCGGCGGCGGGCCGGGGCCAGCAGGCGCTTGACCCGCTCGGCCAGCGGCGGCTGCTCGGTCTCGATCTCGCGCCCGGCGGCGTCGGCGGACATCTGCCGCGCCAGGCCGGCGGTCAGCAGGATCATGATCACCGCGAACGGCAGGGCGGCCACCAGGGTGGCGGCCTGCAGGGCCCCCAGCCCCCCGGCCAGCAGCAGCAGGGCCGCCGCCAGCCCCTCCATGGAGCACCAGTAGACCCGCTGCCAGCGGGGCGTGTCGTCCGCGCCCCCCGAGGCGATGG
>JBALUZ010000234.1:0-2642 GCA_036963825.1 Brevundimonas sp.
GATCAAGGCCGTCGCCGGCGGCGGCGGCAAGGGCATGAAGAAGGTCGAGCGCTCGGCGGGCTTCGCCGCCGGTCTCGCCGGGGCCCAGCGGGAAGGGGAGGCCTCGTTCGGCGATCCCCGCGTCCTGATCGAGAAATACATCACCCGCCCGCGCCACATCGAGGTGCAGGTGTTCGGCGATTCCACCGGCGAGGTGGTCCACCTGTACGAGCGCGACTGCTCGCTGCAGCGCCGCCACCAGAAGGTGATCGAGGAGGCCCCGGCCCCCGGCATGGATGCGGAAACCCGCAAGGCCGTCACCGACGCCGCCGTCCGCGCGGCCAAGGCGGTGAACTATGTGGGCGCCGGCACCGTGGAGTTCATCGCCGACGCCTCCGAGGGCCTCAAGCCCGACCGCATCTGGTTCATGGAGATGAACACCCGCCTGCAGGTGGAGCACCCGGTCACCGAGGCGGTCACCGGCGTCGATCTGGTGGAATGGCAGTTCCGCGTCGCGGCGGGCGAGCCCATCCCGCTGAAACAGGCCGACATCCCCCTGAACGGCTGGGCCATGGAGGCCCGCCTCTACGCCGAGGACCCCGAAAACGGCTTCCTGCCGAGCATCGGCCGGCTGGACCACTTCCGCCTGCCGGACGACCTGCGCGTGGACACCGGGGTGGAGCAGGGCGGCGAGGTCAGCCAGCATTATGACCCCATGATCGCCAAGCTGATCGTGCACGAGGACACGCGCGAGGCCGCCGCCGCCCGTCTGGCCGACGCCTGCGCCGAGGTCGAGGTCTGGCCGGTGCGGACCAACGCCGCCTTCCTCGCCCGCTGTCTGGACCATCCCCGCTTCGTCGCCGGCGACGTGGACACCGCCTTCATCGGCGCCGAGGAAGAGACCCTGCTGGCGCAGGACCTCAGGGAGGAGGTCGTCGCGGCGGGTCTGACGGACCTGTTCGAGGCCTCTCGCCAGCGCTCAAGGCGCCCCACGGACGACGGGGTCTCTCCGTGGAGCGCGGAGCGGGCGGCCATCACCGGCTTCCGTCTGAACGGTGCGGATCGGTCCCTGATCATCGGCAGCGTGAACGGCGTCACGCAGGAGGCGCTGCTGGCGCCGAAGCGGCAGGACGAGGCGTCCTGGTACGAGGTGAGCCTGAACGGGCAGACCTATCAGGTGGCGCCCGGGGTTGAGGGGATCTGGGTCGGCGACCGGTATTTGCCCGCGTGGTTCGGCGCGGATCAGACGGTGCTGTTCGATGAAGGCCATGCGGTCGCATTCGCCCCGGCGTCGACGGCGGCCGGCGCCGCCGCCGCTTCCGACGGCGCCCTGCGCGCGCCCATGCCCGGCAAGATCGTCGCCGTCTCGGCCGAGCCCGGCCAGGCCGTCGTGAAGGGCCAGTCCGTCGTCGTGCTGGAAGCCATGAAGATGGAGCACGCCCTGACCGCGCCCTTCGACGGCGTGGTGGGCGAACTGGGCGTCGCAGTGGGCGATCAGGTCGTCGACGGCGCTGTTCTGGCGGCCATTACGGCGTCGGAAGGCGCCGCGTAGCTTTTTCCACCGCTCACCCCAGCGAAGGCTGGGGTCCAGATCGTAGGGCGGAGGCGGCTGGGGCGAAGGCGTCTTCAATCCGGCACGCCCAGGGTTCGCCATCTGGACCCCAGCCTTCGCTGGGGTGAGCGGAAAGGTGCGGACGGAAATCTGCCCGCCCATGTGTCGCGACGCCCGGCTTTCGGCTAGACCGGCTCCACGATTCCGCCAGCACGAGACCGCCCCATGACCTCACGCGCCGCCGTCATCCTCGCCGCCGGCCAGGGCACGCGCATGAAGAGCCCGCTGCCCAAGGTGCTGCACCCGTTGGGCGGCCGCGCGATGCTGGACCACGCCATCGACGCGGCCGAGGCCCTGGACTGCGAACGCATCGTGGTGGTGGTGGGAACCCATTCCCCCGAGGTCCGCGCCCATGTGGAGAAGCGTCTGGGCTCGGGCGCCATCGCGGTGCAGGACCCGCCGCTGGGCACCGGCCACGCCGTGCTGGCCGCCCGTGAGGCGCTGGCGGGCTTCGCCGGTCAGGTGGTCGTCACCTATGGCGACGTGCCCCTGCTGAAGGCCGACCACATCGCGCCGGTGTTCGGGGCGGACGGCGTCACCGTGCTGGGCTTCGACGCCGCCGACCCCGCCGCCTACGGCCGCCTGATCGTGGACGAAGTCGGGACGCTCGAGGCCATCGTGGAGGCCAGGGAGGCGACGCCCGCCCAGCTGGCCGTCACCGCCTGCAACTCCGGCGTCATCGCCGTGGAGGCGGACCTGCTGTTCCAGCTGCTGGATCAGGTGGGAAACGACAACGCCAGGGGCGAATACTACCTCACCGACATCGTCGCCCTGGCCCGCAAGGGCGGCCAGCCGACCCGCGCCGTCTTCGCCGACGAGGCCGCCGTCATGGGCGTCAACAGCCAGGCCGAACTGGCCGAGGCCGAGCGCCTGTTCCAGCAGGTCCAGCGCGAGGCTTTCCTCGCCGCCGGCGTCACCATGCCCGCCCCGCACACGGTCCATTTCGCCTGGGACACGGCGGTGGAGGGTGGGGTGCTGATCGAGCCCAATGTGGTCTTCGGCCCCGGCGTGACCGTCGCCTCGGGCGCCCGCATCCGCGCCTTCTCGCACC
>JBALUZ010000235.1:0-2593 GCA_036963825.1 Brevundimonas sp.
TCGGTCATCGCGTTCGACGACACCTTGAATGTCTCGGACACCCTGCGCGGCGCCGATTTCTTTCTGCCGACGCCCTATAGCCGTACGGCCTGGCCGCTGCCCGGCGGCAATCTGGAGCAGGCGCCCGAGCACATCGAAGCGCCGGTCGCCTTCGACGTCGCCTGGCGGCGCGGCTTCGGCCAGGGCTCCGGCCGCGGTCACCATGTCATGGCCCCGCTGGTGGCCGCCGACGGCCGCATCTATGTGATGGATGGCGCGGCCACCGTGTCGGCCATCGACGCCAAGTCGGGCCAGGTGGTGTGGGACACCAACCTCGAACCCACCCGACGCGACGAGCGCGAAGGCTTTGGCGGGGGCCTCGCCCTGGCTGACGGCAAGCTCTACGTGACTTCGGGCTATCGGTTCATGGCCCGTCTGGACGCCGGGACGGGCGCCGTCGACTGGCGCAGCGAGACCGAGCAGCCGATCCACGCCGCGCCGACCGTGACCGCCGGCCGCGTGATGGCGGTGGCCATCGACAACACGCTCCTGACCTACGACGCGGCCACCGGCGCGCCGAGCTGGACCTATCAGGCGCTCAGCGAGCCGGCCCGTATCCTCGGCGCCTCCAGTCCCGCTGTGTCCGGCGACACCGTGGTGGCCTCGTTCAGCTCCGGCGAGCTGGTGGCGCTTCGCAGCGGCAACGGCAACGACCTGTGGAATGAAGGGCTCTCGCGGGCCAGCCGCACCAACGCCCTGTCGGAAATCCGCGACATCGTCGGACGGCCGGTCATCTATCGCGGCGACGTCTACGCTGTCAGCCACTCGGGCGCCTTCGCCGCCGTCGACCTGCGCACCGGCGCGCCCCGCTGGACCCTGCCGGTCACCGGCGTGACGACCCCCTGGCCTGCGGGCGACGTGGTGTTCGTCGTCTCCAAGGCTGGCGAAGTGATCTGCATCTCCCGCGAAAGCGGCCAAGTCTATTGGATCCGCGACCTCAACGAGGGCGTCGAACAACGCAAGACCGGCGGCATCTTCGGGATCGGCGGCACGGTTGCGCCAAAGCCCCTGTGGACCAGCCCCCTGCTGGCCTCCAACAAGCTGGTGGTCGCGTCGTCGTCCGGCGATATGGCGGTGCTGAACCCCAAGACCGGCGAGGTCGAACGCCGGCTGGACCTCGGCGGCTCGGTCCTCGTCGATCCCATCGCCGTCGGCGGGATGATCTATGTGGCGACAGACAACGCCCAACTGATCGCCCTGCGCTAGGCCTGCCACCCAAGGCGACGGTTGCGTCGTCGGGCTGCAGGCGTCACATCATTCCATTATCCACCCGGTTCGACCCTTGGGTCGGGCCGGGTTCCAGCGCGCCAGGGAGCGCCTATGCCGCTCAAGATCGCGATCGTCGGCCGTCCTAATGTCGGCAAGTCGACACTTTTCAACCGTCTGGCTGGGCGCAAGCTGGCCATTGTCGACGACCTGCCCGGCGTCACCCGCGACCGCAAGTTCGCCACCGGACGTCTGGGCGATATCGACCTGGAGTTGATCGACACCGCCGGGTTCGAGGACGTCACCGACGAAAGCCTCGAGGCGCGCATGCGCCGCCAGACCGAACTGGCCATCGAAGAGGCCGACCTGATCCTGTTCGTCATGGATTCCCGCGAGGGCGTGGCGCCGATGGACGAGGTGTTCGGCGAACTGCTGCGCAAATCCAGCAAGCCGGTGATCCTGCTGGCCAACAAGGCCGAGGGCCGCCAGGGCGACGACGGAACCCTCGACGCCTTCCGCCTGGGCTTTGGCGAACCCATCCCCGTCTCGGCCGAACACGGAGAGGGCATGGCCGATCTCTATGCCGCCGTGATCGCCATTGCGCCCGAAGCCGGCGAGGACGAGGACGAGGGGGGCGAAAAGCCCGTCCAACTGGCCATCGTCGGCCGCCCCAACGCCGGCAAGTCCACCCTGGTCAACCGCCTGATCGGCGAAGAGCGCCTGCTCACAGGGCCTGAGGCCGGGATCACGCGGGACTCCATCCCCGTCGACTGGGTGTGGGATGATCGCGCCATCCGCCTGGTGGACACCGCCGGTCTGCGCCGCAAGGCCAAGGTCCAGCAGAAGCTCGAAAAGCTCTCCACCCACGACACGATCCGGGCGATCACCTTCGCCGAGGTCGTGCTGCTGGTGATGGATGCGACCCACCCGCTGGAAATCCAGGACCTGCAGATCGCCGACCTGGTGGAGCGCGAGGGCCGCGCCCTGGTCTTCGTCCTGGCCAAGTGGGACCTGGTGGAAGACCCACAGGAGCGTCTGAAGGAGCTGCAGGAAGAGGTCTCGCGCAAGCTGCCTCAGGTCCGCGGCGCGCCGATGATCGCCCTGTCGGCCGAGACCGGGCGCAATATCGACCGGCTGATGCCGGCGGTGTTCAAGGCCCACACCGACTGGTCCACCAAGGTCAAGACGCGGGATCTGAACGACTGGCTGGCCATGGCCGTCCAGCGCCATCCGCCGCCGGCGGTCAATGGCCGTCGCGTGCGTCCGAAGTACATCGCCCAGACCAAAGCCCGCCCGCCGACCTTCGTGCTGTTCGCCAGCCGGGCCAGCCAGCTGCCGGATTCCTATC
>JBALUZ010000236.1:0-2592 GCA_036963825.1 Brevundimonas sp.
CTCGGGATACGCCGGCTCGGAGATCACCGGCCCGCGCTGAATGATGCATGGGACTGGCGAAAAGATGGCGTACCGGAAAATTGCGACCCCGCGTCCGGGGCCGCCGCGCCGGGCGGGCGGATTATGGCTTTGAATGATGGGGGCTCGATCGGCTAAGTGCCGGTGTCCTCTCCAGCCGCAGGTTTCCGTCCCATGAAACGCACCCTGATCGCCCTCGCCGCCGCGGCCCTGGTCGCCGCGCCCGCCGCCGATGTGGGGGCCTGGGGCGCCACCGGCCACCGCCTGATCGGCGTCGCGGCCATGCGCAACCTGCCCGGGGAGGTTCCCGCCTTCCTGCGCACGACCGCCGCGGCCACCGAGGTGGGCGAACTGGCGCGCGAGCCTGACCGCTGGAAAGGCGGCCCCCGCGTCCACGCCCGCGAGCGGGACACGGCCCATTTCATCGACTTCGACGATGACGGCCACGTGCTGACCGGCGCCGGGCCGCATCTCGCCGCCATGCCCGAGCTGCGCAGCGAGTACGAGGCCGCGCTCACCCGGGCGGGGCTCGACGTGGACGACGCCGGATACCTGTACTACGCCCTGCTGGACGGCTGGCATCAGCTGGTGCGGGACTTCGCCTACTGGCGCGTGCTGAACGCGGCCGAGGCGCGCGAGACCGACCCCGCCCGCCGCGCCTGGTACGCCGAGGACCGCCGCCGCCGCGAGAGCCTGCTGCTGCGCGATCTGGGCGTCTGGGCGCACTATGTGGGCGACGCCAGCCAGCCGCTGCACACCTCGATCCACTACAACGGCTGGGACGAGGACACCCCGAACCCCGAGGGCTTCACCCGCTCGCGCCGCACCCACGGCCTGTTCGAGGGCGCCTATGTGCGCGGCGTGGCGCGGCTGGATCTGGTGGAAGCCGCCATGCCCGCGGCGGATCTCGGTGAAACCGCCATCGACCGCCGCACGGTCGCCTATCTGGGCGACAGCCTGGGCCAGGTGACGCCCTTCTACCGGCTGGAGAAGGCCGGCGCGTTCAATGAGGGCGACCTGCGCGGCGGGGCCTTCGCCGTCGAGCGGCTGGGCGCCGGGGCCGGGGAGCTGCGCGACCTGATCGTGCTGGCCTGGCGCGAGAGCGCCGACGCCCGCGTGGGCTGGCCGGCCGTGGCCGTGGCCGAGGTGGAGGCCGGGACCGTCGATCCGTGGGACGCCCTGATCGGGACCGACTGACTTGACTGAACTGACCCCGCCCGCCGTCATCCTCGACAAGCCGCAGATGGCCGACAACATCGGCTCGGTGGCGCGGGTGATGGCCAATTTCGGCCTGTCGGACCTGCGGCTGGTGGCGCCGCGCGACGGCTGGCCCCAGGACCGCGCCTGGGCCACCGCCTCCGGCGCCGACTGGGTGCTGGAGGGGGTGCGGGTGTTCGATACGGTGGCCGAGGCGATCGCCGACCTGAACACGGTCTTCGCCACCACCGCCCGCCCCCGCGAGACCCGCCAGCCCGTGCGCACCCCGCGCGAGGCGTCCCGCGTGCTGTATGACGACACCGCCTCGGGGCTGAGGACGGGTCTGCTGTTCGGCGGCGAACGGGCGGGGCTGGAGACCACCGACATCGCCCTGACCTCGGGCATCGTCACCATCCCCATCGACCCGCGCCACCACTCCCTGAACCTGGCCCAGGCCGTGGCCATCAACGCCTATGAGTGGCGCACCCTGGTGCTGGACGCGCCGCCGCCGAGGTTCCGGCCGGGCGAGCCGCCCGCGTCGAGCGACCTGCTGGTGGGGATGTACGAGCATCTGGAGGCCGAACTGGACGCCGGCGGCTTCTTCCACCCGCCCGAGAAGAAGCGCTCCATGAGCCAGAACCTGCGCGTCATGCTGGGCCGCGCCGCCTTCACCGAGCAGGAGGTGGCCACCTTCCGCGGCGTGATCCACGCCCTGTCGAAGGGCCGGGGCCGGCTGCTGGCGAAGATGGCCGAGAAGAAGGCGCGCGGAGAGTAGCGGGAGACGGGCGGCGGCCAGGGGCGGAGTCGCCAGACTCCTCCGTCTCCGGAGGCCCCACACCCCCGCCGCCTCGTCAGTCGATCTCCAGCAGGTCGGACCAGCGCCACGCCGCCGCGCCCAGGGCCACGCGGGGCGCGCCGGGGCCGTCCCCCAGCGACAGCAGCACCAGCCCGCGCATGGGCTCTGCGCGGCAGTCGGCGGGGGCGAAGGCGACTTCCATGGCGATGGCCTGACGCACGCCGGCCAGCCCCTTGCCCGCCTCGTCGCCGTCCTGCAGCCAGTCGCCGTTCCACACCTGGATGGCGCGGCCGGCGGCGTTCAGCCGGCGGCTGGCGGCGTCCACCGCCGCGCGCACCTCGGCGTCGCCCCGCAGCGCGTCCTGCAGGCGGCGGACCATGTCGCAGCCGCCGCCTGATCCGCCGGCCGCGGCGCCCGATCCCGCGCCCCCGGCCCCGCCGCCCGCGCCGGGCCCGGCGGTGCGCGCGCCCGCCGTCTGGGCGGACGTGAGCACCGGCAGGGCGGGCGGCGAGGGGGCGAGGGGGACGGTCTGTACCTCCGGCGGAGGCGGCGTGCGCGGGGGCCGCACGGGCGGCGGCGGC
>JBALUZ010000237.1:0-2586 GCA_036963825.1 Brevundimonas sp.
GCCCGCCGGGGTGATCTGCGAGATCATGAACGACGACGGCACCATGGCCCGCATGCCGGACCTGGTCGCCTTCGCCCAGCTGCACGGCCTGAAGATCGGCACCATCGCCGACCTGATCGCCTATCGCCGCCGCACCGAGCGCTTCGTGGAGCGGGTGCTGGAGACGCCGTTCGAGAGCGTGCACGGCGGTCCGTTCCGCCTGATGCTGTATCGCAACGCCATCGAGGGCGTGGAGCATGTGGCGCTGGTCCACGGCCGGATCGACCCGAACAAGCCGACCCTGGTGCGCATGCACCAGGTGGACTTCGCCGCCGATCTGCTGGGCCATGTGGAGGCGCGCCAGAACTATGTGCCGAGCGCCCTCAGGGCGATCAGCCAGCCCGAGCGGTACGGCGCCGCAGCCGGCGTGACCGTGTTTCTGCGTGATCCCGAGCTGAAGGGACTGGCCGAGCGCCTGACCGGCGGCGACAAGCCCGGCGCCGTGGACCGCGCCCTGAAAGCCTATGGCGTGGGCGCCCAGATCCTGCTGGACCTGGGCGTGCGCGACATGATCGTGATGAGTTCAACCCGGCCCAATCCGACGGCCATTGAGGGTTACGGCCTGCGCATCGCAGGCTGGCGTGACATGGATGGAGAACCCCAGTCTTGACCGATCCCCTGCGTATCCTGATCGTCGAGGGACGGTTCTACGACGACCTGTCCGACGCGCTGCTTGAAGGGGCCAAGGAAGCCCTGCGCGCGCGCGGCGCGACGTTCGATGTGGCCACCGTTCCCGGGGCGCTGGAGGTGCCGCTGGGCATCGCCCAGGCCGAGGAGATGGGCCGCAGCCCGCTGGGCGTGCGCTATGACGGCTATGTGGGGCTGGGGGTGGTCATCCGCGGCGAGACCTATCATTTCGAGCTCGTGTCGGATCAGTCCGCCGCCGGCATCATGCAGCTGGGCCTCAGGGGCCTGGCTGTCGGCAACGGCATCCTGACAGTCGAGGACGAGGCGCAGGCCTGGACCCGGGCCCGCTACACCGAAGGCGACAAGGGCGGCGGCGCGGCGCGCGCCTGCCTGGAGCTGATCGATCTGCGCCGCCGTCTGAGGGAGGGCCGGCTGTGAGCGAGCCCAACAGCCTGAAATCCGTCATGGCCCAGCTGGCCGAGGCCGAGAAGCAGCGGGCGGAGCCCGAGCTGACCTCGCGCCAGCGGCGGGCCCGCACCGTCGCGCGTCTGGCGGCGGTCCAGGCCCTGTATCAGATGGAGCTGGGCGGCCAGGGCGTGGACACGGTGGTCGACGAGTTCAACAATCACCGCTTTGACGCCGACATGGACGGCGCGCCTCTGGCCGAGGCCGACGAGGCGTGGTTCGCCGAGATCGTGCGCGGGGTGGTGGCGGGTCAGAAGGCCATCGACACGGCCGTGGTGACACGGCTGGCGTCGGGCTGGCGCATCGAGCGGCTGGACGCTACCCTGCGGGCGCTGCTGCGCGCCGGGGCGTGGGAGCTGCGCGAAAAGCCCGAGGTGCCGCGCGAGATCGTCATCGACGAGTACGTGGAGCTGGCCAAGGCGTTCTTCGACGCGGCCGAGGCGAAATTCGTCAACGCCGCCCTGGACGGCGTCGCGCGCGATGCCCGGGGTTGATGCAGCCGACGAGTTCGAGACCATCGCGCGGCTGTTCCGGCCGCTGTCCCATCCGGAATGGGGCCGGGGTCTGGTTGATGACGTGGCGGTCCTGCCGTCGCGGCCGGGGCACGATCTGATCCTGACCAAGGACGCCATGGTCGAGGGCGTTCACTTCCTGCCCGACGATCCCCTGGACACGGTGGCGAAGAAGCTGCTGCGGGTGAACCTGTCGGATCTGGCCGCCAAGGGGGCCGAGCCGTTCGGCTATCTGCTGGCGTGCTTCTGGCCGAAGGGGGCCGGCTGGCGCGCGCGCGAGGCGTTCGCGGCGGGCCTGGCCGAGGACCAGGCGAAATTCGGGGTCCATCTGCTGGGCGGCGACACGGTGGTCACGCCGGGACCGGCCAGCTTCAGCCTGACGGCGCTGGGGTGGGTTCCTAACGGTCGCGCTGTGTCCCGCAGCGGCGCGCAGCCGGGGGATCTCATCGTGGTCACCGGCATGATCGGCGACGGATACCTGGGGCTGAAGGCGGCGCGGGGCGAACTCGCGCTGCAGGACGAGCGCATCGCGACCCTTGCGGCCCACTACCGGACCCCCGAGCCGCGCGTGGATTTCGCCCTGGCGGTCCGGGAGCACGCCGCGGCGGCGCTGGACGTGTCCGACGGGCTGATCGGGGACATGGCCCACCTGGCGGCGGCGAGCGGCGTGGGCGTCCTGATGGACCTGGAGAAGCTGCCCCTGTCGCGGGCCGCCACGGCCTGGTTCGAGACCCGGGTCGATCCGCTGGCGGCCCTGATTGAACTGGCCACGGGCGGCGACGACTACGAGGTGGTCATGGCTGTGCCGCCGGGCGCCATGGACGGGCTGAAGCGCGAGGCCGACGCCCGTCATCTGCGCCTGACCGTGCTCGGGGTCGCGACGGAGGGCGAGGGCGTGGTGGCGCGCTATGGCGGCGAGATCGTGCCGGTGACGCGCACGGGC
>JBALUZ010000238.1:0-2585 GCA_036963825.1 Brevundimonas sp.
CCGGCTGCGCGGCGGCGCCTGCGGCGGCCGGGGACGGGGGCGCCTCGAGTTCGCCGGCGGTGACCAGGTCCGTGTGGCCGAAGCCCTTCCGGTAATCCAGCACCGACACGACCAGCGGGGTGATGCAGAAGAGCGTCATCTCGAAGGGCGCCTCGGCGAAGGCGTCCATCTGCGGAAACCGCGCCCGGAACAGCCGACCCACCGATTCGAGTTCCGCCGGCGCGGTCAGCGGCCGCGCCCGCCCGAACAGCGACAGGCCGCGAATCTCGTTCCAGTCAGCGTAGGGCAGATCGACCGTAAGCGACACCCGGTCGTCCCTGGCCAGGTTCCTCGCCTTCTGGGACCCGGCGCCGCATCCGAAATAGATCGACAGGCCGTCGCTGGCGTAGCTGACGGTGGTCGCCTGGGGCGCGCCATCCTCGCGCAAGGTCGCGAGCGTCAGATCCCGACCCTGTTCCAGGATGTCGATGATCTCCCGTCTGAGCGCGTGGTTCATGACTGGCTCCTTTGGCAGTCGGCCTGGCTCAGCGGGCGGTGTAGCCGCCGTCGATGACCAGTTCCGATCCGGTGACGAACCTGGCCTCGTCGGAGGCGAGGTAGACGGCGCCCCAGGCGATGTCATCCGGCTCGCCCATGCGGCCGAGCGGATGCAGGGCGGCGGTGGCCTTGCGGCCCTCTTCCAGATCCCCCTGGCTGGAGAGATGGCCTTCCACCATCGGCGTCCAGATGAAGCCCGGGTGGATCGAGTTCACCCGGATGCGGTCGGGGGCGTAGATCAGGGCGTCGGTCTTGGTCATCAGCCGCACTGCGCCCTTGGAGGCGTGGTAGGGCGGAATATCCGGCGCGCTGACCAGGCCATAGATCGACGACAGGTTGATGATCGATCCGCCGCCTGCCTGTTTCAGGTATGGAATGGCGTGCTTGGTGCAGAAGAAGACGCCCTTGACGTTGATCGCCTGAACCCGGTCCCACTCGGCCTCGGTGATCTCGTGGGTCGGCTTGTTGACCCCGGCCACGCCGGCGTTGTTGACCAGGATGTCGATGCGGCCGAAATGTTCGACGATGTCTGCCATCGTCTGCTGGACCTCGGTCTCGCTGGACACGTCGCAACGCCACCAGGCGACCGGCAGGTCCCGCTCACGCAGCATCTCGATCAGCTCGAGACCCTCCGCGTCGAGGATGTCCAGAACGGCGACGGACGCGCCCTCTTCCGCCATCCGGATGGCGGTGGCCCGGCCGAGCCCGACGGCGGCGCCGGTGATAACGGCGACCTTGTTGGAAAGACGGTCCAAGGCTCGGGCCTCCAGCATCAAGGCGTGAATCTGGCTCTCGTGACGCACTGGACGCTGATCGCCGCGTTCCGTCGTTGACGTCGATCAAATCACCGCGGTTTCGATCTGATAGAGTCAGATCATCGGAAGTGCGGACCTGCAGGCCCGTCGCGCGTTGGTCCTTTGAACGGACAGGCTCCGCGATCCCATGCCCCCCTCTCTGGAGCCGACCTTGGCCATTGGAAACCCGCCCCCCGCCGCGCCCGCCGCCGCCCCGGCCGGCACGCAACTGCAGCGGCTTCTGCGCATGGTCGAGGCCCGGCCGCCCCTGCGCACCGCCGTGGTCCATCCCGTGGACGTCCTGTCCCTGACCGGCGCCGTCGAGGCCGCGCGCCGCAGCCTGATCGAGCCCGTCCTGATCGGACCGGTGGCCCGGGTTCGGGCGGCGGCGTCGGCCGCCGGTCTGGACCTGGCCGGGCTGGAGGTCATGGACGTCGAACACAGCCACCAGGCCGCGGCGCGGGCGTGCGAGCTGGCGTCGCGCGGCGAGGCGGCGGCGATCATGAAGGGCGCCCTGCACACGGACGAACTGCTGGAAGCCGTGGTGGCCGGGCGGTCCGGCCTTCGCACGGACCGGCGCATGAGCCATGTGTTCGTGCTCGACGTGCCCAGCTACCCCCGTCCCCTGCTGGTCAGCGACGCGGCGCTGAACATCGCGCCGGATCTGGCCGCCAAGCGCGACATCGTCCAGAACGCCATCGATTGCGCCCACGCCATGGACATCCCGGAACCCAGGGTCGCCATCCTCGCCGCGGTTGAGACGGTGAATCCGAAGATGGCCTCCACCCTGGACGCCGCCGCCCTGTGCAAGATGGCCGACCGGGGCCAGATCGTCGGCGGACGGCTGGACGGGCCGCTGGCTTTCGACAACGCGATCTCGGTGGAGGCCGCGGCGGCCAAGGGAATCCGGTCCGAGGTCGCGGGACGCGCCGACATCCTGATCGTGCCGGACATCGAGTCCGGCAACATCCTGGCGAAACAGCTGTTCTACCTGGCCGGCGCCCAGTCGGCGGGCATCGTCATGGGCGCGCGGGTCCCCATCATGCTGACCAGCCGGTCGGACCCGGAGGCCTCGCGCCTCGCCTCCTGCGCCCTCGCCATCCTGGTCAGCCAGCACAAGCCCGCCAAATATCTGCGATGAGCGCCGCGCGCCTGCTGACCCTGAACGCCGGATCGTCCAGCCTGAAATTCGCCGTCTATGAGGCCGGACCCGGCCTGCCGCTGCGGCTGTCCGGCCAGGTGTCGGGCCTGGGG
>JBALUZ010000239.1:0-2568 GCA_036963825.1 Brevundimonas sp.
CTACGGTTTTTGGTACCGTCATTCTAGGTTCGAGTCCTAGTTCCCCAGCCATTCTCCCGTAACGGTCTGAGCGCCTTCACCGCCTCACGGCGTCCGTCGCTGCGCTGTATCGGAAGGATCATCACGGGGCCCTCAGCCGGCCCGGAGGGACGTGGCCGCCGCCCTAGCGGAACGCAGCGCCCGGACGCACGCCGAGCCTTTTCAGCAAAAGGGCTGCGGGGCAGAATCCTGTGATCGACGCCTGGACCAGATTGAGGCCCACCAGCACCGGGAGCCACAGCCAGGCGGGATGCACCCAGTAGGCCAGAGCCGCGCCGGCAAGGACGAGCGAACCGGCCAGCATCATGACGGCGTGGTCGAGGGTCATGGGGCAGTCTCCTGTGAGGAATGTCCTGCGGGGGGCGTCCGCAATTTCCGGGCGCCGAGAAGGTTGAGGGCCAGCTTCTCGTAGAGGGGTTCGGCCTGGCCGGTCCGGACCTTGTGCAGGAAGTAGCGTTCGAAGGCCGCCTTGGCGGCGTGGACCCAGCGGCCGCGGGACGCCCAGTTGATGTTCCGGGGAGGGATCTGGGGCTGGGCGATGAACGCCACGCCCTCGTCGCCGAAATCGGCCAGACAGATGGCGTTCCAGCTGGCTTCCGCGGTCGGCGGCTTGCCGTCGATGATGTCCCTGAGATTGGCCGAGATCGCCGTGACCATGCTTTCGATCATGAAGCCGGTCTTGGGCACCCCCACCGGCACGGGGGTCGGACCGGTCGGCGGGATGGCGATGCAGACGCCCAGAGCGAAGATGTCGGGCCAGGCCGGATTGCGCTGGTGCTTGTCGACGAGAACAAAGCCGCGCGGGTTGGTCAGCCCCTCGACACCCCGGACCGCCTCGACGCCCCGGAAGGCGGGCAGCATCATGGAGTAGGAGAAGGGCAGGTCGTGGGCGGCCCTGACCGACCCGTCCGGCGCGACTTCCTCCACGTGCATCATGCCGGCGTCGACGGATTTCACCCGGGCGTTGGTGATCCATTTGATGTGGCGCTGGCGCATCTCGCTTTCCAGCAGGCCCTTGGTGTCGCCGACGCCATCCAGCCCAAGGTGGCCGATGTAGGGTTCGGACGTGACGAAGGTCATGGGTGCGCGGTCGCGCAGTTTGCGGCGCCGCAGCTCGGTGTCCAGGATCATCGCGAACTCGTAGGCCGGGCCGAAGCAGGAGGCGCCCTGCACCGCGCCGACGACGATCGGGCCGGGTGACTCCATGAAGGCGTCGAAGGCCGCCGCCGCCTCGGCGGCGTGATCCACGTGGCAGATGGAGACGGTGTGTCCCGCCGGCCCGAGGCCGGGGACTTCGTCGAACGCCAGCTCGGGGCCGGTGGCGATGACCAGGTAGTCGTAGTGCAGGGCGCGGCCGTCCGCGAGGTCGATCCCGTTTTCGTCCGGGCGGATGCGCGTGGCGGCCACATTGATGAACTCGACGCCCTTGCGCCTCATCACGTCGGGCAGCCGGACCTCAATCGCTTCCCTGGTGCGCCAGCGGACAGCCACCCAGGGATTGGACGGCGTGAAATGGAAGACGTCGCCCCGGGAGACCATCACGACACGCGCCCGGTCGCCGACAACGTGGCGAATGTCGAATGCCGCGATGGCGCCGCCCAGGCCTGCTCCGATGATGACGATGGTTGGCCGGTTCATGGGCGCGCTTCCTTGCCATGCCGTGGAGACCGCACCCTTCACCATCGGAATCCCCACGTCCTTGATCCGTATCAAGGAAATCATCCCGCAGGCGGAGCGATGATCCCGTCCTTCAAAGGTCGCCTGCAGGATCAGATGAAGTCCACGACAGTCCTGTCCGCCCTGGTCGTCCTGCTTGTCGCCTGCGGCGGCGATCCCGAACCCGTGGCGCAGCCGGATGTCCGGGGCGAGCGCCTCGTCATCAGGCAGCAGGCCGTCCCGATCCTGAAGCCGGCGTCCGCGATCATCACCTCCCGTGATCTCGCCGAGGCGCGTGCGCGCATTTCGGGCACCCTGATCCAGCTGAACGTGCGCGAGGGGGTGGTCGTCAGCGAGGGGGAGGTGCTGGGAATCGTGTCCGACGACCGTCTGTCCCTCCAGACCGCGGCCCTCGACGCGGCGGTTTCGGCCGCCGAGGCGGACGCCGTGCTGACCCGGGATCGGCTGGCGCGCGTTCAGACGCTGTTCGACCGCGGCTTCTACGCCCAGGCGGCGCTGGATCAGGCGCGCGCCGCCGCCGAAGCGGCCGAGGCGCAGTTGCGCGCCGCCCGCGCCCAGCGCGCCGCGAGCGCCGAAACGGCGAGCCAGGGGCGTATTCTGGCGCCGGTCGCGGGGCGGGTGCTGAGCGCCGACGTGCCGGAAGGCTCGGTGGTCGTCGCCGGCCAGTCCATCGCCACCATCACCGCCGGGCCTCTGGTGCTCAGGCTGGAGCTGCCCGAAGCGCAGGGGCGCCGATTGCGCCAGGGCCAACAGATCCGGGTCGAGGGCGAGGACCTGCCGACCTCCGGGACCGTGGCCCAGATCTATCCTGCGGCGGTCGCCGGCCGAATCGTCGCCGACATCGCCGTCGAG
>JBALUZ010000240.1:0-2550 GCA_036963825.1 Brevundimonas sp.
CGCGGTGCAACAGGGCGGCGGCGACGGCGTCCTCCTCGCGGGCGGGCTTCAGGGCTTCCTGGGCGGCCAGGGCGGCGGTCTGGGCCCGGGAGGCCTCGCGCGTGGCTTCGGCCGCCGCCTGGTCCGCCTCGGCCAGCTCGGCCTTCGCCGCCTCGGCCGCCGCGCGGGCGTCGTTCCAGCGCACATACAGCAGGGCCGCCTGCAGGGCCCGGATCTCGGCGGAGATTTTCTTGTACTTCTCCGCCTGGCGCGCCTCGCGCTTCAGCCGGGCCAGGGTGGTCTCCAGCTCGCGGCCGATGTCGTCCAGCCGCTCCAGATTGGCCTCTGCGGCGCGCAGGCGCAGCTCGGCCTCGTGCCGCCGGGTGTGCAGCCCGGCCACGCCGCCGGCTTCCTCGAGGATGCGGCGGCGGTTCTGGGGCTTGGCGGCGATCAGTTCCGAGATCTGGCCCTGACGCACCAGGGCGGGCGAGTTGGCCCCGGTGGACGCGTCGGCGAACAGCAGCTGCACGTCCCGGGCGCGCACCTCCTTGCCGTTGACCTTGTAGGTGGAGCCCTGACCCCGGTCGATGCGGCGCGACACCTCCAGCAGGGGCGCGTCGGTGAAGGGCTGGGGTGCCCGGCGCCGGGCGTTGTCGATGGTCAGCTGCACCTCGGCGTGGTTGCGGCTGGGCCGCCCCGACGCCCCGGCGAAGATCACGTCGTCCATGCCCTGGCCGCGCATGGCCTTGGCGGAATTGGCCCCCATGACCCAGCGCAGGCTCTCCAGCACATTGGACTTGCCGCAGCCGTTGGGGCCGACGATGCCGGTCAGCCCCGGCTCGATGTGGAATTCCACCGGGTCCACGAAGGACTTGAAGCCTGCGATGCGAAGGCGGAGGAATTCCACGGCCGATCAGCCGCCCGGCCGCGGGGCGCCGAACATCTCCCGGGCCGGCGAGCGATAGTTCGGGATCAGACGGCGCAGCTCCGTGTCGAACTCGGCGAAGGTGTGGCCCTCGAAGCGGCGCCCGTTGATGAAGAAGGTCGGGCTGCTCCTGACGCCGTCGTCGCCCGCCCGGGCCCAGCGCGCCTGGACCCGCTGCAGGCCCGCCTCGTCGCCGAGGCAGGCGGTCACGGCCGTCTCGTCCAGCCCCCCGGCGCGCCCGCCCGCCATGAGCCAGCTGCGCACCTGGCCGGTCCGCAGCAGGGCCTCATGATCGTGGAACAGCTGCGCCAGCACGTCGAAATAGGCGTCGCCGGGCGCGCAGCGGGCGATGGCCGTGGCCGCGAAGGCGGGCTCGACCGGGGCGGTCATGATTTCGCGGAACGCGATCCGCACATAGCCCGGCGCGATGAAGCGGTCCTCCAGGTCGTCGAAGACGTGGACGTACCAGTCGGCGCAGTGGCTGCAGGTGGTCGAGACGTAGGCGATGAGGGTGACGGGCGCGTCGGCGCGGCCCATCACCCGGTCCTCGCCGGTCAGCGGCGCGGGCTGGGCCGCCGCCGCCAGCGGCAAGGCCAGGCACAGGACCAGCCCCGCAAGCGCGCGCCGCACCACGCTCATGGAAATCAGCCCTCGGCTTCCAGCAGCGGGTCGATGACCGCCGCCAGGCCTTCCAGCGAGCTGTCCGAGACGTGCTCGCCGTTGACGGTGAAATAGGGGGTTCCGGTCACCCCGGCGCGGCGCGCCGCCTGGACCCGCTCGTCCATGGCCAGGATGGCGTCCTGGTCGGTGACGCACCGGGTGAACTCCTCCTCGCTGAGGCCCGCGTCGGCGGCGATGCGCATCAGGCTCTCGCGCGGCGACACGCCCTGACGCCATTCCGCCTGGGAGCGCATGATCTGGTCCACCACCTCGAAATAGCGGTCCTCGCCGGCGCAGCGCGCCAGCAGGAAGCCGGCCACGGCGATGTCCTGGGGCGGGGTCGGCAGTTCGCGGAAGACGAAGCGCACGCGGTTGTTGTCCACATAGCGCTCCTCGAACTCGGGCTTCACCTGCTCGTTCCAGGCGGCGCAGACGCCGCAGGTGACCGAGGCGTACTCCACCACCGTGACGGCGGCGTCCTCGCCGGCGCCCTTGGCCATGTCGCCCTCGGCCGGAGCCGCGGTTCCGCCGCCGCCACAGGCGGCCAGGGCCAGGGTCGCGCCCACGGCGGCGATCATCGCGGCGCGGCGGTTCAGGAAGGTCGGGCGCATGGGCGGCTCCTCAATCAGATGAATTCAGCATGATCGCGCGATTCTCGGCGCGTCGCGCGCAGGTGTCACAGTCGAGAACAAGGACGGCGAAGGTTTGTCAACGCTGATCGCCGCGCGCGCGCCGCATCACCGCCCGCCCCAGCTTGAGCAGGGCGGCTTTCACCGCGTCGGGGGCGGCGTCCACGGAGCGGGCCAGCTCGGCCTCGGCGGCCGCGTCCAGCGGCGGCGCGGCGCGGCTTCGCCGGGTGGGGGAGGCGGGATCCACCAGGCCGCGCACCGGCCCCTGGGAGATGCGCAGCTTCTCCACCGAGCCGGCGCCCAGGAACAGGTTGACCCGCTCGATGATGTCGGCGGACTGGTGCTGGACCAGCAGGG
>JBALUZ010000241.1:0-2478 GCA_036963825.1 Brevundimonas sp.
CGCTTCTGTGCGCGGTGACGACGGGACATGGGGTTATCCTCTTAAATAATATTCTGGACGCGCAGGGCTTACTTCGGACGCTTGGCGCCGTAGTGCGAACGGCGCTGCTTGCGGTCCTTGACGCCTTGCGTGTCCAGCACGCCGCGCAGGATGTGGTAGCGGACGCCGGGAAGGTCCTTCACGCGGCCGCCGCGGATCAGGACCACCGAGTGCTCCTGAAGATTGTGGCCCTCGCCGGGGATGTAGCACACGGCTTCGTAGCCGTTCTTGGCCAGGCGCACCTTGGCCACCTTACGAAGGGCCGAGTTCGGCTTCTTCGGGGTCGTCGTATAGACGCGGGTGCAGACGCCGCGGCGCTGGGGCGAACCCTCCAGGGCCGGCACCTTGTTGCGCACGGGCTTGGGCTTGCGCGGCTTGCGGATCAGCTGGTTGATCGTAGGCATTCGTCTCGGTCTCTTTTCAACGATGGAGGCGTGTGCCTGTCGGCCGGGGCGCCTCGAGTTCCTTCTTTTGGACGGGGCCGAAGCCGCGCCCGGGTTGTTATCGAGACCGACCGTGCGCTCAAACAGAAAAGCCGGAACGCGCGCTTTGGGCGTTCCGGCGGGCTCAGCCCGTCCGTTCGATTGTCACGAGATCAGCAGGCGGCGGACCGCCCATGCCTCGAAGTGGGGGCCATGTACGCTTCAGGCGGCGTCGGGTCAAGGTTCTCATCAGCGGGAGGGCGCGCGCCCCCCGCGTCCAGCTTCGCCTTAAACCGGACGCATAGGCTCGAATAATGGCGTCGGGAACCGCGCGCGGCAGACCCGGACCATCGGCCGGCCGGGCGAGCACCACAAGGGGCGTCATGTCGACAGTATTGCGCCTGCACGAAGGCCTCGGCCGCAACCGCACCCTGTTCGGCGTGGTCGCCGCCTCCCTGGTCCTGCACGGGCTCGTGCTGGTGATGGTCGGCCTGCGCGCCGGTCCGGAGATGTCGGGCCGCGCCGGCCCGCCCGAGCCGCTCTTCATCCAGATCGAGCCCCGCCCGCTGATGGCCGGCGAGACCGTTCGCGAGGCGCCGGTCACGGTGATCGAGGAGCCCAGCGACGCCCCTGCCCTCGCCCGCGAGATTCGCGCCCGCGCCCTGCGCGACGAGACCGAGGACGAGGAGGAGCGCCGCCGCCTGGAGGCCCTGCGCAGGCCCGAGAGGCCCGCGCCCGCCGATCAGGATGTGGAGCCCCGCTGGCAGGTCGGGTCCGACGAGGCGGGCGACCGGGTGGCCCGCGCCTTGCGGGCGTCGGGTCTGGCGTGCAGCCGGCCGCGCAACGAGATGACTCCCGCCGAGCGCGCCGCCTGCGAGGACCGTTTCGCCGGGCCTGGCGACGCCCCCGTCATTCGCGGAACCGGCGACCCTGAGCGCGACGAGGCCTTCGCCCGCCAGGGCCGGGCCAACATCGCCCGCTATGAAGCCCAGCGCGCGCCGCTCTCCGGCGGCACGGGGGTCGTGGGTCCCGGCGACTGTCCCGGGTCCAATCTGGGCATGGGCTGCGCCGGCGCCCACCTGCGCGACGTGCCGGGCGTGGACATGCGCCAGGGCGCCGAGACCCCCATCCGTCAGCGCAGCAACCGGGTGGACGAGGACTAGCCGGTCCGGCTCCAGGCCAGCGCCCCGCGCACCCGCCAGCCGGCGAGCAGGCCCAGCCCCGCCAGCACCGCCATGGCCAGATAGCCCAGCGCGCCGTAGGCGTCGTACAGCGGACCGGCCATCAGGGTGGCCAGGCCGATCAGCACCCCGGAGGACAGGGCCGACAGCAGGGTCTGGGCCGCGGTCTGGTTGGCGGGCGGAGCCAGCCGCTCGACGATCTGCAGCCCCGCCAGAAAGGTCGCCGCGAAGCTCAGCGCATGCAGGGCCTGCAGCGGCCAGAGCAGCCACAGGGGCGGCATGAAGGCCAGGGCCACCCAGCGCACCACCGCCGCGCCGCCGCCGATCATCAGCAGCAGCCAGGGCCCGATCCCGCGCCGGCGTCGCCACGGCTCCACCACCCACATGAACAGCACCTCCACCACCACGCTGAAGCCCCACAGCATGCCGGTGACGGACTCCGGGATGCCGCGCGCCTTCCACTCGATGGCCGAGAACCCGTACAGGAAAGCGTGGGTGGCCTGGATGGCGCCCACGGCCAGGATGGCCGTCATGAACACCGGGTCGGCGACCAGGGCGCCCAGGCCCCTGAACCGCTCGCGCTTCGGCGGGGCGGCGCCCGGGTGGACGCGCTCGCGCGGCAGGACGGTCTCGACATCGCCGTCGACCTGAAGGGCTACACCAAGGCCGGCCGGCCCGGCATCTTCGCGGCGCGCCCGGCGCCGGTGCAGATCAGTTATCTCGGCTTTCCCGGCACGATGGGAGCGCCGTTCATCGACTACATCGTCGCCGACGACGTCATCATCCCCGAGAGTCACCGGGCGTTCTATACGGAACAGGTGATCACCCTCCCCCAC
>JBALUZ010000242.1:0-2475 GCA_036963825.1 Brevundimonas sp.
CTGAAATGATCCCCTCCCCGGTTCGGCCGGCCGCGCGGCTCAAACGGGCCGCACACACCCCCACCGCCCAATTTAACACGCCCGGAAACACGGGGGCGCAAGTCATTGCCTTCAACCCTGCGCGCGCGTCGTGCTACACGCCCTGCTCCCTCACGCTCAAGCCGCTTTGACCATGACCGACACCGCCTTCAAGTCCGACTTCCTCAAGACGCTGTCCGAGCGCGGCTACATCCACCAGATCACCCATCCGGTCGAACTGGATGCGGCGGCCGCGTCCGGCGTGATCTCGGGCTACATCGGCTTCGACGCCACGGCCCCGTCCCTGCACGTGGGCTCGCTCATCCAGATCATGATGCTGCGCCGTCTGCAGCAGGCCGGGCACCGCCCGGTGGTGGTCATGGGCGGGGGCACCACCAAGGTGGGCGATCCCACCGGCAAGGACGCCTCGCGCCCCCAGCTGACCGACGCCGACATCGCCGCCAACATCGCCAGCATCCGCACGGTGTTCGAGAAATTCCTGACCTTCGGCGACGGTCCGACGGACGCGATCATGGTCGACAACGACGAGTGGCTGTCGAAATTCGGCTATGTGGAGTTCCTGCGCGAATACGGAACCCAGTTCACCGTCAACCGGATGCTGGCCTTCGATTCGGTTCGCCTGCGGCTGGAACGGGAGCAGCCGATGACGTTCCTCGAGTTCAACTACATGCTGATGCAGTCGGTGGACTTCCTGGAGCTGAACCGCCGTTTCAACGTGACCCTGCAGATGGGCGGGTCGGACCAGTGGGGCAACATCACCTCCGGCGTGGATCTGGTCCGCCGGATGGATCAGAAGTCCGCCTTCGGCCTGACCACCCCCCTGCTCACCACGGCCTCCGGCGGCAAGATGGGCAAGACCGCCCAGGGCGCCGTGTGGCTGAACGCCGAGCAGCTGAGCCCGTATGACTACTGGCAGTTCTGGCGCAACGTGGACGACGCGGACGTGGGCCGGTTCCTGCGCCTGTTCACCGACCTGCCGCTGGACGAGATCGCGCGGCTCGAGGCGCTGGAAGGCGCCGGGATCAACGACGCCAAGAAGACCCTGGCCGACGCCGCGACGACGATGCTGCACGGCGCGGAGGCCGCCCGCGCCGCCCGCGCCGCATCGGAGGCCGCGTTTGAGCAGGGCCGCCTCTCGGACAACCTGCCCACCGTCGAGCTGCCGCGCGACGAGGTGGTCGGCGCCATGGTCGCCGCGGTGACCACCCGCGCCGGCCTCACCCAGTCCAACGGCGAGGCGCGACGCCTGGCCCAGGGCGGCGGCCTTCGCCTCAATGATGAGGCGGTCGGCGACGGCGCCCGCCTGATCGAGGCGGGCGACATCAACCCCGACGGCGTGCTTAAGCTGGCCGCAGGCAAGAAAAAGATCGTTCTGGTGCGACCGGTCTGATGGAGAACACGGTGACTGAGATCATTGAGGGCGCTGCGGCCCCCGCATTCGACATGGCGACGGACGGCGGCGGCCGGGTCAGCCTGGACGGGCTGAAAGGCCAGTGGACGGTGCTGTATTTCTACCCCAAGGCGGATACGCCCGGCTGCACCAACGAGAGCAAGGATTTCTCGGCGCTGAAGACGGCGTTCGGGCGCGTCAATGCGGTGGTGGTGGGCGTATCCAAGGACCCCGTGAAGAAGCTGGACCGGTTCAAGGACAAGCACGAGCTGAACGTGACCCTGGCCTCCGATGAAGGCGGCGACGTGTGCGAGCGCTATGGCGTCTGGGCCGAGAAGACCCTCTACGGCCGCAAATTCATGGGCATCGAGCGCACCACGTTTCTGATCGACCCCGAGGGTCGGGTGCGGCGGATCTGGCGCAAGGTGAAGGTCCCGGGTCACGCCCAGGCGGTGCTGGACGCCGTGAACGCGACCTGACGCCGATCCTTCACAGCGGCGTTATGTTCCGCGTTCATGATGGCGGTCCGATCGATGGTTGACGAAATCGCCCCGCCAATACACGCGACAGGCGAAGTTAACCTCGGTGAGCATCGCCGAAGGTGAATCCCGACGCCCCCAGGCGGCCTGTGACGTGAACTCCCTTGCACAGGGTCAACTGTTCACCGATAACCAGAGCCTGACGTTGGGGGACGTTAACTGATGATTAAGACTTTCGCTTCTCGCCTGTCCGAGCTTGTCGAGCGAATCTTCCCGGAGCGGCACCTCTACCTTCGTTGTGACGGGGAGACCCGGGGCTATGTGCTGACCACCGGTCGGCAGATGCTGATGGCCGGCGCCGCGACGGTGCTGGGCGGCTGGATGGTGGTCTCCACGGGCGGATTCATGATCGGGGCCCTGGCCGAGAGCCGGGCCGAGGCCGAGATCGCCCGCACCCGCGCCGCCTCCGAACGGGTCAACGCCGATCTCCAGGCGCGGCTCGAAAGCGCGGTCATGCGCATGTCGGCGACCACCGGGTCGCTGGAGGAGACCGCCCTGATGGTCGAG
>JBALUZ010000243.1:0-2445 GCA_036963825.1 Brevundimonas sp.
CGACAAGGGCCTGATCCAGGACGTGCGCGTGTTCGACGTCTATCGCGGCCAGGGCGTGGGCGAGGGACGCAAGTCCGTGGCCGTCGAGGTGGTCATCCAGCCCCGCGAAACGACCCTGACCGACAAGGACATCGACGCCCTGTCCGCCAGGGTGGTCGCAGCGGCCGGCAAGGTCGGGGCGACCCTGCGCGCCTGACGGCTCAGCCCCGCTCCATGGCGTTCAGGATGACGCGCGCCGCGTCGTCCGGCGCCAGATCGTGGGTCAGGGCGCTGCGGAACTGGCCGTCAGGCCCCATCAGATAGACGGTCAGGGTGTGGTTCATGGTGTAGCCGGGCCCCTCGCCCACCTTCTCGTAGAAGGCGCGGTAGGCCCGCGCCGCCCGGGCCACCTGTTCGGGCGTGCCGGTCAGGCCGGTGACATCCTCGGGGAAGCTGCTGGTCTGGAGATAGTCCCCCAGCAGTTCGGGCGTATCCCGCTCGGGATCGACGGAGATGAAGACGATCTCGAGATCATCGCCCCGCTCGCCCATGGCGGCGCGGGTCGCCTTCAGCGACTGGAGCGTGGTCGGGCAATAGTCCGGACAGTGGGTGAAACCGAAGAAAACGGCGGTCCACTGGCCCTCAAGGATGGACTCGTCCACCGCCTGCCCCGTCTGGTCCACCAGTTCGAACGGGCCGCCCACATCGGCCGCGCCGGTGGAGACGGCTTCTGACTGCTGGCGGCCATTCACGACAACGACCGTCACCACGGCCAGGGCTGCGGCGATGGCGATGCAGGCGCCGGCGAACAGAAGGATGGACTTGCGCGGCATCATGGGCGGGCTCCTGGCGAGACGAGGGCGTCGACCCGGTCTATAGAGGGGCGGTGAGCCAGTCCCAAGCCGACCTGTCGCCGCAGTCCGATTCGCCGGACGCCGTCGCCCTGCCGCACATGGTGCGCGGACTGGAGCTGCGCACGCTCATCATCCTGCGCTGGCTGGCCGTGGCCGGACAGACCGTGGCGGTGCTGACCGCCTCCATGGTGCTGAACCTCGGCCTGCCCATCGGCGCCTGCCTCGCCGTCATTCTGGCCAGCGCCCTGACGAACCTGGCCGCCATGGCGCGGCTGCAGACCATCGAGGGCCGACGCTCCGCCGGGCGCGAGACCACGGTCCAGCTGGGCTTCGACATCGTTCAGCTGGCGGTCCTGCTGGGGCTGACGGGCGGGCTGGAGAACCCGTTCTGCCTGCTGCTGGTGGCGCCCGTGACCGTGGCGGCCGCCGCCCTGCCCGCCCGCAAGGCCATGATGCTCGGCGGCCTGGCCCTGATCTGCACCGTGGCCCTGTTCCTGTGGTCCATGCCCCTGCCGTGGAGCGGCGGCACCACGCTGAGCCTGCCGCCGCTCTACAAGGTGGGCATGGGCCTGGCGGTGGGCGTGGGCGTGATCTTCACCGCCGGTTACGCCTGGCGGGTGGCCGAGGACGCGGATCGTCTGGCGCTGGCGCTGGCGGCGACCCAGCAGGTTCTGGAGCGCGAGCAGCGGCTGGCCGCCCTGGGCGGGCTGGCCGCCGCCGCCGCCCATGAACTGGGCACCCCGCTGGCCACCATCCAGGTGGTGGCCAAGGAAATGCTCCGCGCCGCCAGCCGCAAGAGCGGCGATCCCGCCGTGGCCGAGGACGCGCGGCTGCTGATCCAGCAGGCGGACCGGTGCCGCGAAATCCTCAAGCGTCTGTCCCAGCGGCCCGAGGACGGCGACGCCATCTACGCCGAGGTGGGGCTCAAGGCCCTGCTGGAGGAGGTGGTCCAGCCGCACCGGGGCATCGATCTGGACATGGACTGCCACATCGAGGGGGTGGAGGAGACCGACGCCCCCCACGTGCGTCGCCTGCCCGAGATCGTCCACGGCCTGTCGGCCATTGTGGAGAACGCCGCCGACTTCGCCGCCTCGCGGGTGGCTGTGGTCGCCCGCGTGGACGCCCGGCACGTGGAGGTGACCGTCTCGGACGACGGTCCCGGCTTCGCGCCCGACATCCTGGCCCGTCTGGGCGAGCCCTATGTGACCAGCCGCCCGCTGGGTCGATCGCGCAAGGGCAAGAAGGCGGCCGGAGCCGGCATGGGCGGCGGCATGGGTCTGGGCTTCTTCATCGCCCGCACCCTGCTGGAGCGGACCGGCGCGCGGGTGTCGGCCGCCACTGCGGAAACCGGAGGCGCGCGGGTCACGGTGCGCTGGCCCCGCTCGGCGCTCGAGGCCGATCCGTCTTGACCGCGGACGCAACGCATCCGACTTCAGGTTTCAGGAGTATTTCAAAACATGGCCAGTCTTGAAGACCGCATCGCCGCCCTCGAGGACAAGTCCCTGCTGCTGCTGGACGACGACCAGGCGTTGAGAACGCGCCTCGGACGGGCGCTGGAATCGCGCGGCTTTCAGGTCACCACGGCCAGCTCCATCGCCGAGGCGCAGGACGC
>JBALUZ010000244.1:0-2425 GCA_036963825.1 Brevundimonas sp.
GGGTCTGGCCGCCGGGTCCGCCGTGCACCAGCACCAGCGCCGGGACCGGATTGTCCGCCGAGGCGCCGCGAGGGCGGTACAGCACCGCCGGGATCTCGACCCCGTCCGAGGCGCGGTAGCGGACGATGGTGGCCTCCACCAGATCGCTCTCGTCGATGGCCGGGTTCAGGGCCGTGGTCAGGCGCCGCGCCTGTCCGGTCGCAAGGTCCGCCACGAATACGTCCGAGGGCGAGGTGTCGGAGGCGACAGTGAAGGCGACCGTGCTTTCGTCGTTGCTGAAGCGCACCTGGCCGATGTCGCCGTCCGGCACGCCGGTGAGGACGACGGGCCGGTCCGCGGTGGTGTCCAGCAGGGTCAACTCGGTGGAGGCGTCGGCGTTGACGGCGGACACCCGGTAGCGGCCCGACGGCGAGAAGGCCACGTACATCACGTCCCAGTCGGCGGTCAGGTAGGGCGTCTTCTCGCCGGTGGCCAGGTCGTGGCGCCAGGCCTGGTTGAACTCGCCGTGCTCGTTGGTGGCGTAGATCAGGGCGGCGCTGTCCGGGGTGAAATCGTAGGTCCCGTGCGAGACGTCGCCCTCGTGCTCCGTGACCAGAACGGGTTCGCCGCCGCTCTGCAGGTCCACCACATAGACGTCGGAATCGGCCGAGGTGACGGGCTTGTCCATGGCCAGCCAGCGCCCGTCGCGGGAAATGGCGGCGATGAACATGCCGGGGTTCTCGTACACCAGCCGGCTCTCGTAGGTGGCGGCGTCGTAGGCGTAGAGATCGAACACCTCCGGGTCGCGGGCGTTCGAGGTGATCCAGAAGGAAGAGCCGTCGGCGCTCCAGCCCAGCAGGTCGGCCTTGACGGCCTCGCCCGGCGTCAGGTCGCGGACCGTTCCATCTTCCTCGCGGACATAGACGTGGGTGAGCTCGCTGCCGCCGCCGCCGGAGTCGGCGGTCAGCAGCACCCGCCCGTCATGGGGAAACCAGCTCTCGGCGAAGGTGGCCACGTCGGTGGAGGTGCTGAGCGGGACCGGATCGCCGCCGTCGATGGGCAGGGCCCAGGCGTTGAAAACGCCGGTGCGGTCGCTGGAGATCAGGATCGAGGATCCGTCCGGCGAGAAGGCGGTCCCCGAGGGGCTGGCCATGCCGTAGCTGGTGGTCTCGAAGAACTGGGCGGCGCTGTAGGTGCGCGGCGCCTCGGCTGACGCGGCCGTCTGGGCCAGCGCCGGGACGGGCGCGATCAGGGCGGGAACGGCGGCGGACAGGGCGAGCGCCGAGACCAGGCAGGCGAGCTTACGCATTGGAGACCCCTCTATCGATGATGACCCTTAGAGGCCGCAATCCATCACGGCGGATGCAGGCTGTCGCGGAATTAATCGCCGGCCGTTGAGCCGACGGTAACCGGGGCTGTGGCAGCAAGGGGGCTTCACTTCAGGGGAACGCCCATGTCCGTCGCGCCAGCGCGCACCGATCGTCGCGGAGACATCCAGGGTCTGAGGGCCGTGGGCGCCCTGCTGGTGGCCGTGTTCCACATCTGGTTCGCCCGGGTGTCCGGCGGCGTGGACGTGTTCTTCGTGGTGTCCGGCTTCCTGCTGGTGGGCTCCCTGGGCCGCGAGGCGGTGTCCCGGGGCTCGGTGGACGTGATCCGCTACGCCGCGCGGCTGGCCAGGCGCCTGCTGCCGTCGTCCCTGTTCGTGCTGGTGGTCATCGTGCTGACCGCGCCGCTGTGGGCGCCGGGCGTGCGGTGGGAGGCCTACGCCAAGCACGTGATCGCGGCCGCCGCCTATCTGGAGAACTGGTACCTGATCAAATTCTCCACCGACTATCTGACCCGCGACGCGGCCACCGCCCCGGTCCAGCACTACTGGGCCATGGCGGTGCAGGTGCAGGCCCTGGCCTTCTTCGGCGTGGCCATGTGGGGGCTGGCCTGGGCGGTGGGCCGGACGGCCATCGACCGGACGAAGGCGGTGACCGGGTTCCTGATCCTGATCTTCGCCGGGTCGCTGGCCTGGTCGGTGATCCACACGGCGCGGGATCAGCCCGCCGCCTATTTCGACACCTTCGCCCGGCTGTGGGAGTTCGCCCTGGGCGGCCTCGTGGCCCTGATCCTGCCGCGCCTGACGCTGGGCGAGGGTCTGCGGCTGGCGCTGGGCTGGCTGGGCCTGGCCCTGATCGTCTCGTGCGGCTTCCTGCTGCAGGTCTCCACCGTCTTCCCCGGCTATGCGGCCCTGTGGCCGACGCTGGGCGCCGCCATGGTGCTGGCGGGCGGCCTTGGCGTCAGCCGCTTCGGCGTGGCGCGGCTGCTGGGCAGCCGGCCGTTCACCTGGCTGGGAGACCGGTCCTACGGCCTGTACCTGTGGCACTGGCCGATCCTGCTGGCCTATCTGACGCTCAGCGAGCGCACCGTGGCCACGCCCCTGGCGGGTCTGGTGATCATG
>JBALUZ010000245.1:0-2365 GCA_036963825.1 Brevundimonas sp.
GGCCGTGGCCCAGGACGCCGTCGCCATCACCGGCGGCCGCATCCTGACCGGAACGGGCGAGATCGCCTCGGGCGTGGTGGTGATCCGCAACGGCCGCATCAGCGCCGTGGGCCCGAACGCGGCCGTGCCCGCCGGCGCCCGCATCATCGACGCCGCCGGACGCGTGGTCACCCCCGGCATCGTGGCCGTGGATTCCGGCATCGGCGGCGGCGAGGTCTCCTCGGTCTCCGGCACGAACGACCTGCGCCAGTCCAGCAACAGCCTCAGCGCCGCCTTCGACGTGTCGCGGGGCCTCGACCCCTGGTCCATCACCATCCCGGTGGCGCGCCTCGGCGGCGTCACCCGCGCCGTGGTCCTGCCCCAGCACGCCGGATCGTCCAGCGGCCATGTGCATGAGCACGACACGGCCGGCGCCGGCCACGGCGGCTATCACACCCCGGGCCTGTTCGCCGGACAGGCGGCGGTGGTGCATCTGGCGCGCGGCACGGACATTCTGGTGCGGGCCAGCGTGGCCATGGTGGCGCCCTTCGGCGAGGCCGGGGCCGGCGTCGCCGGCGGCGCCCGCGGCGCCGAGTTCACCCTGTTCCGCGAAACCCTGGCCGAGGTGCGTCTCTACGCCCGCAACCGCCAGGCTTACGAGCGCGCCGGCCTGCGGGACCTGTCCCTGTCGCGGGCGGATCTGGAGGCCCTGATCCCGGTGGCCGAGGGCCGCATGCCGCTGGTGGTCACGGTCCACCGCGCCGCCGACATCCTGCAGGTTCTGCGGCTGGCGGACGAGGAGAACATCCGCCTGATCCTGGACGGCGCCGAGGAGGGGTGGCTGGTGGCCGACCAGATCGCGGCGGCGAACGTGCCGGTGCTGCTCAACCCCCTGGCCAACCTGCCCTCGAACTTCCAGGTGCGGGCCGCGCGGCAGGAGAACGCCGCCCGTCTGCACGCGGCGGGGGTGACCATCGCCATCAAGCCCGGCGGCTCCGCTCACCGCGCCCGCGACGCGCGCTACAACGCGGGCAACGCCGTGGCCAACGGCCTGCCGTTCGAGGCCGCCATCGCCGCCATCACCGTCAATCCGGCGCGCATCTTCGGGCAGGAGGGCTTCGGCGCCCTGGCCGTGGGGCAGGCGGCGGATGTGGTGGTCTGGTCGGGGGATCCCCTGGAGCCCCTCAGCCAGCCGGAGGCGGTGTTCATCGCCGGGGTCGAACAGCCCCTGCAGGCCCGCAACCTCGAGCTGCGCGACCGCTATCACCCGAACCGGGACCGGCGCATGCCGCCCGCCTACAGCCCGCGCTGACCACGGCGCCCGGCGAGACAGGAAAGGCGGCCCATTATGGGCCGCCTTTTTCTTTCGGGGGCGCACCGCCCCGCCGCCGTTAATCCTTGAAAAACCACTTCGGGTGCACGGATATAGCCATACTTCCTGCGGCTCTTGAATCCGCGTTATTTTTCAGGATGTTACTGTGTCTGACGATATTCTCTCCCAGCGCATGGCCTTCATGCGCCTCGCCGAACCGTCGGCAGCCTATCGCGCCATGGAGCCGATCCTGCGCGAGGCGCTTCCGGACGCCCTCGCCAGCTTCTACGAGCAGATCGAGCGCACGCCCCAGGTGCGACGCTTCTTCACGGACCCCGGCCACATGCAGGCCGCCCGTGCGGCCCAGGCGAAGCACTGGGACGCCCTGATCCAGGGACGGGCGGACGCCGACTACGCCGCCGCCGTGCGCGTCATCGGTCAGGTCCACGCCCGCATCGGACTGGAGCCCCGATGGTACATCGGCGGCTACAGCATGATCCTGGCCGGGCTCATCAAGGCCGTGTCCGCCCGCCCGCGGAAGACCCTGGCCAACGCCGCGCACGAGGCGCGCACGGCCGAGGCCGTGGCCGAACTGACCCAGCGGGTCATGCTGGACATGGACCTGGCCATCTCCATCTATCTGGAGGCCCTGCAGGCCGAGCGGGATCGCGTGGCGGCCGAGCAGCAGGAGGCGGAGGCCCGCCAGGCCCGCGTCGTGGCGGCCCTGGGCTCCGCCCTGAAGGCCTTGGCGGCGGGGGATCTGGCCGTGTCCATCGACCAGCCCTTCCCCGACGAGTACCGCTCGCTCCGGGACGACTTCCACACCGCCGTCGGGGCCCTCGCCGCGGCCATATCCTCGGTGGCCGAAAGCGCCTCGGCCCTGTCCTCGGCCTCGGCCGAACTGGCCAGCGCCTCGGACGACCTGTCCCTGCGCACGGAACAACAGGCGGCGCACCTGGAGCGGACCGTGGCGACCGCGGAGGAAATCTCCCGCGCCGTGTCGCAGAGCGCCTCGGACGCGGCCCAGGCCGCGGGGGCCGCCGCCTCCACCCGACGCGAGGTGGAGCAGGGGGT
>JBALUZ010000246.1:0-2307 GCA_036963825.1 Brevundimonas sp.
CCGCCCGGGTCAGGGACACGGCCGGGAAGGGCGGCGGTGGCGTGCTGCGGTTCGACTTCGGCGAACCGGACGAGGCGCTGGAGGTGATCGACTGGGACACCTTCTTCCGCATCTTTGAGGAGAACGAGCTCGCCCTGCTTGAGCAGGAGGAGACGTCGGGCGGCCAGACCAGCCGCTTCTCGAAATTCGTCAACCGCTGAAGGAGCCGGGCATGAGCCAGACCATCCTCATCACCGGCGGCGCCGGATTTGTCGGCCGCCATGTGGCGCGGGCGCTGCTGGAGCGGGGCGACAGGGTGCGAGCCCTCGACGGCCTCATCGAACAGGTTCACGGCGGCGGCGGCCGCCCGGCTGAACTGGATCCCGAGGTCGAGCTGATCGTCGGCGACATCCGCGACGAGAGCGCCGTGCTGCGGGCCGTCAAGGGCGTGGACAAGGTGATCCACCTGGCCGCCGAGGTCGGCGTCGGCCAGAGCATGTACGCCGTCGACCGATACACCTCGGTCAACGATCACGGCACCGCGGTGCTGTTCCAGCAGCTGATCGACAATCCGGTTCAGCGCGTCGTCGTCGCCTCGTCCATGAGCGTCTATGGCGAAGGCCTGTATCGCACGGCCGGCGGCGCGCTGGTGGAGGACGCCCAGCGCCTGGGCCGCAATCCGGACGGCTCCTGGGACCCGCTGGATGATCAGGGGCGGCCCCTCACGCCGGTTCCGACGCCCGAAACCAAGCGCCCGGCGCTGCAGAGCGTCTACGCCATCAACAAGTACGTCCAGGAGCGGCTGACCCTGACGCTGACCCGCCAGTACGGCATGGAGGGCGCCGCGCTGAGGCTGTGGAACATCTATGGTCCCGGTCAGGCGCTCTCGAACCCCTATACGGGCGTGCTGGCCATCTTCGCCTCGCGCATCGCCAACGGGCAGCGGCCGATGGTTTTCGAGGACGGGCGCCAGCGCCGGGACTTCGTCCATGTTTCGGACGTGGCCCGCGCATTCCTGCTGGCGCTGGACCGGCCGGAGGCGAACGGAGAAGTCTTCAACATCGGCTCCGGCGAGGATCGCACCATCGACGAGGTCGCGCGTCTGCAGGCCGCCGCCATGGGCCGCCCGGACCTCGAACCGGAGATCACCGGCCAGGCCCGGGCGGGCGACATCCGCCACAACATCCCGGACCTGGCCAAGGCCCGCCGCCTTCTGGGCTACGCGGCGCAACAGGACTTCGGCGCCGGCCTGGAGGCGTTGTCCGCCTGGGTTGCGCGTCAGGAGGCGCGCGACCGGGTGGCCGAGGCCCGGAGCGAACTGGAAGCCCGGGGGCTGGTGGCATGAGCGGCGTGGCGCTGATCACCGGCGGCGCCGGGTTCATCGGCAGCAATCTGGCCGACCGCCTGGCGCGTCAGGGCCGGCGCGTGCGGGTGCTCGACGCGCTGAACCGCCCGGGCGTCGAGCGGAACCTGGAGTGGCTGAAAGCCAGTCACGGTGATCGGATCGAGGCGGTGGTGGGCGATGTGCGGGACCGGGAGGTCGTCGACGCGGCCGCGCGCGGAGCCGAAGTGGTGTTCCACCTCGCCGCCCAGGTGGCTGTGACCACCAGCCTGGCGGACCCGGTCGAGGATTTCGAGGTCAATCTGAAGGGGACGCTGAACGTGCTGGAGGCTGCGCGGACGCAAGGCGGCCTTCCCGTGGTGTTCGCCAGCACCAACAAGGTCTATGGCGATCTGGGCGGCGTGCCGCTCAGCCTCGTCGACGACGCCTGGGCCCCCCTGGACGACGCCATGCGCCGTCATGGGGTCGACGAGGAGCAGCCGCTCGACTTTCACACGCCCTACGGCTGCTCCAAGGGGGCGGCGGACCAGTACGCGCTGGACTACGCCCGCAGCTTCGGCCTGCCTGCCTGCGTGCTGCGCATGAGCTGCATCTACGGGCCGCGCCAGATGGGCACGGAGGACCAGGGCTGGGTCGCCCACTTCCTGATCCGGGCCCTCGCCGGCGAGCCGATCACCCTGTACGGCGACGGCCGCCAGGTGCGCGACATCCTGCACGTGAACGATGCGGTGGACGCCTATCTGGCCGCCTGGTCCCGCATGGACGCCGCCGCCGGACGCGCGTTCAACCTGGGCGGCGGACCGGCCAATGCGGTCAGCCTGCGGCAGGTGCTCCGGCATGTGGAAAGCCTGATCAAGCGCCCGGTGCGGATCGAACGCGCGGACTGGCGCGCCGGCGACCAGAGGTACTTCGTGGCCGATGCGGCGCAGGCGCAGGCGGTCCTCGGGCTGGCGCCGCCGCGCGAGTGGCGGGACGGTCTGGCCGAT
>JBALUZ010000247.1:0-2237 GCA_036963825.1 Brevundimonas sp.
GGTCCCAGTGGCCGCCGTACAGGATGGTCTCGTCCGGGCGCGTCGTTCCGCGCAGGATGCCGATGACGTTGTCGGTCTGGATGGTGGAGGTGGCCACGTCGAAGCTCACGTCCATGGATGCGCCGTCCAGCGCCACCGGCTGGAAGTCGCGGCTGCGCGCCGCCATCTTCAGGGCCTCGAAGTCGTGGCCCGCGCGGCGGAACAGGTCCACCGCCACGTCGCGCTGGATCCAGGCTTCCACCGGAATGCGCTCGGCCGCCGCGTTCTCGCGCACGATGTCGAACTGGGGCCCGCCCCACGAGTTGCGCACCGTGGCCCAGCCGTAGGACGCCGGCGCCGTCTCGTGCACCACCAGCACGCCCGCCGCGCCGCGCCGCGCCGCTTCCTCGTACTTGTAGGACCAGCGCCCGTAATAGGTCATGGCCCGCCCGCCGAAGGTGTCCAGCTCGGGCTGTTCGAAGTCCGGGTCATTGACCAGGACCACCAGGATCTTGCCCCGCACGTCCATGTCCTTGAAGTCGTCCCACTGGCGCTCCGGCGCCGTGACGCCGTAGCCCACGAACACCAGCTCGGCGTCGTCCAGATCCACGGCCTCGCCCGGCAGGCGGGTGGAGATGGCCACCTGCTCGCCCTGGGTCACCGGCAGGGTCCAGTCGCCGACGCTCAGGCTGGCCTCGATGTCCGACGCCTCGAACCGGTTCAGGGTCACCGTCTGGGTCCAGCCGCCGTTCTCGCCGCCCGGCGCCAGGCCGGCGTTGGAGAATTGCTCGATCAGATAGGCCACGGTCAGCTGCTCGCCGGCCTCGTCCTGGCCGATGCCCCGTCCCTCGAAGCGATCATCCGACAGGGTGCGGATGTGGTCCGACAGACGCTGCGTCTTGAAGGCCGCAGGCTCGGCGGAAGCGACGGACTGCGCGCCGTCGGCGGTAGCGCAGGCCCCCAGCGAAAGCGGCAGGGCGAGCGCGGCGCTCGCCATCAGGACGGCGGCGAAACGGGCAGGACGCATGGGGACCTCGGATGCGGTTTCAGGATTGCGCGCACCCTATCCAGCCGATCTGGCCGTGTCGATGCGCTCAGATCAGCCCCGCCAGCGGCGATGACGGGTCCGCATACAGCCGCTTCTTCATCCGCCCGGCCAGATAGGCCTCCCGCCCGGCGATCACCGCATGCTTCATGGCCCGGGCCATGCGGATCGGCTCGCGCGCCTCGGCGATGGCGGTGTTCATCAGCACCCCGTCGCAGCCCAGCTCCATGGCCACCGCCGCGTCCGACGCCGTGCCCACGCCCGCGTCCACCAGCACCGGCACCGACGACTGCTCCACGATCAGGCGGATGTTGATGGGGTTCTGCACTCCCAGGCCCGAGCCGATGGGCGCGCCCAGCGGCATGATGGCCACGGCGCCCGCGTCCTCCAGCTTGCGCGCATAGACCGGATCGTCGGTGCAATAGACCATCACCTCGAAGCCTTCCGCGGTCAGCAGCTTCAGCGACCGCAGGGTCTCCTCCATGTCGGGGAACAGGGTCTTCGGATCGCTCAGCACCTCCAGCTTCACCAGGGTCCAGCCGCCCGCCTCGCGCGCCAGCCGCAGGGTCCGCACCGCGTCCTCGCCGGTGAAGCAGCCGGCCGTGTTGGGCAGGTAGGTGTAGCGCTTGGGATCGAGGAAATCGGTCAGCACCGGCTGGCCGGGGTCGGTCAGGTTCACCCGCCGCACCGCCACCGTCACGATCTCGGCCCCCGCCGCCTCGGCCGCCGCGGCGTTGACCGCGTAGTCCTTGTACTTGCCCGTGCCCACGATCAGGCGGGAGGCGAAGGTCCGTCCGGCGACGGTCCAGGTGTCGGTCTGTGCGGTCTGGGTCATGCCGGACACCTACGCATCCCCGCCTGTCCCGAAAAGGGCCTGTAACGTATTTTGCGGGCATCGCCCTTCCTTCTCCCATCGGGAGAAGGGGGAACCGCGCACGAAGGCGCGTCAGCGGCTTCGTCCTTGCGCGGGGGATGAGCGTCGGGTGGCCGAAGCAGAAAGACACGACCCTCACCCTGCGGGAGAGGGAAAATGCGGGACAAACCGCGCCCATATCCCCGCATTTTCCCGGCCCGATCCATGACCCCGCAAGGCCTGCGCAAGAATCTTCGTCCAGTTTTGCGACCGCGTTGCCCACGCCCGTATGCTTCTCCCATCCCGTCGCACGGGAAGGGCGCTCGGCCGGCGACCTTGCGGCGGCGGGCTGTGATCGAG
>JBALUZ010000248.1:0-2192 GCA_036963825.1 Brevundimonas sp.
CTCCGGCCGGACGGCCCCTCCGGGCCGCCCGGCGACTGGCGACCAGCGCGGGCTCGTCCACAGAATCCCCGCCGCCCCCTTCCGGAATGGACCGAACACCGCCTATCTTGCGGTCATGGCGCGCGCACCCGATCACCCCAACGACCCCGGCCGCTGGACCCTGGTCCAGACCCGGTCCGCGGCCGCCGTCTGGCGGCGGGAGCGGGAAGACCCCTGGCCGGTGACCATGTTCTATCTGGTGGCCCCGCCACGGCAGCCGCAGGTGCTCTATGACGAGGCCAGCGCCCTGGCCCTGCTGAATGCGGAGCCCGAAACGGCGGCCTGATCCCGTCCGAAGGGGCGCACCGTGATCCGCAGGCCTGAGCCGCTGGCTCACGGGAACGCGCGACGCTGTCGTGGAGCGCACGGCGCCGCCGCCCCGGCCGGGCCGGAGCGGCGCGCTCGCAAGTCGCCAGGCGTCAGGCCGCGGACGCTTCGAGCGCCGCCTCGCCCTCGGCCGTCACCGTGAAGGCGCCGGCGCCGTCATCGGCCATGGCCGGGCCGACCGCTTCCGTCTCCCCGCCGCTCTCGTCTTTGGGCGGAGCCCGCCAGGACAGGGCGGCCGGCGCCCAGGCGCGTGCGGCGGCCTGCTCGGCCACCCAGTCCGCCAGTTCGGTCTTGCGCAGGGACGCGGCCGGTCCGGTGTCCGCGCCCATGGCCTCGAGCATGTCGATCAGCTGTCCCTTGGCGTGAGCCTGCAGGAAGGACGCGTCCGGGGTCCAGTGCAGGGTGATGTCCGCGTCGCACAGGACCGCCAGCTCCGCCGCCTCGGCCCGGGCCGCGCCGCGGATCAGGCTGGTGCGCGCCTCGCGGACATCCAGGGAGACGGCGGTCAGTTCAGCCAGCAGGCTCATCTTCTCGCCGTGCGGCAGGCCGTGAACCCAGGCGATGACGGTTTCGCCCGAGGCCTGGAAGGCCGCGCCGCGCGCATCCAGCCGCGCGCGCACCTCGCCGTCGAGGGCCGGGATCACGCGGCCGCCCGCCGGATCGAAGCCGGAGGCGGTGAGGGCCAGGGCCGAGTCCGACCGCGCGGTGCGCACGCCCAGGACCAGGACCGTGAAGAGCCTGGCGATCAGGCCGGTCAGGGCCGCGCCCGGATCGTCGGCCAGGGCGCGGATCAGGCCCCGGGTGGCCACGTCCGTGCGCACGGCGTGAAGGGCGTGGTTGACGCCCTCGGTGTCCGGCGCGGGCGGTTCGACCGTCGGCGGCGTCCACGGCGGGAGGTCGGGCGACGGCGCATCGCCGGTCTCGTCCGCCTCCCCCTGCTCGACCACCACGTCCGGCTCCCTGGGCGTGTAGCAGCGCACCTCCACGCCCGTTCCGGCGGACGGCCACAGGACCATGGCGGTCACGGCCCTTCCGCCGCATCCGGTCTGGTCCGCCGCGATCCGGGCGCGGATCATGTCCACCATGGCCAGGTCGGCCTGGTCGGCCGTCTTGCTCTGCAGGGCCAGGCGCACGGCGTCGGCCCGCTCGCTGAACACCTCGCGCTGGGCGCGGTAGCGAGCCATGTCCTCGGCAGGCAGACGGCCGCCGTAGACATAGTCCAGCGCCTCCAGATCTTCGGGAAGGTCCGGCTCGGGTCCGGCGGTGACATGCACCGCGATCCCCTCGGCCTCGAACACCGCCGCAATACCCCGGGCCCGGGCGAGCCAGAGCTCCGTGAGGATGTCCGGGTCCAGCAGCACGGGCGCAAGTTCGCCGAACAGATCGGCTTCGCTTCGCCCGCCGGCGGCGCCGTAGGCCTTCGGATCCACCAGGGCGCAGCGGCGGTCCCGGGTGGTGACGCGGCCGTCGTCGAGCCGCTCGATGATCCGCCATTCGGCGAAGCCGTGTCCATCCAGCGCCGCCTGGGCCAGCGCCGCCTGCTCCGCCTTGTCCCGGAGGCGGGCCAGGAGCCGGGCCTGTTTCAGGGTCAGGCGTCCGGCCTTGAGCGCCGCGAGCGCCTCGGGCGGCAGCCCGGCCAGGGCCGCGAGCCGCCGGATCTCGATCTCGGCGTATCCCAGGGCCCGGGCGATGGCGGCCACCGAGAGCCGCGATTTCAGCATGCGGCCGATGGCGGCGATGACGTCGGCCACGTGCACGGGCACCGCGGTGTTGGTCAGCAGGACCGCAGCGGCCTGGCGGGCGGGCTCGGTCTCCACATAGACCCG
>JBALUZ010000249.1:0-2142 GCA_036963825.1 Brevundimonas sp.
GCGCGGGCCTGTACGGCTGCCCCACCACGGTGAACAATGTGGAGTCCATCGCGGTCACGGGCACGATCCTGCGACGCGGGGCGGAGTGGTTCGCGGGCTTCGGCCGTCCGAACAACACCGGCACCAAGATCATGTCGATCTCGGGCCACGTGAACCGCCCGTGCAATGTGGAAGAGGCCATGTCCATTCCGCTGCGCCAGCTGATCGAGGATCACTGCGGCGGCGTGCGGGGCGGCTGGGACAATCTGAAGGCCATCATCCCCGGCGGCTCGTCGGTGCCGATGATCACCCGCGAGATGGCGGAAACGGCGCTGATGGACTTCGACTCCCTGCGCGACATGCGCTCGGGTCTGGGCACGGCGGCGGTGATCGTGATGGACCAGTCCACCGATCTGGTGAAGGCCATCGCCCGCATCAGCTATTTCTACAAGCATGAGAGCTGCGGTCAGTGCACCCCGTGCCGCGAGGGCACCGGCTGGATGTGGCGGGTGCTGGAGCGCATGGCCGTGGGCGACGCGGACCCGTCGGAAATCGACCTGCTGCTGGACGTGGCCGGTCAGGTGGAAGGGCACACCATCTGCGCCCTGGGCGACGCTGCGGCGTGGCCGGTGCAGGGCCTGATCCGGCACTTCCGCCACGAGATCGAGGACCGCATCAACGCCTATCGCAACGCCCGCGGCGCCTTCGCCGGCCACGCGATCGCGGCGGAGTAGGGGATGCGCAACGCCTTTTCCATCGTGGCCCTGACGGCCGTTCTGGCCGCCTGCTCGCAGGCGGAAGAGCCCGCTTCGGCCCCGGACACGGCGGCCGAGCCCGCCGTCACGACCCAGGCCTCGCCCGGGGCGCTGGACCAGGCGGGGCTGCGCGACGTCTGCCGCGCGGCCATCGCCACGGTGAACGAGCTGCCGGTCGCCCTGATCGATGTGGACGGGGTCGAGACGCTGGACGAAGGCGAGGCGGTGACCCTGTCCTGGCGCGCGCCGGTGGACGGGGGCCGCGCCCGGGCCCAATGCCGTGTCGAGGGCGATGTGGTGGTCTGGCGCCTGACCGGCCTGCCGGACCCCGAGGCCCAGGTGTGGCGCACCGGCCCGACCGATCCGATCGTCCGCTATGTGCGCGAGGGCGACCAGATCACGATTATCCAGACCCTCCCGGATGGGACGAGTTCCCAGACCGAGATCGCGAGCGGAGAGGGCGGGTGATGGTCTCTTTCAATAAAACGGTATTCACAGGTCGGGGGACTTAAACGTGCGTGGAAAAGTTTTGAGCTACAGCGACCTGGAAGGGTCTGGCCTGATCAGCGGGGATGACGGCGTGCGTTACACCTTTACGCGTGGCGCCCTGCAAGGCGGCGTGCGCGAGGTCAACACAGGCGCCGAGGTCGATTTCGAAGTGGTGGACGGCGCGGCCGCCAATGTCTTCGTGACGTCGACCGGCGCAAGCGCCCTCTCGGGCGACAAGAACAAGGTGGTCGCCGCCCTGCTGGCCATTTTCCTGGGCCTGCTCGGCGCGCACAAATTCTATCTGGGCAAGACCGGCGCCGGCATCATCATGCTGCTGTGCGGTACAATCGGCTGGCTGCTGTTCGCCATTCCGCCGATGATCGTCGGCGTCATCGCCTTCATCGAGTTCATCATTTACCTGGTCAAGTCGGACGCGGAATTCCACCGCGACTACGTGGCGGGAAACAAGTCCTGGTTCTGACCAGGGCACTGTTGTGAGGTTTTGGGCGAATGCCTGTCGCTAAAGTCAACGGCGTAGAGATCGAGTTCGAGCCCGGCATGACCGTGCTCCAGGTCGCCGAGAAGGCGGGGCAGGAGATTCCGCGCTTCTGCTATCACGAGCGGCTGTCCATCGCCGGCAACTGCCGCATGTGCCTGGTCGAGGTGAAGCCGGGGCCGCCCAAGCCGCAGGCCTCGTGCGCCCTGCCGGCCGCCGACGGGCAGGAGATCTTCACCAACACCCCCATGGTCGAGAAGGCCCGCAAGGGGGTGATGGAATTCCTGCTGATCAACCACCCGCTGGATTGCCCGATCTGCGATCAGGGCGGGGAATGCGACCTGCAGGACCAGTCGATGTATTTCGGCCGGGACGCCTCGCGCTATGCCGAGAACAAGCGCGCGGTCGAAGACAAGCACATGG
>JBALUZ010000250.1:0-2077 GCA_036963825.1 Brevundimonas sp.
CTCTCGCCCGCCTTGAGCGTGGCGCCCACCACCCGCGCGTCGGTGCGGATGGGCAGGGCGTCGGCGTCGTCGTCGAAGCCCGAGGCCAGCACCACGAACTGACCGGCGCGGTCGCCCTTCGGGAAGGGCTTGGCGCCCCAGGCGGGCTTTTCGCCCTGGCGGGTGGGCAGGATCCAGATCTGGAAGATGCGGGTGGTCTCCGACTCCGCATTGTACTCGGCGTGGCGGATGCCCGTGCCCGCGCTCATCACCTGAACGTCCCCGGCCTCGGTGCGGCCCTTGTTGCCCAGGCTGTCCTCGTGGGTGATGGCGCCGTCGCGGACATAGGTGATGATCTCCATGTCCGCGTGGGGGTGGGGCGGAAAGCCCGAGCCGGCCGCGATCTCGTCATCGTTCCAGACCCGCAGGTTCCCCCACTGCACCCGGTTGGGGTCGAAATAGCTGGCGAACGAGAAATGGTGCTTCGCCTTGAGCCAGCCGTGGTCGGCGCCGCCCAGGCTGTCGAACGGTCTGCGCTCGATCATGATGGTGTCTCCCGTCGAAGGGTGGATGTTGACGTTGAGATAGGCGCGGCCGGTCTCAGGGAAAGTCCTAACTGGCACACATATTGTTACTGATTGGCCCGTGCAACACAAAGGCCCCGTTCTTCGCGGCCTTGCGCCGGGACTCCAGACGCTCGGAACCGTCAGGAGGAACCGGACCCTGCCGGAGTCTGTGGCCCCCCGGGACAAGCCCGAGGGTGACGGTGACGGGAAGACGCGAACGCCCGTCAGGCCGCCGCTTCGGCGCGCGCCGTGTCGGCCCAGGGCGGGAGGGGCAGGCCCTTCGACTTCAGGAAGTCGGTGTTGAACAGCTTGGACGCATAGCGCGTGCCGGGGTCGCACAGGGGGGTGACGATGGTCTTGCCCGGTCCGATCTCGCGCGCCAGGCGGATCGCGCCGGCGATGTTGACGCCGCTGGAGCCGCCGAGGGACAGGCCCTCCTCGCGGACCAGGTCGAACACGATGGGCAGGAATTCCTCGTCCGGGATCTGGTAGCTGTGGTCCGGCGTGAAGCCTTCCAGATTGCCGGTGATGCGCGCCACGCCGATGCCTTCGGTGATGGACGAACCTGTCCCCTGCATCACGCCGGTGGTGAACCAGCTGTAGAGCGCGGCGCCCATGGGGTCGGCCAGGGCGATGCGGATGTCGGGATTGCGCTCCTTGAGGAAGGCGCCGACGCCGGTGATGGTGCCGCCCGAGCCCACGGCGCTGACGAAGGCGTCCACCCTGCCCCCGGTCTGTTCCCAGATTTCGGGAGCGGTGCCGGTGTAGTGGGCGTTGCGGTTGGCGGTGTTGTCGAACTGGTTGGACCAGAAGGCGCCGTTCGGCTCGGTCTCGTCCAGCTCCTTCGCCAGACGGCCGGAATAGTGGACGAAGTGGTTGGGGCTGGAGAAGGGCGCCGCGTCCACCTCCACCAGCCGCGCGCCGAGGGCGCGGATGGCGGCCTTCTTTTCCTCGGTCTGGGTGCGGGGAATGACGATCACCACCGGGTGGCCCAGCGCCGCGCCCACCAGGGCCAGGCCGATGCCGGTGTTGCCCGCCGTGCCCTCGACGATCGTCCCGCCGGGCCGCAGCTCGCCCGAGGCGCGCGCGGCGGTGACGATGCCCAGGGCCGCCCGGTCCTTGATGGACTGGCCGGGGTTCAGGAACTCGGCCTTGCCCAGGATGGTGCAGCCCGTGAGCGCGGAGGCCTTCTTCAGCTTGATCAGGGGCGTGTTGCCGATCAGGTCGGCGACGGACTGGGTGACGGGCATGGCGGTCATTTCGGGCGTTGGGAGACGAGACATATAGGACGCCGGCGGCGGCGGCGCGACCCGGATCAGGCGGCGCGGGCGCCCAGATGGATGCCGCACTCCACCTTGTCGGTGCCCGACCAGCGGCCGGCGCGGGCGTCCTCGCCGGCGCGCACGGCGCGGGTGCAGGGCCAGCAGCCGATGGAGGCGTAGCCCTGATCGGCCAGCGGATGGGGCGGCAGGTCGTGGGCGTCGAAACGGGCCTGAACCGCGTCCGCATCCAGATTGGCCAGCGGATTGACG
>JBALUZ010000251.1:0-2072 GCA_036963825.1 Brevundimonas sp.
TGGACCAGCAGGATCTGCCGGCGCTTGATGACGTCCTGGATCTTGTAGCGCCGCATCAGGCGACGCTTCAGACGCTCTTCCTCGGCGGGGCCGCCTTCGGATTCGTCGTCGGCGCTTTCGCGTTCCAGATGCTCGTCGCCGTCGTCATCCGTCTCGGCCATGATGGCTTCGCGGTCGGCGACCGGGATCTGGTAGTAGTCCGGGTGGATCTCGTTGAAGGCCAGGAAGCCGTGGCGATTGCCGCCGTATTCCACGAAAGCCGCCTGCAGGCTGGGCTCTACGCGGGTGACCTTGGCCAGATAGATGTTGCCGCGCAGCTGTCGCCGCGCCCTTGATTCAAAATCAAATTCCTCGACCTGGCGGCCATCCACGATGGCGACGCGCGTTTCTTCCGCGTGCGCCGCATCGATCAGCATTGTCTTCGACATTAAGGGTATCTCCAGGGCGCGCCGGTCCCCGGCCTTCCGTGAGGAAGGCGCGAGCGGCTCGCCGGTATGACATGAGGGGCATGGCCCGCGTCGATCCAAAGGCCAAGCGGACGCGGGCGCGAGTGGCGCCGGCTGCGTCGTCAGGCTGCGGGGAGACGGAAGGCGTCAGGCCCATGATTATTATCGTTTGCTCCAAGACCGGCTGCGCACGCGGCGCCTGTCGGCCTCAGGTGAGCGAGTCGGCCGGATGACCCGGAAAACCCGTCGGATAAGGCGGAATCGGATCGTTCACGCGCCTTCGCGGCGAGCGACCCGGATACAGCTATAGTGATGCGCGCGCCGAATGCAAAGCGCCGTCCTCCTTAACCCGTTGCTCACCACGGTGTGGCATGATGGGGAAAAGAAGACTTTCATTGTGGGTGCATCGCGCATGTCGCGGGTTGTTGACAGGTTCTCCGGGCAAGGACGCAGCGTTCGTCGCGGCGTGGTCATTCTGGCTGCGCTGATGGCGTTCGCCGTCGCCGCCCTGGCCGCCGGCGCAGGCTTCGCCACCGGCGCCCAGGGCGATGTGCTGCGCATCCGGTTCGGTGGAGACGCCGAGCGCACCCGCGTCGTCATCGACATGGACCGCACCGCGCGGGGCAATCTGGTCCAGGCGGGGGAGGGCGGCCGCGTGGTGCTGGCCCTGTCCGGCCTGTCCGCCGGCCGCGGCGTCGAAGGCCGCGGACTGGGTCTCGTGCGCGGCTACGCCATGCGCGGCGGGGGCGGCGGCGCCGAGCTGACGCTGGATCTTGCCGGCGGCGCGGAGGTCGAGCGGCGCTTCCTTCTGCCGCCGGGCGACGGCGTGACCCACTATCGCTACGTCATCGACCTGAAGGCCACCGACGCGGTCGTCGCGGATCGCCCGGACCGCAACCCGCCACGTTACACCGCGTCGGCCGCCGCACGGCCCGAGCGGCCCCTGATCGTCATCGACGCCGGGCACGGCGGTCATGACCCCGGAACCCTGGGCGGCCGCGTCAACGAAAGCACCGTGACCCTGCAGGCCGCCCGCGACCTGAAGACCGAGCTGGAGCGCATCGGCGGCTATCGGGTCATGCTCACCCGCGACTCCGACGTCTATGTCACGCGCTCGCGCCGCGTCGCCATGGCGCGCGAGGCCGGTGCGGATCTCTTCATCTCGCTGCACGCCGACGCCGGTCAGGACAGCACCACGCGCGGCGCCAGCGTCTACACCCTGTCCGAACAGGGCGCCGTGCGCGCCGTGCGTCAGGTCACGAACCGCGAGGGCTGGCACGCCGAACTGCACCTGCCCGGCCGCGATCCCACGGTGGACCGCATCCTGCTGGACATGACCCAGCGCGTCACCCAGAACCGCTCGGCCCAGGCCGCCCGCGTTCTGCTGACCCATCTTGAGGCCTCGGGCCATCCCATGCTGAGCCGCAGTCACCGCGACGCCAATTTCGAGGTCTTGCTGGCCCCCGACGTTCCGGCCCTGCTGCTGGAGATGGGCTTCATGACCAACCCGGACGATCAGCAGCTCCTGACCGACGAACGGGGCCGCAACCGCCTGATGCGCGCCGCGGCCCAGGGCATCGACCGCTATTTCCGCCAGCCGGAGCAGGGCGTGGTGGTCGCCGGCGG
>JBALUZ010000252.1:0-2039 GCA_036963825.1 Brevundimonas sp.
CACCCCATGACCATGTACTTCCCGCTGGTGGTGCACGGGGCGATGCTGATCGAGCCGACCGAGACGGAGTCCAAGGCCGAGCTGGACCGGTTCATCGAGGCCATGCGCGCGCTGGCGACGGCGGCGAAGGCCGGCGACGTGGACCGCTTCAAGGGCGCGCCGTTCCATGCGCCCATGCGGCGTCTGGACGAGACCCGCGCCGCCCGCCAGCCGGTCCTGCGCTGGACCGCGCCGGAGGGCTCGAACCGGGCGGCGTAAATCCTCCCCAAGGGGGAGGATTTTTCACGGACGCCCTAGCTTCCGTCACATCGTGCGCCGATATGGGGCCGATGTCCTCCCCAGCCGCTCCTTCGTCCGCCCCGCCGCATCCCGGCATGGGGTTCAGGGCCTTTGTCGTCACCATCGCCGCCCTGATGGCCCTGAACGCCCTGGCCATCGACGCCATGCTGCCGGCCCTGCCGCAGATCGGCGCGGACCTGGGCGTGCTGGCCGACAACGACCGCCAGTGGGTGGTGGCCGCCTATCTGCTGGGCTTCGGCGGGGCGCAGATCGTCTACGGGCCCCTGGCCGACCGCTTCGGACGCAAGCCGCTGCTGCTGATCGGCCTGGGGATCTACACCCTGTTCGGCCTCGCGGCGGCGCTGGCGCCGACCTTCGACAGCCTGCTGCTGGCGCGGGCCCTGCAGGGCGTGGGCGCGGCGGCGCTGCGGGTGCTGGCGGTGTCCATCGTGCGCGACTGCTATTCCGGGCGGACCATGGCGCGGGTCATGTCGCTGGCCTTCATCGTCTTCCTGGGCGTGCCCATCATCGCCCCCAGCGTGGGCCAGCTGGTGCTGTTCTTCGGCGACTGGCGGGAGATCTTCCTGGTGCTGGGCGCGGCGGGCGCGGCGGCGCTGGCGTGGTGTTTCCTCAAGCTGCCCGAGACCCTGCATCCCGAGTACCGCCTGCCGATCCGGCTGGGCCGCATCGCGGCGGGCTTCCGCGAGAGCCTGACCCATCGCCAGGCGGTGGGCTACATGCTGGGAATGATGATGATCACCGGCGCCCTGTTCGGCTTCATCAACTCGGCCCAGCAGATCTTCGCCGACACCTTCGGCCGGCCCAATGTCTTCCCCATCGCCTTCGCGGGCATCGCGGGGGCCATCGCCGTGGCCTCGATCCTCAACGCGCGGCTGGTGGAGCGCATGGGCATGCGGTTCCTGTCGCACCTCGCGCTGCTGGGCTTCACCGGCATGGCGGGGCTGCACGTGCTGGTGGCCGCCACGGGCCATGAGGTGCTGTGGACCTTCATCGCCCTGCAGGCCGCCACCATGTTCTTCTTCGGCCTGGTCCCGGGCAATTTCGGGGCCCTGGCCATGCAGCCGCTGGGGCATATCGCGGGCACGGCGTCCTCGGTGCAGGGGCTGATCACCACCGTCGGCGGGGCCCTGATCGGCCTGTTCATCGGCCAGCACTACGACGGCAGCACCCTGCCCATGTCGCTGGGCTTCGTGGGCTGCGGCCTGGGGGCCCTGATGTTCGTGCTGTGGGCCGAGAAGGGCCGGCTGTTCCGCAGCCATGACGCGGCCTGACGCCGGCGGCCCCGCCTGCTAGAGGCCCGCCATGACCACTGCCTGGCGCAACGCCGTCCACTATGTGCTGCTGTTCGGCGCCACCGGCGTCAGCCTGCCGTTCGCCGGTCTGTGGTTCCAGTCCCGGGGGCTGAGCGGCGCCGAGATCGGGACCCTGCTGGCGGCGCCCATGCTGGCCCGGCTGGTGACCGGTCCGATGATCGCGGTCTGGGCCGACGGCTTCGCCCTGCGCCGCACCGCCATCGCCATCCTCAGCCTCGTGGCCGCGCTCGGCTATGGGGCCGCCGGGCTGGTGGAGGGCTACGCCCTGTGGCTGCCCCTGTGGTTCGTCGGCGCCACGGCGGCGGCGGCGGTCATTCCGCTCGCTGACGTGCTGACGCTGAGGGGCGCCGCGCGCGAGGGCTTCACCTTCGCCGCCCCGCGCAGCGTCGGGTCGCTGGCCTTCGTGGCGGCCAATGTGGGCATGGG
>JBALUZ010000253.1:0-2032 GCA_036963825.1 Brevundimonas sp.
GAGCTGTCCCTGGGCGGCATCAAGGACATGGGCGGCGTGCCGGACATCATGTTCGTGATCGACACCAACAAGGAAGCGATCGCGATCCTGGAAGCCCGCAAGCTGAACATCCCGATCATCGCCATCCTGGACACCAACTGCGATCCCGACGGCATCACCTATCCGGTGCCCGGCAACGACGACGCCGCCCGCGCCATCCAGACCTACTGCGACCTGATCGCGGACGCGGTGCTGGACGGCCTGGCCACCGGCGCCGCCGCCTCGGGCGTGGACCTGGGCGCCATGGAGAACCCGGTGGAGCCGGCCCTGCGCCAGAAGGCTCCGGCCGCGGCTGAAGAAGCCGCCCCGGCCGGCACCGAAGGCGCCGCCGCCGAGCTGGAAGCCAAGGCTGAAGCGCCCAAGGCCGAGGAAGCTCCGGCTGCCGAGGAGCCCAAGGCCGAAGAGGCTCCGGCCGTGGCCGACGACGCCGCCAAGGACGCGACGGCCGACGCCAACGACGCCGTCAAGTCGGAACCCGCCCAGGTCTGAGCCCTTCCGGGCTGACCGACGGCGAAACTGTTATGCGGCCGGGCTAAATCAGCCCGGCCGTTCCCGCATACGAATTTCAGGAGAGAGACCATGGCCGAGATCACTGCCGCCCTCGTGAAGGAGCTTCGCGAAAAGTCCGGCGCGGGCATGATGGACTGCAAGAAGGCGCTGGTTGAGAACAACGGCGACGTGGAAGCCGCCATGGACTGGCTGCGCACCAAGGGCCTGTCCAAGGCCGCCAAGAAGTCCGACCGCGTCGCGGCCGAGGGCCTGGTGGCCGTCGCCAGCCGTGAGGACGGCAAGGGCGAGACCGCCGCGGTCATCGAGTTCAACGCCGAGACCGACTTCGTGGCCCGCAACGAGCTGTTCCAGAACGCCGCCAAGGCCTTCGCCGAAGCCGCCCTGGACGCCGGCGACGTGGAGGGCGTCAACGCCGCCACCCTGTCCGGCGGCAAGACCGTGCAGGACGAGGTGACCAACCTGATCGCCACCATCGGCGAGAACATGCAGGTGCGCCGCGTGGCCCGTCACGTGGTGTCCGAAGGCGTGGTCGCGTCCTATGTGCACAACGCCGTGGCCCCCTCGCTGGGCCGCATCGGCGTGCTGGTGGCGCTGGAAGGCGCTGCCGACAAGGCCGCCCTGCGCGACCTGGGCCGCAAGATCGGCATGCACATCGCCGCCACCGCCCCGCTGTCGCTGAACACCGACGATCTGGACCCGGCGGCCATCGAGCGCGAGCGCGCGGTGCTGACCGAGAAGGCCAGGGAAGACGGCCGTCCGGACAACATGATCGCCAAGATCGTGGAAGGCCAGATCGCCAAGTTCCAGAAGGAAGTGGTGCTGTCCAAGCAGCCCTTCGTCATGAACCCGGACCAGACCATCGAGCAGCTGGTGGCCGACTCCGGCAAGGAATTCGGCGCCGAGATCAAGCTGGTGGGCTTCACCCGCATGGCCCTGGGCGAAGGCGTCGAGAAGGCGGCCGAGCCCGACTTCGCCGCCGAGGTCGCGAGCATGACCGGCGGCTGAGGACCTGGAGGGAAGGTGCTGCGCACGGCACGCCGACCCTCACCCTCCACGCAAGAAGCGGATGCCCACACTTGCGCTACCGCTTCGCTACTTGAGCGCAGTCGCAGCCCGCTGCGTGGAGCCGGCCCTCTCCCAGTGGGAGAGGGGTAAAATGAAAAGGGCGCGTCGGCTTTAAGGTCGGCGCGCCCTTCGTCTAGTATGCGCCCGCCGATTCCGGCGCCCCCGACCCGAGAGAGCATCCCCATGAGCCCCACCCGCGCCGATCCCAAATACAAGCGCGTGCTGGTCAAGGTGTCGGGCGAGGTGCTGATGGGGGATCAGGGATACGGTCTCGACATCAAGACCGTGGACGCCATCGCCGCCGAGATCGCCGAGGTGGCGCGCACCGGGGTGCAGCTGTGCCTGGTCATCGGCGGCGGCAACATCTTCCGCGGCCTGTCGGGCGCCGCCAGCGGCATGGAGCGCGCCAGCGCCGACT
>JBALUZ010000254.1:0-1955 GCA_036963825.1 Brevundimonas sp.
GGGCCTCGGGCGGGGCGTCGCGCGCGGCGTCCCAGTCGATGTCCAGCCCCCGCGGGCCCAGATAGCCCTGCAGCGCCGCCAGCAGGTCCCTGCGGTCAAAGGTCTGGTTCTCATCCGGCGCGTTCAGGTCCAGCGTGAAAGGCTCGAAGTCCGCGCGCACCTGGCGATAGGGCGTCTGGACCGGCAGTTCGGCCAGGACGCGGAACCGGGCCACGCCCGTCAGGGTGATCAGGTACCGGCCGTCGGAAGTCTCGGCGAAGCTGGTGATCCGTCCGGCGCAGCCCACCGGCGACAGGGCGGGCAGGGCGTCCGGGCCGCCGGACGGCTGGATCATGCCGAGCAGCCGGTCTCCGGCCATGGCGTCGTCCACCATGTTCAGATAGCGCGGCTCGAAGATGTTCAGGGGCAGCTGGCCGCGCGGGAGAACGATGGCGCCCCCCAGCGGGAACACCGGGATCACCTGCGGCAGATCCGAAACCTTGATGTAGCTGTGGGCCATCGATCAGGCGAACAGGATGGAGGACAGACGGCGGCGACCGTCGCGGGCGATCTCGGAGGTGGATCCGGCGGCCTCGAAGATGGTCAGAAGCTGCCTGCGCGCCGCCTGGTCGTTCCATTCGCGGTCGGCGGCCACGATCTTCAGCAGGTGATCCACCGCGGCCTCCAGCCGCCCCGACGCGGCCAAGGCCAGGGCCAGGTCGAAGCGGGCCTGGTGGTCGTCGGGGTCGGCGGCGACCCTCGCCTCCTGTTCGGCGGTTTCGCCGGCCGGCCCGCCGGCGCCCAGCGCCAGCTGGGCCCGCACGCTGTTGACCAGGGGCTCCTTCGACGGATCGGGGGCCATGGCGATGGTCTGGCGGGCCTGATCCGCGTCGCCGTCGGCCAGATAGACCCGCGCCATGCCTGCGATGGCCTTTTCGTTCTTCGGATCCAGCTGCAGGGCCTGGGCGAAGGCCTGGGCCGCGCCGCCGAGATCGTTCAGCGACAGGGACTCCTCGCCCATGGCCAGGATCTGGTCCAGGTCCGAGGCGCCGGAGGACTCGCCGGTCAGGCGCTCGATGAAGGCGGTGATCTGGCTTTCCGGGATGGCGCCCTGGAAGCCGTCCACCGGCTGACCGTCCCTGAAGGCGTAGACTGTGGGGATGGACTGCACCCGCAGCTGGCCGGCGAAGGCGGGGTTGGCGTCCACATCGATCTTGACCAGCTTCACCTTGCCCCTGGCGGCGCGCACGGCCTTCTCGATGGCGGGGGTCAGGGTGCGGCAGGGTCCGCACCAGGGCGCCCAGAAATCCACGATGACCGGCTGGACCTTCGAGGCCTCGACCACGTCGGCCATGAATTCGGCGTCGGAGCCGTCCTTGACGGGATCGGCGGCGTTGGCGGCGAGGGGGTCGGCGAAGGTCATCGGTGTCGTTTCCGGCAAGTGTGATCAGGCAGTCTAACGCGTTCCAACCCAGATGGTCGCGCGGGGCGTGAAGTGCAATCAGGCCGACGCGCCGAAATCCACGATCCGGGGCGGGTGGCCGACCAGCGCCAGGAAGCGGCGGAAGTCGGCCTGGGCCATGGCGGTGGTGGCGGTGTTGGCCAGGGGGTGGAAATTGACGATGTCCGCCTCGGCCAGGCGATGATCCAGCACAAAGCTCACGCGCCGGTCCGCGTCGTTGACCAGGCCGAAGGCGCTGACCGAGCCGGGCCGGACGCCCAGGGTCTCATACATCAGCGCCTCGTCGCCGAAAGACAGCCGCTCCGCGCCCATGAGCCGGTGGGCGGACTTCAGATCGATCACCGTGTCCTGTCGCGCCGAGATCAGCCACAGGCGCTGCTTCCTGTCCTTGAGAAACAGGTTCTTGGTGTGGGCGCCCGGCATCGCGGCCTTGATCTCCAGACCTTCCTCCACGCGGAAGACCGGCGGGTGATCACAGGTCACCGCGTCCAGTCCCTGTTCGGCGAACCACGCC
>JBALUZ010000255.1:0-1949 GCA_036963825.1 Brevundimonas sp.
GCGGCGGTGGTCAGCCTGTGCTGGTTCGTGGCGGGCTACAGCCTCGCCTTCGGCGTCGGTCAGCCCGTCGCCGGGTTCAGCGGCGAGCAGGTCAACGCCGTGGTCGGCGGCCTGCAGGCCATGTTCCTGAACGGGGTCGGCATGGAGACCGCCTATGGCGCGGCTCCCGGCCTGCCCGAGTATCTCTGGATCGCCTTCCAGCTGACGTTCGCCATCATCACGCCGGCCCTGGTCACGGGCGCCTTCGCCGAGCGCATGAAGTACTCGGCGCTGCTGCTGTTCACGGCGCTCTGGACGCTCTTCATCTATTCGCCGATCTGTCACTGGGTCTGGGGCGGCGGCTTCCTGGGCGGCATGGGCGTGCTCGACTTCGCCGGCGGCGCGGTGGTTCACGTGAACTCCGGCGTGGCGGGCCTGGTCTGCGCCATCTTCCTGGGTCCGAGAAAGGGCTATGGCGCCGGTCCGATCGTGGCCCACAATCCGGTCCTGACCCTGATCGGCGCCAGCTTGCTGCTGGTGGGCTGGTTCGGCTTCAACGCCGGCTCGGCCTGGGCCGCCGACGCCATCGCCGGGGTGGCGCTGCTGAACACCCTGCTGGCCGCCATGGCCGCGTCCCTGACGTGGAAGCTGGTCGAGGTCATCGAGAAGCGCAAGCCGTCGCTGATCGGCGTCCTGTCGGGTCTGGTGGCCGGTCTGGTGGCCATCACGCCGGCCGCGGGCTTCGTCGATCCCAAGGGCGCGGTGATCATCGGCCTGATCGCCGGTCCGGTCTGCTACGCCGCCTCGGTGTGGATCAAGAAGCTGCTGCGCTACGACGACAGCCTGGACGTCTTCGGCATCCACGGCGCGGGCGGCCTGCTGGGCGCGCTTCTGACCGGCGTGTTCGCCACCACCGCCATCAACAGCGTGTCGGAAGGCGCCAATGTCCCGACCCAGGCCCTCGGCCTGGCCTGGACCATCGCCTGGAGCGCGGTGGGCACCTTCATCATCCTCCTGATCTGCAAGTTCACCACGGGTCTGCGCGTGCGGCCCGAGGAGGAGGAGACGGGTCTGGACACGGTGATCCACGGCGAGGCGCTGGAGCACTAGCTCCGCCGTCTCAACCCGCGGGGCGGAGGGGGACGGGAGAGCGGGATCGAGGGGCCCGCTCTCCCACCGCCCGGCGGGCGACCTGAAGGCTCAGGCCTTTCCAACAACGAACCAACGAGGGGATAAACCAATGAAAACAGTGATCGCGTCTGTCTGCTCCGCCGCTGTGCTGGCCCTGGCCGGCGCCGCATCGGCCCAGGACTTCAGCTTCAACGTCACCGCCACCTCGGACTATGTCTGGCGCGGCGTCAGCCAGTCCGACGAGGACTTCGCCATCCAGGGCGGCGTGGATTATGCGTCCGGAATCTTCTACGCGGGGACCTGGGCCTCGTCGGTCGACTTCGGCGACGACACCGACGCCGAGATCGACTTCTACCTCGGCGTGGCCCCGTCGGCCGGCGGCTTCGACTGGAACCTCGGCGTCACCCATTACATGTACGCGGGCGACCCGGACGGATCGGACTATGACTTCACCGAGGCGTCCGCCGCCGTGTCCCGCGCCGTCGGACCGGCCACCTGGGGCCTGAAGCTGGCCTATTCGCCGGACTTCTTCGGCGCCGAGGACGACGCCACCTATCTGGAGGCCAATTTCGCCGTCGAACCCGCATCGCAGTGGAGCGTGTCGGGCGCGGTCGGCCAGCAGTGGGTGGACTCCGGCGCCGACTATCTGGGCTGGAACCTGGGCGTCGGCTACGCCTTCAACGACACCTTCGGCCTGGACCTGCGTTACCACGACACCAGCGAGCATGACTGGGGCGACATCTTCGAAAGCCGCGTGATCGTGAGCCTGACCGCCGGCTTCTGACCCCTGAACGTCCGTCAGAAGGACTGCGCCGCCCGGTTCGCCGGGCGGCGTCTTT
>JBALUZ010000256.1:0-1901 GCA_036963825.1 Brevundimonas sp.
GGGACATCCTGGTCGTCGTGATGGGCCTGTACCTTGTCTGCTCCGCCACCGTGGGGCTGCGCCGCGGCCTCAGCTGACACGTCCTTTCGCCAGCGTATCCATCAACCTGACTGTCTAAAAAAAGGAACCGAACCATGACCTTCATCAACCGCATCAGACATGCCGGAAGCCTTGCTGCACGCCTCGCCGCCGGAACCGCCCTGGGCGTCGGCCTGTTCGCCGCCGTCGCCGGAACGCCCGGCTTCGCCCTCGCCCAGGACGCCGCGCCGTCGCCGGGGCCCGCCATGTGGGTCGTCTCGGACGCGGACTCCACCATCTACCTGTTCGGCACGGTGCACCTGCTGAAGCCCGAGACCCAGTGGCGGACGCCCGAACTGGACGCCGCGCTGGCGCAGGCGACCGAGCTGTGGCTCGAGGTGCCCAATGTGGACGACCAGGCCGCCGCCATGCCGCTGGTTCAACAGTACGGCCTCAACATCGGCGGGGCGCCCATCTCCAGCCTGCTGACCGCCGAGGAGAACGCCCAGCTCCAGGCCGCCGCCGCCGCCATCGGCGTCCCCCCCCAGGCCATGGAGGTGATGCAGCCGTGGCTGGTCGGGCTCCAGGTCTCGGTCGCCGCTGCGGTGCGGGCCGGCTACGATCCGGCCTCGGGCGTGGACACCCGGCTGAAGGCCGCCGCCGACGAGTCGGGGACCGCCGTGCGCGGCTTCGAAACCCTGGAGCAGCAGTTCCGCTTCTTCCATGATCTGCCGCAGGAGGTTCAGCTCCAGTTCCTGCGCCAGTCCCTGGCCACCTGGGAGGAAGCCGAGGCGATGCTGGACGGCATGGTCGAGCTCTGGGCCGCCGGCGATGTGGAGGGCTTCGACGCCCTCGTCGTCGACGAGATGCAGGCGGAGTGGGGCCAGCTCTATGACGTCCTGCTGGTCGATCGCAACGTCGACTGGGCCGGCCAGATCCAGACCATGCTGGACGGCTCGGGCACGACTTTCATCGCCGTGGGCGCCGCCCACCTCGTCGGCGACGACAGCGTGCAGTCGGTGCTGGAGGAGCGCGGCGTCACCGTCACCCGCCGCTGATCCCGGCGCCTGAAACGGCGAAGGCCCGGCGACAGCCGGGCCTTTTTCGTCTGTGGCTGGAGCGGGCAGCGGGAATCGAACCCGCACGAGCAGCTTGGGAAGCTGCCAGGCTACCACTACATCATGCCCGCGGCGCCAGAGGTCTGTTTTAGGCCAGTCGGGGGCGCAATCCAAGCGGCAGGCGTGCGCTCAGCCGTAGAGATCGCCCAGATAGACCCGCCGCACATCCGGGTCGCTGATGATCTGGCCGGGGGTGCCCTCGAACAGCACCTCGCCGCCATGAATGATCGAAGCCCGGTCGATGATGTCCAGGGTCTCGCGGACATTGTGGTCCGTGATCAGGACCCCGATCCCGCGATCGGCCAGATAGCGGATCACCTGCCGGATGTCGGCGATGGCCAGCGGGTCGATGCCGGCGAAGGGTTCGTCCAGCAGCATGAAGGACGGCTTTCCGGCCAGGGCGCGGGCGATCTCGACCCGGCGACGCTCGCCGCCCGACAGGGCTGTGGCGGGCGCCTCGCGCAGGTGGTCGATGTGCAGCTCCTCAAGAAGGCGGCTGACCTCCTCGGCGGCGGCCGCGTCATCCTTGATGGTCAGCTCCACCACGGCGCGCACGTTCTGCTCGACGGTCATGCCGCGAAAGATGGAGGCTTCCTGCGCCAGGTAGCCCAGCCCCATGCGCGCGCGCTGGTACATGGGCTGGCGCGTGATGTCCTCGCCGTCCAGCCAGATGGAGCCGGAATCGGCCGGGATCAGGCCGGTGATCATGTAGAAACAGGTGGTCTTGCCCGCGCCGTTGGGGCCGAGCAGGCCGGCCACCTCGCC
>JBALUZ010000257.1:0-1851 GCA_036963825.1 Brevundimonas sp.
GTCGCCCGCCGTGCGCGCGCGCACCGACCGCCTGGCCGAGGCGACGGCGGGGGGCGCTGTGGTCACCGAGCGCTGGACTTTCTATCCCAACGGCGAACCGCTGACGGTGCAGGCGGCCATCTCCGCATTCCGGATGCCGGACGGGCGGGCGGTGCTGCTGTTCGAGGCCGCGCCGGAGGAAACCAATGAGGGCGAACGCCGCGCGGTCGAGGCGCTGAGGCACACCTCCAGCATCATCACCCTGTTCGATCAGGAGGGGCGGGCGGTGTTCAGCAATCCGGCCGCCTTCCGCGCCTACGGGCCGGGGGAGACCGGGTTCGCGGCGCGCTTCGCCGAGCCGGAAGCCGGTGCGCGGATGCTGGCCCGGGCGGCGGCCGGCGAGGCCTGCGCCGACCTGCGGCGGGTCAGGACCCCGGCGGGGGAGCGCTGGCACCACATGGACGCCCGGCCGGTGACCGATCCGGCCACCGGCGCGCCGGGGGTGCTGCTGAACGAGCAGGACGTGACCCCCCAGATCGAGGCGGAGCGCGCCGCGCGCACGGCGGAGCAGCGCGCGGGGCTGGCCGAGGCCCGGCAGCGGTTCCTGGCCAATATGAGCCACGAGCTGCGCACCCCGCTGAACGCCATCCTGGGCTTTTCCGCCGTGCTGGCGGCGGAGATCGGGGACGAGGGCCTTCGCGGCCAGGCGCGGGGCATCGGCGCGGCCGGCGAGGGGCTGCTGGGCGCCGTCAACGACATGATCCTGCTGGCGGCCCTGGACGCCGGCGAGGTGACCCTGAAGACCGAGCCGTTCGAGCCCGCGAGGGTGGTCCGGGCGGCGGCGGACCGGTTCGCGCATGAGGCGGCGGACAAGGGGTTGTCGCTGACGGTGGAGGCGGACGGCGCCGCCGCCGTCGTGGGGGATGCCGAACGGCTGGGGCTGATCCTTGACCATTTCGTGGGCAATGCGGTGAAGTTCACCGAGGCGGGCGGGATCGTGATCCGGCTGGGTAGCGCGGCGGGGGATGGACGGACGGCGCTGACCATGTCGGTGACCGACACCGGGCCGGGCATCGACGAGAGCCGCGCGGCGGCCCTGTTCGACCGTTTCGCGCAGGCGGACGACGGGGCGACCCGGCGCAAGGGCGGCGGCGGTCTGGGCCTGGCGGTGTGCAAGGAGCTGGCCGACCTGATGGAGGGCGCGGTGCTGGCCTCGGCGCCCCCGAACGGCGGGGCCCGATTCGAGCTGAGCCTCTCGCTGCCGTCCGCCGCGGGCGCGGGCGCGGCGGCGGAGACGGCGGGTGAGGCCGGTCCGCTGCGGGTGCTCTATGCAGACGACAACGCCAGCAACCGGGCGGTGGTGGTCGCCATGCTGGGCAGCCAGGGGCACCGGTGCGATACGGCGGAGGACGGCGCCGAGGCGGTCAGGGCGTTCCCGGGCGGGGCCTATGATCTGGTGCTGATGGACATCCAGATGCCGGTGATGGACGGGGTCGCCGCCGCGCGGGCGATCCGGGGCCTGGGCGGCGCCGGGGCGACGACGCCGATCGTGGCGCTGACCGCCAATACGCTGGACTCGCAGGTGCGGACCTATCTGGAGGCCGGCATGCAGGACTGCATCGCCAAGCCGGTGATGATGCCCGAGCTGCTGGCCAGGACGGCCGCCTGGGGCGCGCGGGGGCGCGCGGCCGCAGCCGGGGCCTGAGGGGCTGATCCGCGCCGCCGGCCACGCGACCGTCAGGCCGGGGCGGGCGCGCCCAGAATGTCGGCCAGGGCGACGCGGAGGGCCTCGGACGGCGGACGCACCAGATCGGCGGACACGCAGCGCATGTCGTCGTTGCGGCTGTGGTGGAAGCGGTGGGCGCCGAAGAC
>JBALUZ010000258.1:0-1770 GCA_036963825.1 Brevundimonas sp.
GTCTTGCCCTTGTCATGGTCGAAGAACACGCCCGGCGACCGGTGCATCTGCGAGACGATGACCCGCTCGGTGCCGTTGACGACGAAGGTGCCCTTGTCCGTCATGAGCGGGATGTCGCCCATGTAGACGTCCTGCTCCTTGATGTCCTTGACCGAGCGCGCGCCGGTTTCCTCGTCCGTCTCGAACACGATCAGGCGCAGCTTGACCTTCAGCGGCGCCGCATAGGTCATGTCGCGCTGGATGCACTCCTCGACGTCGTACTTGGGCTCCTCGAACTCGTAGGAGACGTATTCCAGCACGGCGCGTTCGTTGAAGTCCTTGATCGGGAAGACCGACTTGAAGACCGCCTCGATGCCCTCGTCCACGCGCTGCCCGGCCCGGGTCTCGCGCTGCAGGAACTGCTCATAGGACGCGCGCTGAACCTCGATCAGGTTCGGCATCTGCACCGCCTCGGGGATGCGCCCGAAGGATTTGCGGATGCGCTTCTTGCCGGTGAAGGTCTGGGCGGAGGCGATCTGGCCGTTGATGGTCAGGCCGGCGTTGGACTTTGCCATTCGTTTTCCCAATCGCGCGGACATGGGCCCGCGTCACAATGCAGCGGCCACGGCGACGCCTGAACAGCGACCCGTGACCCGGTTTCTCGGCGTTCACCCTCGGCCCCGGGGGGCCAGAACGCCTGAAATTTCAGTGGCTCCCTTGGGGAGGAGCGCGCCTTCGCGGTGGTCGGAGGGTGACGGACCACGCCTCGGCGCTTTCGCGCAGCTTCTTTCTGGAATCAGCGGAGCGGGCACATATACTCGCTTTTCGGACGAAATAAAGGCCTTCGGCGCCAGATATCCGCAGATGACGGAATCGGCTAGCGTCATTCCATGAACCGCATCCTGATCCCCCTCGCCGCCCTCGCCCTCACCGCCTGCGCCACGGCCCCCCTGCCCGCGCCGGTTGATCCCGGCCCGCCCTCGCAGGCGCGCTGGGAGGCGGGCCAGGCGGCCTATCTGGCGTGGAGCGGCGCGCGGCGCGGCTGGAGCACCACGGACAGCGGCCTGCAATACCGGCGCGAGGGCCGCGCCAACGCCGACGGCGCCATGCCCGGCCCCACGGACACGGTGCGGGTGCACTATGAGGGGACCTTCATCGACGGGCGGGTGTTCGACAGCTCGTACGAGCGCGGCGAGCCGATCGAATTTCCGCTCAACCGGGTCATTCCCGGCTGGACCGAGGGCCTGCAGCTGATGCGGGTCGGCGAGACCTTCCACTTCGTCATTCCCGCCGACCTGGCCTATGGCGCGCGGGGCGCGGGCGGCGGCGAGATCCCGCCCAACTCGGCCCTGCTGTTCAAGGTCGAGCTGCTGGACGTCACCCCGGCGCGATAGGCGGCGGTGCTGTATGCGCTGCTGGGGCCGGGATAGAAAAAGGGCGGCGGACCCGAAGCCCGCCGCCCTCAATTCAAACCAGATCAGAAGGGACCGATCAGTCCTCGGACTCGTCCGCGGCCGAGTAGACCGGACCGGAGTCCAGGCCCTTGGCGTCCACGTCGCGGTCGACGAACTCGATCACGGCCATGGCGGCGTTGTCGCCGTGGCGGAAGCCGGCCTTCATGATGCGGATGTAGCCGCCCGGACGCTCGGCGTAACGACCGCCGATGGTGTCGAACAGCTTGCCGACCTGGGTCACGTCGCGGACCTGGCTGATGGCCTGACGACGCGCGGCCAGATCACCCTTCTTGGCCAGGGTGACCAGCTTCTCCACGTAGGGACGAAGCTCCTTGGC
>JBALUZ010000259.1:0-1769 GCA_036963825.1 Brevundimonas sp.
GCTGGCGGCGGAGGCGGGCGCCGACGGCCTGATCATCGGCTCGGAGCTGCGCGGGGTGACGACCCTGCGGGACGCGGGCGGCGGCTATCCGGCGGTGGCGGAACTGCGGGCGCTGGCGGCGGAATGCCGGGCGATCGTGGGGCCGGACGTCGCGCTCTCCTATGCGGCGGACTGGTCGGAATATTTCGGCCACCATCCCGGCGGCGGGGAGGTCGTGTTTCACCTGGACCCGCTGTGGGCCGACCCGGCTGTCGATCACGTGGCCGTCGACTGGTACCCGCCCGTCGGCGACTGGCGCGAGGGCGAGGATCATCTGGACGCGCAGGCGGGCCATGCGGGGCCGGCGGACCCGGCCTATCTGGCGGCGAACACGGCGGGCGGGGAGAATTTCGACTGGTTCTACGCCTCGGACGCCGACCGGGCGGCGCAGGTGAGGACGCCGATCACCGACGGCGCATACGGCGAGCCGTGGGTCTGGCGCTCCAAGGATCTGAAGAGCTGGTGGTCCCATGCCCACCACGACCGGCCGGGGGGCGTGCGGAGCCCCGCGCCGACGGCCTGGGTTCCGGGCATGAAGCCCGTCCGGCTGACGGAGTTCGGCTGCGCGGCTGTGGACAAGGGCGGCAATGCGCCGAACCTGTTTCCGGACCCCAGGAGCAGCGAGAGCGTCCTGCCGCCGTTCTCCACGGGCGCGCGGGACGACCTGATGCAGCGGCGGGTCATGGAGGCGTGGCTGGCCCACTTCGACGACGACGCCGACAATCCGGTGTCGGCGGTCTATGGCGGGCGGATGGTCGAGGGGCTGGACGCCTGGTGCTGGGACGCGCGGCCCTATCCGGATTTTCCAGCGCGGGCGGCGGTGTGGGCCGATGCGGGCAACTGGCGCACCGGGCACTGGCTGAACGGGCGGCTGGCGGGGGAGGGGCGTGATCTGATCGCGGCGATCCTGAAGCGCGGCGGGCTGGATGAGACGGACTTCGGCATCACCGGCGTGGAGACGGCGGTGGCGGGCTATGTGATTGACCGGCCCATGCGGACGCGGGACGCGCTGGAGCCGCTGCTGTTCGCGCTTGGAGCCGAGGGCGGCGAGCGGGACGGGCGCGTGGCGGTGGTCGGGCGGCGAGAGGGCGTGGTGAGCCTGTCAGCCGAGGCCCTGGCCATGCCGGATGACGGATCGCCCGTGTCGGCGGCGCGGGTGCTGGAGACGGCGCCGGACACGGTCAGGGTGCGCTTCATCGACGAGACGGCGGATTATCAGGCCGGATCGGTGACGGTTCGCGGGCCGGAGACGGGCGGCGGCGGACTGGACATGGACCTGCCGGCGGCCTGTTCGGCGGGGCTGGCGAAGGCCGTGGCTGAACGGGCCTTGGCGGCTTCAGGGGAGACCCTGACCGCGCACCTGGGGCCGCTGGAGGCGCTGCGGCTGGAGCCCGGGGATGCCGTGGCGTTGGAGGGCCGCGCGGGCGTGTGGCGCGTGGCGCGGATCGAGCTGGACGAAACACCGCGCGCCGTACTGATCCCCTGGGCGGAGACGACGCCCGAGGACGGCGAGATCGACTGGCGGACGGCGCCGCCCGGCGGGGGCGCGGGGGCCCCGTTCCTGGCCCTGCTGGACCTGCCGCCCCTGCCGGGCGCGGAGGATGACGGGCGGCCGCTGGCGGCGGTGGCGGGCGAGCCGTGGCGCGCCATGCAGGTGCATGGCGGCGCGGACACGGACGGCCTGACGGCGCGGGCGAACGTGGCGGCGCCGGCGACGGCGGGGCGGCTGG
>JBALUZ010000260.1:0-1717 GCA_036963825.1 Brevundimonas sp.
CTGATCGTCGAGGCCATGGGCCAGTCCGGCGCCCTGCTGATGTCCAAGACCCTGGATGCGGACGTGTCGGGCAGGACCATCATGTTCATGGCGGTGGACGGGGCGCGGTTCCGCCGGCCGGTGCGGCCGGGCGACGTTCTCAGGCTGCATGTCCACGTGACCAGGCACCGGGGCGACCTGTTCAAGTTCCGGGGCGAGGCCTATGTGGACGGCAAGATGGCGGCGGAATGCGAGTTCGCCGCCATGGTCGTGGACAACCCGAAATCCGCGGGCGACGGCGCATGACCATCCACGCCACCGCCTCGGTCGACGCCTCGGTGACCCTGGCCGACGACGTGGTCATCGGTCCCTGGTGCGTGGTGGGGCCCGGCGTGGCCCTGGCCGAGGGGGTCGAGCTGCGCGGCCACGCCGTGGTCGAGCGCGACACGATCATCGGGCCGCGCACGGTGATCCATCCCTTCGCCGTGGTGGGGGGCGATCCCCAGCACATGGGCTACAGGGGCGAGACGGTGCGCCTGGAGATCGGCGCCGACACCGTCATCCGCGAGCACGCGACCCTGAACCGGGGCACGCCCCAGGGACATGGGGTGACGCGCATCGGCTCGAACAACCTGCTGATGACCGGCGCGCACGTGGGGCATGACTGCGTGGTCGGGGACCATGTGGTCATGGCCAACAACGCCACCCTGGGCGGGCACGCCGTGGTGGGCGACAGGGTGTTCCTGGGCGGCCTGTGCGCCGTGCACCAGAACGGCCGGGTGGGGGAGGGCGCCATGGTGGGCGGCCTGTCGGCCGTGACCCGCGACGTCATCCCGTTCGGGTCGGTGTGGGGCAACCACGCCCGGCTGCACGGGCTGAACCTGGTGGGCCTGAAGCGGCGGGGATACGGCAAGGCCGACCTGCGCCGGCTGCTGGGCGCCTATCGCGACATCTTCGAGGGCGAGGGCGCCTTCGCGGATCGGGTGGCCCGGGCCGAGGACGACTACGCCGACCTGCCGGAGATCATGCGGATCGTCGCCTTCATCCGCGAGGATTCGAGGCGGCCCCTGTGCCTGCCCGCGCAATGACGCGGCTGGGCATCGTGGCCGGGGGCGGCGACCTGCCCCAGGCGGTGGCGCGGCGCTGCGAGGCCGAGGGGCGGCCGTTTTTCATTGTTCGGATCAAGGGCTTCGCCGACGACTCTCTCGCGCGATATGAGGGGGCGGAGTCCCGCATCGGCGAGTTCGGCCGCACCCTCAAGCTGCTGAAGACGGCGGGCTGTGAGGCGGTCTGTTTCGCCGGCGTGGTCCAGCGGCCTGACTTCCGCGACATGAAGCCGGACCTGAAGGGCGCCACGATCCTGCCCGGCATGATCGCCGCGGCCACGAAGGGTGACGACGCGCTTCTGCGGTACGTGCTGGGCGTGTTCGAGGCGGAAGGCTTCGCCATCGAGGGCGCCGATCAGGTGCTGGGCGGCGAGACGGCGCCCGCCGGAGCGCTGGGCCGGCATGGGCCGGACGCGGCGGCGCTGGCGGACCTGCGCAAGGCGCTGGACGTGGCGCGGGCGGCCGGCGAACTGGACATCGGCCAGGGCGCGGTGGTCTGCGACGGCCTGGTGCTGGCGGTGGAGGCGCAGGAGGGCACCGACGCCATGCTGGCGCGGGTGGCGGGCCTGCCCGAGACGATCCGGGGGCGGCCGGACGCGCGGCGCGGGGCCCTGGGCAAGGCGCCCAAGCCG
>JBALUZ010000261.1:0-1705 GCA_036963825.1 Brevundimonas sp.
GGTCTGAACGGCGTCGCCGCCATCTTCCAGAGCGACGGCACGGACGGCCAGGGCGACATCACCGCGGTCCTGAACGGCCACTTCCGCGGCGGCGGGTTCCTGGGCAAGGGCATCCTCATCGAGGGCGGCGCGAACAACACGGTGACCATCAACGGATCCGCCTCGGCGGTGTCCGGCCTCGCCATCGAGGGCACGGAGGGCAGCGACTCGATCGTCAACAACGGCGTGGTCGTCGGCAATGTCGACCTGGACGGCGCGACGGGCGGAGTCACCCCGTTCGCCGCCGCCGCCGCCGCCACAGCCGAGACGAACGCCTTCCTCAACAGCGCGGACGCGGTCTTCGTCACGCTCGACTATGTGGATCTCGGCGGCGGCCTGCTGACCAACCACGGCCTGATCGCCCCCGGCGACGCGGGCGTGGTGCAGACCACGGAAATCGACGGGGGCCTGCTGCAGTCCGCTGACGCGGTGTTCGACCTGGACCTGGACTTCGCCCTCACCGACGTGGACCAGGAAGCGGATCGCCTGACCCTGAACGGCGCAGCGGACGTGGCCGGGCAGTTCGAGCTGCGCGTGGCCAATGTCGCCTCGATCCTTCCGGGCGAGCACGTGGTGACGATCATCTCGGCGGACGCCGGCCTGACGGACAACGGCGCCATCCTGGATGCGCCGCAGTCGGCGGTGGCCAGTTTCGCGCTGGAGGCCGAGGCTGACGCCCTGAACCTCCGCTATGTGGTCGATTTCTCCCCCGCCGCCGCCGACTGGAACCACAACCGCGAAGCGGTCGGGGACTACATCAACCGCATCCAGCTGGCCGGGAGCAGCCCCGGGTTCGCCCCTGTCGCCGAAATGCTGTTCTGGATCCCCCAGGTCGACACCCTGGCCAGCGTCTACGACAGCTTCATGCCCGAGATCCAGCTGGACAATCTGGTGGGCGCAACCTTCGCGGCGGGCCGTTTCACGGACGCCATGATGAGCTGCCCGCAAGCGTCGGCCACGGTGGTGGCCGGCCAGGGCGAGTGCATGTGGGTGCGCGCCGAAGGCCGGGAGCTGGCCTTCGACGAGACCTTCGACACCTTCGCCTTCGATGAGCGGACGCGCGGCCTTCAGCTGGGGTATGAACGCGCCCTGGCCGGATCGCCGCTGACCCTCGGCGCAGCCCTGTCCTATGAGGACGTGGAGGCGAACCTGATCGACCGCGCCCGGGCGAACGGCGACCGGCGCCAGGCGGGCCTGACCCTGAAGGCGGCGCTGGCCGTGGACCTGTCCCTGGGCCTGTCCTTCGGCTCGGGCAATTTCGATGTGGAAAGGGGCGTGGTCACGCCCTCCGGCGCCGCCACCGCCGTCAGCACCCAGCGGTTTGACTTCACCCAGGCGACCGCCCGGGTGTCGCGCACCCTCGGGGACAGCGCGCTCCACGTGCGCCCGGTGATGGAGGCGTCGGTCACCCGCTTCGACCAGCACGGCCACGAGGAGCGGGGCGCGGGTCCGCTCAATCTCCGCTTCGAGGACCAGACCCAGGAGGTGATCCGTCTGCGTCCGTCGCTGGAGTTCGGCGGGACCTTCGCGGCCGGACCGGGCGTGGCGGTGCGGCCCTGGGGCGCCGTTGGCGTCAGCCATGTCATCGGCGGCGACGTGCCCTCGGTGATGGCGGAGTTCGCCGCCGCGCCGGACGGGGTCGATCCCTTCCGGACCGCCCAGCCCC
>JBALUZ010000262.1:0-1651 GCA_036963825.1 Brevundimonas sp.
CCGTGCCGCGCAGTTCGTCCGCCGTGGCGCCGTTGCGGGCGCGGAAGGCCATGCCCTGCTGCACCGTGGCGTAGAAGGCGGCCATGGCGGCCAGGTCCGCGTCCGGTGCGATCTCGCCCGCCTCGCGGCCCTGGCGGAGGCGCTCCTCGAAGGCCGCCAGCGTGCCCTCACGGATATCCTTCAGGTCCGCGCAGGCCGCCGGGGGCAGGGCGTCGGGATGGGCGGCCGAAAGCACGACGAGACAACCCGACGGCCGGTCCTGAATATCCGCCGCTCCGGCCGTCGCCAGCAGCATCGCCTCGATCGCCTCCCGCGCCGTCGCTGAGGCCATGGCGTCGCACAGCACCCCGCCGTTGGACCGCTCGTAAAGGCGTACGGCCTCCCGGAACAGCTGCTCCTTGCTTCCGAACGCCGCGTAAAGACTGGGCGAGTTGATCCCCATGGCCCCGGTCAGATCGGCCATGGAGGCGTCGGCGTAACCCTTGGCCCAGAACACCCGCATGGCGCTGGCCAGGGCCTCGTCACGATCGAAACTGCGGGGGCGGCCGCGCGTCGGCACTTTCCGGACTCCTTATTTGACTGATCGATACATAATCCCTTGACGGTTGGGAGCAAGCTTTCCATCTGGCCTTCTGTGCTATTCATTACAGAAAGGCTGCACATGACTTCCTCCTCTCTCCCCCTCTCCGGCAAGCGCGCCCTCGTCACCGGCGGCAGCCGGGGCATCGGGGCCGCCATCGTCCGCCGCCTGGCCGCCGACGGCGCCGACGTCGCCATCACCTATGAGAAGTCCGCCGAGGTCGCCGAGGCCCTGGCCGGTGAAATCCGGAAGGACGGGCGCAAGGCTGCGGCCATCCAGGCCGATGCGGGCGCCGTCGCCGGGGCCCGGGAGGCGGTCGAGGGCGCCGTGGCGGCTCTGGGCGGCCTCGACATCCTGGTCAACAACGCCGGCATCGCCCGCATGGGCGCCTTCGCCGACCAGCCTCTGGAAGAGATCGAGGCCCAGCTGAACGTCAATGTGCGCGGCGTGATGCTGACCACCCAGGCGGCCCTGAAGCACATCCCCGACGGCGGCCGGATCATCACCATCGGCAGCAATGTGGGCCAGAAGGTCCCCTTCGGCGGCATCACCGTCTACGCGGCCACCAAGTCGGCGCTGGAGTCCTTCACCCGCGGCCTCGCCCGCGAACTGGGGCCCCGTCAGATCACGGTCAATCTCGTGCGCCCCGGCCCGGTCGACACCGACATGAACCCCGCCGACGGCCCGCTGGCGGCCAGCGTCCTGGGCGGACTGGCGCTGGCCCGCTATGGCCGCACCGAGGAGATCGCAGGGGCCGTCGCCTGGCTGGCGGGACCTGAAGCGGGATACGTCACCGGCACGGGAATCCTCGTCGACGGCGGCGCCAACGCCTGATCCCGCCGCCCTCAAACCGCCGCGTCTTCGAGGTAGCCATTTGCCTCAAGGCGCGGCAATCGCTACATCCCGCGCCAACCTCCCCACACGAACGCAAGCAAGGGCGCACCGCACCTCATGGCGCAGCAATACATCTTCCAGATGCAGGGCCTGACCAAGACCTTTCCTGGCGGCAAGAAGATCTTCGAGAACATCTGGCTCAGCTTCTACAACGACGCCAAGATCGGCGTGGTCGGG
>JBALUZ010000263.1:0-1560 GCA_036963825.1 Brevundimonas sp.
CGTCCGGATCGGGCCCGAAGATGTCCAGGCCCTCGTTGCGCATCCAGCCCGCCGCCCAGCGGATGGTGAAGGGCAGGACGCGATCGGGGCCGTGGATGCGCTCGCGGGTCGCCTCGGCCAGGGTCTCGGGCGACAGGATGGTCTTGCCGTCCAGCGTTCCGCCGTTGGCCAGCACCCCCATGATGCGGGCCAGGGCGTCGGCGCGGCCGTGCATGTTGGCCGACGGGATCTCCATCCTGCGCCACTCGGCCGAGCCGCGTCCGCCGGGGGCCGAGCCCCGGTCCAGGAAGGCGGCCTTCTTGACGGCGTCGATGGTCCCCAGGTCGGGGGCGGCCGAGGGCTTCCTCAGCTGGGCCACGCGCTCGTGCTGATCCTCCGGCAGGCCGATCCACAGATCCAGATCGAAGGGGCCGGCGAAATCCTCGCGCAGGGCCGTGCCCATGCTGCGCCCGTCCAGCCGACGGAACACCTCGCCCGCCAGATAGCCGATGGTGATGGGGTGATAGCCGGACGCGGTTCCGGGGGGCCACAGGGGGGCCTGGGCGGCCAGCCGCTCCAGCACCGCCGCGGGGTCGAACCAGACGGACGGGTCGACGGTTTCATCAAAGCCCGCCAGGCCCGCCTGGTGACTCATCAGCTGGCCCAGGGTGATCCGGTCCTTGCCCGCCTGGCCGAAGGCCGGCCAGATCGCGGCCACCGGCGTGTCGTAGGTCGTCAGGCCCCGCTCCACCAGGGTGGCGATCATCAGGCTCATGACCACCTTGCCGGTGGAGAAGACCGGGACCAGCGACCGCTCTGTGAAGGGCGTGGTCTTCGCCGCGTCGGCGTGGCCGGCCCACAGATCGATGACCGTCTCGCCGCCGATGCAGACGGAGACGCGCGCGGCCAGTTCGTCCAGCCCCTCGGGGGCGTCGGTGAAATTGGCGGCGAAGGCGTCCTTCACGCGGCCGAAGCGGTCGGGGCAGTGTCCGTGGATGTCGATCATGGAGCCTCAATAGCATCCCGACAGGGATGACATAGACCCCGATCTCCTCTCACCAGTCCCGCAAGCCGAGCGTCAGCGCGCCAATCACACAGGCGGCGGGCCGGCCAGGACGTCGCGCTTGCCGGCGTGGTTGGCGGGGCTGACCACGCCTTCCTGCTCCATGCGCTCGATCAGGGTGGCGGCCCGGTTGTAGCCGATCTGCAGGCGGCGCTGGACGTAGCTGGTCGACGCCTTGCGGTCGCGGGTGACCACGGCCACGGCCCGGTCGTAGAGATCGTCGCCGGAGCCGCCCCCGCTGTCGAAGTCGCCCGAGCCCTCGTCCTCGTCGCCGCCCTCGGTGATCAGGTCCAGATACTCCGGCTCGGCCTGCTCGCGCAGGTGCTGGGCCACCTGTTCCACTTCCTCGTCCGTCACGAACGGACCATGCAGGCGGGTGATGCGGCCGCCGCCGGCCATGTAGAGCATGTCGCCCTGGCCCAGCAGCTGCTCGCCGCCCTGTTCGCCCAGGATGGTGCGGCTGTCGATCTTGGAGGTGACCTGGAAGCTGATGCGGGTCGGGAAATTGGCCTTGATGG
>JBALUZ010000264.1:0-1535 GCA_036963825.1 Brevundimonas sp.
CGAGAGCTGCGGCCGCTTGTCCTCGCGCTGCTCCACCTGGCGGGACAGCTGCGACAGGGCGATGATCGGCACCGACAGCTCCTTGGCCAGGGCCTTCAGGCCGCCGGTGATTTCGGACACCTCCTGCACCCGGTTCTTCTGCCCATTGCCTTCGCCGACGGTGATCAGCTGCAGGTAGTCGACGATGATCAGGTCCAGGCCGTGCTCCATGCGCTTCAGGCGCCGCGCGCGGGCCGCCAGCTTGGACAGGGACAAGCCGCCGGTGGCGTCGATGTACAGGGGCGCCTCGCCGATCTCGGCGGCGGCGTCGCGGATGCGGCCGAAGTCCGAGGCGTCGATCTCGCCCTTTCTCAGCCGGTCGGAGGACACGCCGGAGGCGTCGGCCAGAATCCGCATGGCCAGCTGCTCGGCGCTCATTTCCAGCGAGTAGAAGGCGACGACCCCGCCCTCCACGGTCTTGCGGCCCTCGGGCGTCGGCTCCCAGCGATAGTTGCGGGCCACGTTGAAGGCGATGTTGGTGGCCAGGGCCGTCTTGCCCATGGAGGGGCGGCCGGCGAGGATCAGCAGATCGGACGGGTGCAGCCCGCCCAGCTTCTGGTCCAGGTCGTCCAGATAGGTGGCCAGGCCGGCCAGCTTGCCGTCCCGCTGATAGGCCTCGCCCGCCATCTCCACCGCCCCGGCCAGGGCGTGGCCGAAGCTGACGAAGCCCGACGAGGGCTTGCCGGTCTCGGCCAGGGAGTACAGCGACTGCTCGGCGGCCTCGATCTGGTCCATGGCCGGGGTCTCGGGATCCGGCGCTTCCTTGATGATGTCGCCGCCGATGCGGATCAGGTCGCGACGCAGGGCCAGGTCATAGACCAGCCGCGCATAGTCGGGCGCGTTGGCGCCCGGCGGGGCCCGGTCCACCAGATCGGCCAGGTAGCGCAGGCCGCCGAATTCCTGGAACGCCGGGTCGGCCTTGAATCGCTCCATCAGGATGGTGGGCTCGGCCAGCAGGCCCTGGCGCACGTGATCCTCGATGGCGTCGAACAGGCGCTGGTGGAACGGTTCGTAGAAGTGCGTGCCGCGCAGCCGGTCCGACAGACGCTCGAACACCGCATTGTCGAACATCAGCGAGCCCAGCAGCGCCTGTTCGGCCTCCAGGTTGTGGGGCAGGGCGGCCACGGGCCGGGCGTCGGTGGAGATGGGGCTGAGCGCGTTCATGGACTGACGGGTCTAGCGGTCGCACGCGCCTGCGTCAGGAGCGGACGTCCAGAAGACCGGGGATGAGTCCGGCCCGCCTGTGGACGGCGCCGATTTTGTCTTTCGCGCCGGACAGGCTCAGGCCGGGCAGGGGTGTTCCTCGGCCATCCACTCGCGCATGGCCTGGGTGACGGTGATCGTGCGGCGAGCCGGGGGAATGGCGTTGAAGCGGGCCAGCAGGCCGTCGGCGTCGAGGCTCACGCGCTCCGGCATGCAGGTGCGCGGTGCGCGGCCGGCGGCCTCTGCCGCCTCCTGCTCGGCCCGGACCGTGCGCGTGGCGGTGCGGACCTCGG
>JBALUZ010000265.1:0-1518 GCA_036963825.1 Brevundimonas sp.
CCCCCGGGCCGACGAGTTCATCGCCCGCGCGCGCGAGTACGAGGAAGACATCCGCGCCGAGGAATACCGCCTCGCCAACGAGGAAGACCTGAGCGACGAGGACCGCCGCACCATCCGCGAGCGCATCCGCCGCCTGCGCCGCGACCGCGACACGGCCAACGACCAGGCCAATGCGCTCGCCTATGACGTGACCGACGCAGACCGCGAGGTCAGCCGCCTGCGCAGCCGCTTCATCCCCGTGTACGGAAACTGGTGAGGCGGCCTCAGGCCGCCTCGGTCTCCATGGACGCGTCGTACTCGCCGAGGCTGGCCAGGCTGTTGAGGCGGGCGCGGTGGGCGAAGGCGGCCTGGGCCCGGGCGGCGTTGGCGTTGTCCCCGCCCCAGGCGCGCTGCGGCGCCGCCTGAAGGGCGCGCCCGTAGGAGAAGGTCATCTTCCACGGGAAGCCGCCGATGCGGTTCATGGCGTCCAGATGGGCCGTGGCCTGTTCATCGGTCTGGCCGCCGGACAGATAGGCGATGCCCGGCACCGCCGACGGCACGGTGGCCTTGAGCGCGGCGATGGTGCGCTCGGCCACCTCCTCGACGCTGGCCTGACGCACGCTGCCCTTGCCGGAAATGACCATGTTGGGCTTCAGCACGATGCCTTCCAGCGCCACCCGCTGTTCGAACAGCTCGTTGAACACGGTCTGCAGCACCTGGCGCGTGACCTCGTCGCAGCGGTTGACGTCGTGGGGGCCGTCCATCAGCACCTCGGGCTCGACGATCGGCACGATCTGCTCCTGCTGGCAGATGCGGGCGTAGCGGGCCAGGGCGTGGGCGTTGGACTTGATGCAGGTCCAGGTGGGGACGCCGTCGGCGATCTCGATGACGCCGCGCCACTTGGCGAAGCGGGCGCCGCGCTCGCGATAGGACCGCAGTCGCTTGGACAGGCCGTCCAGACCCTTGGTGACGGTCTCGCCGGGGAAGCCGGCCATCTTGGTGGCGCCCTTGTCCACCTTGATGCCGGGAAGGGCGCCCGAGGCGTTGATCAGCTCCACCAGCGGCGTGCCGTCGGCGGCGTCCTGGAACAGGGTCTCCTCGAACAGGATGACGCCCGAGATGTAGTCCTTCATGGCGTCGGCGCGGAACATCAGCTCGCGGTAGTCGCGGCGGTTCTCCTCGGTGTTCTCCACCCCGATGGCGTCGAAACGCTTCTTGATGGTGCCGGTGGACTCGTCCGCCGCCAGAATGCCCTTGCCGGGCTGCACCATAGCCGTCGCCACCGCGTTCAGAGCCGCGAGATCCATCCGAATACCCCTGAATGTGTTGTTTTGCCGCTGTCTAGCGCCGCGCGGCGGCAAAGTCACGCCGCGTTACGGCGCGAACTCAGCCCAGCCGCCACTGGATCGGCACGCGTATGCGGGCGCCGTCCACCGGCTCGCCGTCGCGCAGCTGGGGGGTCATTCGGAAGTGCCGGGCGATCTCGACCGTCGCCGCGCCGAACCCCATTTTCTGCGGAGTCTCCTCGATGATCACGCA
>JBALUZ010000266.1:0-1513 GCA_036963825.1 Brevundimonas sp.
CCTGCAGCTGGCGGCCACCGGCGCCAGCGTCACCGCGCTGGATCGCTCGGCCGGACGGCTGAAGCGCCTGGCGGCCAATCTGGAGCGGATGGGGCTGAAGGCCGCCACCGTCACCGCCAACGCCACCGAATGGAAGGCGCCCGACCTGTTCGACGCCGTCCTGCTGGACGCGCCCTGCTCGGCCACCGGCACCTTCCGCCGCCATCCCGACGTCCTTTGGGCCGCCCGGCCCGCCGACATCGCCAGCCTGGCCGAAACCCAGGCCCGGCTGCTGGACGCAACCGCCCCGCGGGTCGCCGCCCACGGCCGGCTGATCTATTGCGTCTGCAGCCTGGAGCCCGAGGAGGGCGAGGGCCAGACCGCCGGCTTCCTGGCCCGTCACCCCGAATTCGTCCTGGAGCCCATCGCGCCCGGTGAAGGCGGCGCGCCGGCCGACAGCCTGCGGCCCGACGGGACCCTGCGCATCCTGCCCTTCCATAGCCCAGGTGGGACCGACGGCTTCTACATCGCCCGCTTCCTGCGCCAGGGCTGAGCCTTCGAGGCCGGCCGACCCTCGGGTCCTTGTGGCCCGCGGGCGGCTTGGGTTAAGTCCAGACGATGAGCCGAAAGACCATCATCGCCCCGTCCCTGCTGGCCGCCGACTTCGCCCGCCTGGGCGAGGAGGCCCGCGCCGTGGCCGCCGCCGGCGCCGACTGGCTGCACCTGGACGTCATGGACGGCCACTTCGTGCCCAACCTGACCATCGGCCCGGACGTGATCGCGGCGCTGCGGCCGCACACCGACATTCCCTTCGACGTGCATCTGATGATCGCGCCGGCCGATCCGTTCCTGGAGGCCTTCCGCAAGGCCGGCGCCGATATCATCAGCGTCCACCCGGAGGCTGGTCCGCACCTGTCGCGCACCCTGCAGCGCATTCGGGAGCTGGGCGCCAAGGCTGGCGTCGTCTTCAACCCCTCGACCCCGCCCGAAGCCGTGGAATCGGTCCTCGATCAGGTGGACCTGATGCTGGTCATGTCGGTGAACCCCGGCTTCGGCGGCCAGAGCTTCATGACCTCGCAGCTCAAGAAGATCGAGCGGCTGGCCAAGATGATCGAGACCACCGGCCGCGACATCATCCTTGAGGTGGACGGCGGCGTGACCCGCGACACCGCCCGCCTCTGTCGCGACGCCGGCGCCACCGCGCTGGTGGCCGGCACGGCGGTCTTCAAGGGCGGCCCTGGCGTCTACGCCGACAACATCACCGCCCTCCGGGGCGGGTGAGCGGGGCGCCCGTGGCCGGACAGCCCCCACCGGCGCCGGCGTCCAGGCGCCTGCCGGGCCAGGTCGCCGCCCTCGCCCTGGCCGTCGGACTGCGCCGGCAGCTCCGCCGCGAATGGGGCGGCTCGCCCCCCCATCGCTGGCTGCTGGCGAGGCCCAGGCCCGAAGGCCTGACCGCCGCGCCGGCTGATCCCAGGCCCGGCCGGGCCGAGAATGGCCGCCGCATCCTGCTGGGCGACTTCACCTTCGCCGGCGC
>JBALUZ010000267.1:0-1498 GCA_036963825.1 Brevundimonas sp.
CAGGCGCCCCAGGGCGCCCTGGTGGTCTGGTTCGGCGAGGTTCCGGCCAGCGCTCCGCCGCCGGAATGGGCCGCCTTCCGCCGCCGTCATCCGGTGATCGGCGTGCGGGTGGAGGACGCCTGGGAACGGGACGGCCCCGCCGCCCAGGGGGTCACAGCCTATGATCCCGCCGCCGGACAGCTGGTCTGGATGAACGCCATGGCCGCCGGCCGGGCCGCCCATGCCGCCTGGCGGGCCGAGCGCGAGGCCCGCTGGGCGGCCTGGTGGCCCAATCCCGGCGACGGGCTGGTGGTGCGGGCCGACGAAGATCCCCTGGCCGCCCTGGTGGGCTTCCTGCGCGCCCGCAGCGCAGGCGCCCTGCGCGACGCCTCATGAGCCAGTTCCAGCTCGCCGCCCCCGCCTTCCTCCTGCTGCTCGCCCTGATTCCGGCGCTGATCGCCTGGCGGCTGTGGCGCGGCCGCGCGCCGGTGTGGCTTGTGCCCTATGCCGCAGCCTGGAACCCGCGCAGCCGCCCGCCCGCCGCGCCCTGGCGGATGGCCATCCTCTGCCTGGGCCTGGCCCTGCTGGCGCTCGCCCTAGCACGGCCCCAGCGCACTGACCAGCGGCAGGAGGTGGTCTCGCGCGGCTATGACCTGATGCTGGCCATCGACCTCTCCACCTCCATGCTGGCCGAGGACTATGTGGGTCCCGACGGCCCGATCAACCGGCTGGAGGCCGTCCGCCCGGCGATCCAGGCCTTCGTCACCGAGCGGCCCAACGACCGGATCGGCGTGGTGGTGTTCGCCGCCCGGGCCTATACGCTGGCGCCCCTGACCACCGACCATGCCTGGCTGGAGGACCAGCTGGCCTCCATCCAGATCGGTCTGCTGGATGACGGCACGGCCATCGGCGACGGCCTGGCCATTGCGCTGGCCGGGCTGGAGAATGAGCGCGACGGCGACGAGGCGGCGGTGGGCAAGTTCGTCATCCTGCTCACCGACGGCGCCAACACCAGCGGCAGCCTGACCCCGCCCCAGGCCACGGCCATCGCCCGCCATCGCGGGACGCCGGTCTATGCCATCGGGGCCGGGCGCAACGGCATGGTGCCCTTCCCCATCTTCGACGATCAGGGCCAGCGCGTCGGCACCCGCCAGTTCCCCTCGGCCCTCGACATCGAGGCCCTGCAGCGGATGGCGCAGGAGACAGACGGTCGGTTCGTCCAGGCTGGCGACGTGGAGGCCCTCACCGCGGCGTTCGCCGCCATCGACGCGGCCCAGAAGACCGCCTTCAGCACCCGCACCCGGGTCGTCACCACCGAACTCTTCCCCTGGCCGCTCGGCGCAGCGCTGATCGCCCTGTTGCTGGCGGCCCCCATCTGGAGCGGTCTGGGGGCGCGCCTGGGCGGCGGCCCTCGCCGCAAGGCGGCCGCATGAGCTTTCTCTGGCCCATGGTTCTCTGGCTGGCCGCCCTGGTCGCGATCCTGGCGGTTCTGGACGCCTGGCTGTCGCGGGGCGGCGAC
>JBALUZ010000268.1:0-1491 GCA_036963825.1 Brevundimonas sp.
GGCCTATTACGCCTATGTGCGCCCTGGCGAGGATCACCCCGTCCATGCGCGGCGGCCGGTCGCCGGCGGCGAGGAGCAGATCCTGCTGGATGAGCAGGACCGCGCCCGGGGGCACGCCTATTTCCGCACCATCGCGGCGGCCCACAGCCCCGACCACAGCCTGTTTGTCTGGGCCGAGGACGTGGAGGGCGGCGACCGTTACCGGATCTGCGTCCGCGACCTGGCCACCGGCCAGGTTCGCACAACCGCGCAGGCCGAAGGCTATGGCTGGGAAGGCCTGACGGTCTCGCCGTGTTCGCAGTGGGTGTTCTGGATCTGGCGCGACCCCCTGGGGCGGCCGGCCAAGGTGTTCCGCCGCCCGGCCCGCGGCGACACCGACACCCTGGTCTATGAGGAGGCCGACCCGGCCCTGTTCATGGGCCTCTCGAGGATGGCCTCGGGCGCCTTCGTCACCATCCAGATCCTGGGTCCGGACGTGGACGAGGCCCGGCTGATCCCGGCGGCCGACCCCACGGCCGAACCGATGCTGGTGGAGCCCCGCCAGCCGGGGCTCCACTACCAGGTTCAGGAATGGAACGGTCAGCTGGTGATCCTCACCGACGGCGACGGCGCCCTGGACGGCAAGCTGATGACGGCGCCGCTGGACAGGCCCGGCCGCGCCCACTGGCAGGAATGGATCGCCCACGAACCGGGACGGCACATCCTGGAGATCCGGCCGCTGCGCGACCATCTGGTGCGCCGCCAGCGCCGCAATGGCCGCCTGGAGGTGATCGCGATCCCGACGAGCGGCGGCGAAGAGGTGCGGGTGGCCTTCGACGAGGCGGCTTATCTGGTCACCCTGGAGCCGCATCAGGCCTATGATACGGCGAGCCTGCGCCTCAGCTGGCAGTCGCCACGGACGCCACCCCGCTGGATCGACTGCGACCTGGCGAGCGGCCGGCAGTCCCTGGTCAAGGCCCGGCAGGTGGGCGCCGGGTATTCGGCTGAGGCCTATGAGGTCCGTAGCCTGTTCGCCCCCGCCCCCGACGGCGCGCAGATCCCGGTCACCATCCTGATGCGGAAAGGGGCGGCCCTGGACGGCTCGGCCCCGCTGCTGCTCTACGCCTACGGCGCCTACGGCGTCTCCAGCGAGGCGGAGTTCTCCATCCCCGCCGTGGCGCTGGTGGAACAGGGCTTCATCTACGCCATCGCCCATGTGCGCGGCGGCTCGGAAAAGGGCCGCCAGTGGTTCCTGGACGGTCGCCGGTTCAAGAAGGCCAACACCTTCACCGACTTCATCGCCTGCGCCGAACACCTGATCGATCAGGGTTACACCCAGCCCAAGCGCGTGGTCGCCTATGGTCTGTCGGCCGGCGGCCTGCTGATGGGCGCGGTGGCCAATATGCGTCCGGAGCTTTGGGGCGGCGTGATCGCCCAGGTGCCGTTCGTGGACATGTTGAACACCATGAGCGACGCCGACCATCCGCTGGTGCCCGCCTTCCGCCCCGACTG
>JBALUZ010000269.1:0-1427 GCA_036963825.1 Brevundimonas sp.
GGACGAACAGAGTGAACGGGCTGGAAACAAACCCGCGTGCCAAAGTGGGGCAGGGTTCTTAAGAACCGCTTGATGCGGCCGCGGCGCGCGCGCATTTGACGAAGATGGATTCCGAACGTCCCGCCGCGCCTCGCCCGACCGAATCGCCGTCGCCGGCCGGCGAGCCCATGTTCAACGCGCCGGTCCCGGCCCTGCTGCTGGCCGGCTCGATCCTCGCCCTCTACGCCCTGCAGAGCGGCGCGGGCGCCATGGAGGCCAGCTATCGCTTCGGCCTGATCCCGGCGCGGCTGGCGCAGGGGGAGGGGCTGGGTCTGGTCACCCACCTGCTGGTGCACGGCGGCTGGACCCACGCGATCATGAACGCGGTGGGGGCGCTGGCCTTCGCCGCCCCCGTGGCGCGGCTGATGGGCGGGGCGAAGGGCCTGATCGGCTTCCTCTCTCTATATATAGCGTGCGGTGTGATCGCCGGCGGCGGTTACGCCCTGATGCACCTGGACGGGACCCTGCCGCTGGTGGGGGCGTCCGGCGCGGTCTTCGGCCTGATCGGGGCGTCGACGCGGATGCTGGGCGGCCATGGCCGAATCCTGCCGCTGACCGACCGGCGCGTGCTGACGTCCGCCGCGGCGTGGGTCGGGGTCAATGTGCTGATCGGGGTGATCGGCGGAATCGGCGTGGCGCCCGGCATGGAAGGGGCGCGAATCGCCTGGGAGGCCCATGTGCTGGGGCTGATCGCCGGGCTGGCCCTGATCGGCCCGTGGGCGCGGCTGTTCGGCCGGCCGGCGCCGATTCGTCCGGCCACGTTTGATTCCCCGGACCATATGAGCGAACCTGAACGCCGTAGCGGCCCCTGGGGGGCCTGACGGCCCCGGACCGGCCGCTCTCTATGGAAGAGAGGGCCGAAGATGCTTGTCGCTGAGATCCTGAAAACCAAGGGCGACGTGGTGTTCACCCTGACGCCGGACGCCACGGTGGCCGAGGCCGCCGCCCAGCTGGTGGCGCGGCAGGTGGGGGCCCTGATCGTGTGCGAGGGCGACCGGGTGGCCGGGGTGCTGTCGGAGCGCGACATCGTCCGGGCCCTGGCCCGGCAGGGGGCGGCGGCGCTGGACCAGCCCGTCAGCGCCCATATGACCGCAAAGGTGATCTTCGCCGAGCCGGGGGAGGGGGTGGATGTGCTGATGGGGCGCATGACCGACCGGCGGATCCGCCACCTGCCCGTGATGAAGGACGGGCGCCTGTGCGGGGTCATCTCCATCGGCGACGTGGTGAAGTGCCAGATCGACGAGGCCACGCGGGAGGCGGAGAGCCTGAAGAGTTATATCGGGGCGGGGTGAGGGGGAGGTTTTAGGGCTTAGGGCTTAGGGGAGCTGGTGGGGCCCAGAGCCCGGTTGAGCCCAAGGTGCAGCGTCGAGGCTTGCACTCGTTTCCAG
>JBALUZ010000270.1:0-1212 GCA_036963825.1 Brevundimonas sp.
GGCTTCAATGTCTCGGGACTGGGGCTGGGGCATGAGCACTTTCCGCTTGAATGACAGGAATGCCGCGTGAGGGCGGTCTGGCGAAGGGTCAGGCCGCCCTGCGGTCGGCCGTGTGCCTGCTGAGGCGCCGGGCGGCGAGCAGCGCGGCGCCGGCCCCGAGGGCCGCCAGACCGATCGCCGCGCCGGCGACGGCTTTCGGATGCTTCTGGGCCGAGGTGTAGACGCTGAACCTGCGCCCCGGTCCCTTGTCGGCGCGGTACATGTCCCCGTCGTCGGAATGGGCGAACAGGCTGCTTGCCTCCGTGCGCGGCTTGTCGGTCTTCTGCACCCTGGGCATGGACCAGGCGAAGAAGCGGTCCGCCAGCCGCGGGAGGCCGACAGCGGTTCCGACCATCATGCGCCCCGCACCGCCCACAGTGATGTTGCGCACCCGGTGCGTCGCGGCATGCAGGATGGCACCCGCCACCACCTCGGGGGCGTAGACGGGCGGCGCCACCTGCGGATCGCTGTCCAGATGGTTGCGGGCGTGCACGGGGAAGGGCGTGCCGATGCCCGACGGCTTGATCAGGGTCACGGAGACCGGCGCATTTTCATGCTTCAGCTCCATGCGCAGGGCGTCGGTGAAGCCTTTGACCGCGTGCTTGCTGGCCGCATAGGCGCCCAGCAGCGGGATGGCGAAGTCGGAGTTGATGGAGCCGACGTTGATCAGGGTTCCGCCGCCGGTGGTTCGGAAGTGCTGCACCGCGGCCCTGGAGCCGAACACCACGCCCCAGTAGTTGGTCTGGAACATCCGCTCGTGCTCCTCGATCGGAATGTCCATGAGGTCGCCGTAGATTCCCACACCCGCGTCGTTCACCCAGGTGTCGAACCCGCCGAACTCGCGCAGGGCGGTCTGAACCACCTTGTCCATGTCCCCCTCCACGCCGACGTCGGCGACGGCGTAGGCGACGCGGCCGCCCTGTTCGCGCAGTTCGGCGCAGATGGTCTTCAGGGCCTCCTCGTTGCGCGCGACCAGCAGGACCGCGGCCCCGCGGGCGACCGCTTCACGGGCGGCGGCCAGACCGATGCCCGATGAGGCTCCGGTGATGACGAGGGTCTGCTGATCAAGGGGTTTGGGCCGGAATTTCATGTGCAATCCTCTCCTCTTCAGGGGGCGTGGGGGGGCGCCGCCGCGCCGGATCAGTGCTGGCTGTGGACGCCGGTGGGCTCCGA
>JBALUZ010000271.1:0-934 GCA_036963825.1 Brevundimonas sp.
GCGCAGTCGGGATCACGCAACCCCAAGCAGACGATGCGCCCCGACCCGCCCGCTATCCCCCTCGCGCTCAGCACCCGCGCACGCAAGCCAAACAGCTGTTTCCAAGTCGCGACTTCCACTGACGCGCCCTTGCTGGGGACCTGCGGCATCGGGATCGCACCCATTGACAAAAGAGGGGCAACCGCCTGTAGACGTTAGGTTAAGGTAAGCTCGAAGGCGCCTCACTTGCCATAGTTTATAGCCACAGTAACAATTGGACAGCGTCGTTAAATGCCCTTTACAACCGGCCACACAAAGGCATGAGTATTCTGGTGATGAGATATAGGGTATACGTGGTGTCTCATCGACCGGCTAAACCCCCTCTTATTGGGACAGGCGGTAATTAGGGGAAGCTCGAGGGATCGACCACAATATGAAGCAGTTTCAGGTAAGCGGGCTATTTGTGATTGTGCTTCGGCAAAAGGATTGAATATGACTGATACGACATCGCGCCCTCACGGTTCAGGTATCTGTTTGGCGATCGAAGAGGCGGAAAAACTTAATTTAGAACCAGCCGATCTGTATTCTGGTCAGTTTCAGTTGTCTCGCGATAATACCCCCCCTATTGCTGAATACCTTAGCGCTAAAATCGGTGAGCGATACCTACATCACTCAGCGTCGCTAGATATCGTGCGCATTTACGCCGCAGATACGCTTTGTGCAATTCTTATAGGGGTCGCTCTGAACGCCGAGGGCGAGATTCTGGCAGGCGATTTGAAACTTGATCTTAAATATGACTCTGATCTGCATAAGAAATTAGAAGAAATTGTAGCCGGTTTCGTGGGGAGGTTCGCCGTCTTCACATCTACCCCATCGGGCCAATACGTATATACCGATACAGTTGGTGAAATGGGTGTCGTTTTCGATTGCGAAACCGGTATTGTGGGAAGCACCC
>JBALUZ010000272.1:0-838 GCA_036963825.1 Brevundimonas sp.
GAGGTCACGCGCAAGACCCTGGGCGTTCCGCTGTTCCAGGAACAAGCGATGCAGATCGCCGTGGTCGGCGCGGGCTACACGCCAGAAGAGGCAGATCATCTGCGTCGGTCGCTTGCCTCTTTCCGGCGCATGGGCACAATCAAAACCCACCGCGACCGTTTCGTTCAAGGGATGATGCGCAACGGATACAGTCAGGACATTGCCGAGGCATGTTTTGTCCAGATCGAGGGCTTTGCCGATTATGGCTTCCCCGAAAGCCATGCGGCGGCTTTTGCGATGCTCACCTACGTGTCGTCATGGTTGAAATGCCACCATCCCGCAATCTTTGCATGTGCGCTTTTGAATGCACAGCCAATGGGGTTTTACGCCCCCGCCCAGATCGTACGCGACGCCCGCGAGCACGGGATTGAACTGCGCCCCGTCTGCGTGAACCATAGCGCATGGGACAACTCGCTAGAGCGTCGCGCAGACGGGGCCTTGGCGCTGCGGCTCGGGTTTCGTCAGATCAAGGGCTTTCGCGAAAGTGATGCGGCTTGGATCGTAGCTGCGCGTGGCAATGGGTATCCCGATCCCGAAGCCCTATGGCTGCGCGGCGGCATTGCCCCCGCCGCATTGGAACGTCTGGCCGAAGCGGACGCCTTCGTTGGAATGGGGATTACGCGGCGCGATGCGCTATGGGCCGTGCGCGCCATCTCTGCGCCGGCCCCGCTGCCGTTATTTGCAAACCCCTTAGATGGCGAAGGCCTGAATGAACCCGGTGTGCGCTTGCCAGAAATGCACCTGGGCGAAGAGGTTGTCGAAGATTACATCGCTTTGCGCCTTACCCTGCGTGCCCATC
>JBALUZ010000273.1:0-764 GCA_036963825.1 Brevundimonas sp.
TGACGTCGGCCACGTGCACGGGCACCGCGGTGTTGGTCCGCAGGACCGCAGCGGCCTGGCGGGCGGGCTCGGTCTCCACATAGACCCGGACCGGATAGTCCTCGTCGATGTCGCCGGCCTCCAGCAGCAGGCCCAGGGCAAGGCGGCGGCGGCGTCCGTCCAGGGCCACCCACGGCTCCTCCTTCCGGCCGCGTCCCGGTCTGACCGTCAGCGGCTGCAGCTGCCCCGCCGCCCGGAGGGTGGCGGCCAGGATGGGAATGTCGTCGTCCGGCGGCTGGCCGTGGCGCAGGTTCTCGCGGGCGACGCCCAGGTCGCCGAGACGGATGGTGCGCTCTTCGCGGTCGACGATCACGGCCGGGGCCGCGGCTTCGGCCGGCGCGGGGGTGATGACGGGGGCATGGTGGGTCATGAGGCTGTCTCCCGCCGGGCGACCGGGCCGATCCTGGCCGCTCCGGCGCCCTCCCCCGCCCTCACTCCTCCCTTTGTCCCGCAGCGGCCGAAGCCGCCTCGTTCCAGTCTCCGAACGGCGCCTCGGGCCAGATCACCCGAACCGATCGACCGGCGGCCCGGAGCCGCGCGGCCAGCTTAGCCGCCGCCCGCTCGCCGGCCGCGCCGCGATCGGCGGCGACCAGAACCCGGCGCGCGCCTGCAGGCGGCGACCATACGGCCAGGTTGTTCGCGGACAGCAGCGCCCAGCCGGGCAGGCCGAACAGCCCCACGGCCGACAGGGTGGTGAAGACGCCCTCGGCCACCAGCATCGACGG
>JBALUZ010000274.1:0-613 GCA_036963825.1 Brevundimonas sp.
ATATGTGGGGCGGTGTCGGGCGTGGCAAATCCATGCTGATGGACCTCTTTCACGAACTGTCCCCCGTCCCGTCGAAGCGCGTCCACTTCCATGAATTCATGGGCCGGGTGCATGACGAGATGAATGCCTGGCGCGAGATGGACGAGAGCGAACGCCGCCGCGCGGCCCACCGCGTCAAGGGCGCGGGCGCAGACCCGATCGCGCCAGTGGCGAAACTCATCGCCTCGGAAGCGAAACTCCTCTGCTTCGACGAATTCCAGGTCAGCCAGATCGCCGACGCCATGATCCTCGGCCGCCTGTTCGAGAACCTCTTCGAACACCGCGTCACGGTCGTCGCAACCTCCAACCGCCATCCTGATGATCTCTACAAGGACGGCCTGAACCGTCAGCTCTTCCTGCCCTTCATCGACCTGCTGAAGGCCCGCGCGGAGGTGGTCTCGGTGGCGGGCGAGCACGACTACCGCCTGGACCGGCTGCGGGCGGCGGGCGTCTGGTTCTCGCCGATCGACCCGGACCATGAGCGGACCTTCGATCGGCTCTGGAACGAGATGCTCGACGGCGATGAGGAGCTTGGCGAGACCCTCGAGGTCCTGGGCCGCAAGATCCACCTGCC
>JBALUZ010000275.1:0-611 GCA_036963825.1 Brevundimonas sp.
GAGCGGCTCGCCCATGCCGTGCAGACGCTGGAATTCGTAGTCGTCATTGCCCGTCATCTTGGCGATCTCGCGCACGCTGGCGAGCGTGTGCGCGTTATGCGTGGCAAACTGGGGATAGATCGCTTCGGGCGCACTCATCATGAGCTCGGCGCAGGAGATGAAGTTCAGATCCGTCGCCGATTTCGTCGACCAGACCGGGAAGTCCGGCACACCGGCTTGCTGGGCGTGCTTGATCTCGGTGTCCCAGTAGGCGCCCTTGACCAGACGCACCGGGAAGCGGCGTCCGGTATCCCGGCCCAGCTTGATCAGCCGCTCGATCAGGTCGCGGCAGCGTTTCTGGTATCCCTGGATCGCCAGGCCCAGCCCGTGCCAGTCGGCCAGGTCGGGCTCGCGCGACAGGCGCTCAAGTACCTTCATCTGGATGACGAGGCGGTCGGCTTCCTCGGCGTCCAGGCACAGCGCAATATCCGCATCGCGGGCGGCTTTCGCCTGCTCCAGAACGCGCGGATAGAGGTGCTCCATCACCTCGTCTTCCTTATAGGCGTGGTATTGGGGATAGAGCGCGGACAGCTTGACCGACACCCCGTCCGCTTCGGTGATCGGCCCGTCCT
>JBALUZ010000276.1:0-600 GCA_036963825.1 Brevundimonas sp.
GGTTGGCACCAGCGACATCGCACGCGCAAAACAGTTCTATTGCGACCTGTTCGAAAGCAAAGGTGCCAAGTTGTTGATCGACAGCGGCCGGATTGCCATGATTGGCACCGGCGGCGGCACGCCCATGATTTCGGTCTGCGAGCCTTATAACAAAGAGGCCCCCACCCCCGGCAACGGGGTCATGGTGGCGTTTACGGCGGACAGCAAAGAAGAAGTGGACGCGTTCTACGCCAAGGCGATTGCGCTTGGCGCGGCGGACGAAGGCGCGCCGGGGCAACGGATCCCGGACCGTTTTTACGGGGCCTATGTCCGGGACTTTGATGGCAACAAACTGTGCTTTTTCAAATTCGGTTAACCTGAAAACCTGCCGTCCGCCAAGCGGCACGACCGAGATGGAGGCATCATCGATCCTGGTGCCCATGGCGCTGATCACGCGCGGTAGAACCACCTCCTCGCTGTCGCCCTCGCCAAGGACGACATAGCGGGAAAAATAAAGTTCGGGGAACGCCTGTACGGCTTCGCGCACGAACTTGAACGCATCGGCATCCTTTTCGCTGTCGGGGAGCTGGATGGTCCTAACCCGTGTGGTGCGATCGGCGG
>JBALUZ010000277.1:0-280 GCA_036963825.1 Brevundimonas sp.
CCGGTGGGGTTCAGCGCCTTGATCGAGTAGTAGCCGCGCTTGATGTGGTCAATGCTGACCGTATCGCGCACCCCGGGGATGGCGAGGATACGGGCTTGGTAGCGGCTCAGGGCGGGATAGTCCGCGATGCGGCGCAGGTTGCACTTGAAGAGACCGAAATAGGCCACATCGAAGCGCACCAACGTCACGAAGAGCCGCAGATCGGCCTCGGTGAAGCGATCTCCCAAAAGGAACTTGCGGCCGTCAGCGAGGCGCTCCTCAAGTTCATTGAGCATCGCGA
>JBALUZ010000277.1:290-597 GCA_036963825.1 Brevundimonas sp.
ACGCCGTTGTTCAAGCTTGGATAGATGCGGTCGTTCAGAGCGTCGATTTTCTCGCGAAGGTCCACCGGATAGAGATCAATGTTTTCGTCTGTTAGCTCTCCGAAGCCGGAGTTCAGCATCCGCAGGATGTCGGCGGACTCGTTGTTCACGATGGTCCCGCGCTTCTTGTCCCAAAGCACCGGTACCGTCGCCCGGCCCGAGATAGTCGGATCGGCCCGGGTGTAGATCTCGTGCATGTAGGAAGCACCCTCAGCCTCGGCCGGATCGCCGAACCGCCAACCCTGGTCGGAGAGCTCCGGTTCGACCA
>JBALUZ010000278.1:0-584 GCA_036963825.1 Brevundimonas sp.
CCTATGAGCGGTCGCGGCTCGTGCGGACATGGACCCACCTTGAACGCCAGCGGGGCGGCGGCGGCTTCCTTAGCGGCCCGGGCGAAACCCAGCTTGAAGCCGACCGTCGCATGCTGGACCGCCAGCTGGCGTCGCTGAAGGCTGATCTCGATGAAGTGCGCCGCACGCGCGGCCTGCAGCGCTCGGGACGTAGCCGGGCCGGTTTTCCTGTTGTCGCGCTCGTCGGCTACACCAATGCCGGCAAGTCGACCCTGTTCAACCGGCTGACGGGTGCCAACGTCTTCGCGCGCGACATGCCTTTCGCGACGCTGGATCCGACGATCAGGAAGGTCGACCTGCCGCAGATCGGGGAGGGCGCCCTTGTCGATACGGTGGGGTTCATCTCCGATCTGCCAACGCACCTGGTCGACAGCTTCCGCGCCACTTTGGAAGAGACGCTTGAGGCCGATCTTCTGGTGCATGTGCGGGACCGCTCCAGCGGCCATGATGAACAGCGCAAACAGGATGTGCTGAAGGTGCTTCGCCGGCTGGAGGAAGAGTCCGGAAAGCCGCTGCCGCCAATCGTGGAGGCGTGGAACAAGGTT
>JBALUZ010000279.1:0-548 GCA_036963825.1 Brevundimonas sp.
TCTGGTGTGCGGCATGCTCGAGCGGCCAGGAGCCTTACTCCCTCGCCATGTTGCTGGAAGAGATGCCGGGTCTGGACGCCGACATTGTCGCGACCGATTTGTGCAACTCGGTTCTGGAAAAGGCCCGCGCCGGACTCTACAGCCAGTTCGAGGTCCAGCGTGGCCTGGCCATCCAGCGGCTGGTCAAGCATTTCGAGCAAACCGGTGACACCTGGCGCATCAGCCCGCGCCTGCGTCAGATGGTGCGCTTCGAGGTCGGTAATTTGCTCGAAGATTTCGGCAAGTACGGCAAGCAGGACGTGATCTTCTGCCGCAACGTGCTGATCTATTTCGACATCGAGGCCAAGGCCAAGATCCTGGACCGGCTGGCCAATCAGCTCCAGCCGCACGGCTACCTCATCCTCGGCGCCGCGGAGACGGTCGTGGGTCTGACCGAGGCGCTCAAGCCGGTCCCCGGCCAGCGCGGCCTCTATGCGCGTCCCGAAGCGCTGGAGAAGATCAAGGCCGCGTGAGAATTTTGCCGGCCTGACGCTCTAGTCACCTCCTAC
>JBALUZ010000280.1:0-543 GCA_036963825.1 Brevundimonas sp.
GCCGTCGACGGCGGCGCACTGTCAATCCGCAAGCAGGTGATCAGCGCGCTGACGCTGGAACAGTTCCGCGATGGCGGCGCTCTCGACAAGGTCTCGGTCTGCGTCGGCGGCCTGAGTGAGACCGACCGCCTGCTCATCGACCTGCTGCGCACCGGGCAGATCTACGAGTTCATTTGCACGGCGGTGCGCAAGCGGGTGTCGATGCTGATCAGCGGCGGCACCTCGACGGGCAAGACGACGCTGCTGAATGCCTGTCTGAAGATCGTCGATGCGCGCGAGCGCATCATCACCCTGGAGGACACCCGCGAGCTGTTCCCGCCGCAGGCCAACGCGGTGCATCTCGTGGCCTCGCGCGGCGACCAGGGCACCGCGGCGGTCACGGTTCAGTCCCTGCTGGAGGCGGCCTTGCGCATGCGGCCCGACCGATTGTTCGTCGGCGAGGTCAGGGGGCCGGAAGCCTTTGCCTTGCTGCGGGCGATCAACACCGGTCATCCCGGCAGCATGTCGACGGTTCACGCCGACACGCCGCTTGGCGCCTACGAG
>JBALUZ010000281.1:0-282 GCA_036963825.1 Brevundimonas sp.
TCGACAACTTGGCGGCGCTTTCCCTGCGCTCGCTGTAACGGTCGAGCAGGACATCCACGTTGTCCCGGGTAAGCAGGGTGAACTTCATCAGCTCCTCCATAACATCGACCATCCTGTCGTATAACGGAGACGGCTTCATGCGGCCCGCCTCGTCGAATTCCAGAAACGCCTTCGGGGTGGAGGACTGGTTCGGGATGGTCAGCAGGCACATCCATCGGCCGAGGATGCGGAGCTGGTTCACGGCGTTGAAGCTCTGCGAGCCGCCGCTGACCTGCATGACGG
>JBALUZ010000281.1:292-539 GCA_036963825.1 Brevundimonas sp.
GCCCTGCGTCGGGCGCACGCCGCCGAGGCATAGCGGTATCCAGTCGATCTGGGTTTTCATGACGCCGGTCATCGCGCCGTGGCGTTCGGGCGAACACCAGACCATGCCCTCGGACCAGGTGACGAGATCGCGTAGTTCTTTCACCTTCGGATGATCGGCGTCCGCGTCGTCGGGCAGTGGAAAACCGGACGGGCAATAGGTTCGCGTCTCCGCCCCCAGTCGCGTCAGGATACGGGCGGCTTCCTCG
>JBALUZ010000282.1:0-533 GCA_036963825.1 Brevundimonas sp.
AGCAGCATGATCCCCCTGCCCGGCCGCGACAGCCGCCGCCCGGGCAGGACGGCCGCGATCTTCACCGTCAGAACGCTGCGCACCCGCGGCAGAAGCAGGAGCAGCAGCGGCCCCCCGAGCAGCGCGGTCGCGGCGCCGGCCGGCGCGAGATCGGAGAAGCCCGGCCCAAGCAGCTGCATCAGCCCGTCGGCGACGAAGAGCACCCCGCCGCCAATGACGGCGGCACCACCGACCACCTCGCCCGTGGTGCGCGCCCCGCAGTAGCGGGCAAGCGCCGGCGCGACGAGCCCGAGGAAGCCGATCACGCCGACGATCGCAATCACGGACGCCGCCAGCCACACCGCCAGCGCCAGCACCGTAAGGCGGATGGCATGGATGGAAACGCCCAGGCTGCGCGCGGCGGCCGAGAGGTTGCCGCCGGCGGCCTCCACCGCGGCGCGAATGGCCCGCGCCTCGGCACGCTGCAGCGTACTCCCCGCCTCCGCCGTCAGCCCTTCGTTCGCCACCGCCGCGGCCTGTTCGCCGCGGCCGGC
>JBALUZ010000283.1:0-531 GCA_036963825.1 Brevundimonas sp.
GCGCGCCTCGTGCGCCTGCGCCATGGCAAGCGGAGAACGGCGGGTTCCGAGGCGAATGAGAGCTTGAGCTGGCATAGGGTCGGCTTGCCCTAGCGAGCCATGCCGCTAAGGGAAAGCGAGATGGCACTGGTTCTCGGCATAGAAAGCTCCTGCGACGAAACCGCGGTCGCGCTGGTCGATAGCCAGCGGCGGATCGTGGCGCAGCGGATCGCCTCGCAGGATGCCGAGCACGCCCCCTTCGGCGGGGTGGTGCCCGAGATCGCGGCGCGCGCGCATGCCGAACGGCTCGCCCCGATGATCGAAGGCGTGCTGGAGGATGCGGGGATCGCGCTGGGCGATTGCGACGCGATTGCCGCCACCGCGGGGCCCGGGCTGATCGGCGGGGTGATGGTCGGGCTGGTCAGTGCCAAGGCGCTAGCGATGGCAACCGATACACCGCTGATCGCGATCAACCATCTCGAAGGCCACGCGCTCAGTCCGCGGCTGGCCGATGAAAGCATTACCTTTCCCTATGCGCTGCTGCTGGTGTCG
>JBALUZ010000284.1:0-523 GCA_036963825.1 Brevundimonas sp.
AAGAACAAGATCAACGGAAGGTCAGGAGTATCTGTTGGATGATACAGACGGCACGGCACCGTGCGGTCAGGCAATTCCACGTCGATGGCGCGCACGGCATGGACCGCGCGATTGGGCGCAAGCGTCAGGCGCCCATCAGCGGCAGCGCGCACTTTTGACAAAGGAACCTCGGGCGGGGGTGGACGCACATGATTGCGCGGGTCGCCAAGCAGTTCGGCAAAGCAGGGATCAACAGGCATTTTATTTCAGAACCTCTACTATTCAGTTGAAATGAATACGCATGAGTATGTTTTTCTTGCTATGAGTTACATTAGATGGCAAAACAGGTCTCGTAAAGTGTTCAATCTTCCGGAGATGCCCTGATGTCGAACTCCATACAGCAGCGCCGCGATGCGTTAAGCAAACGTATCCCTGCGTGGACGCCGCGATGTTTGCACCAGATGCTCGACGATGCCGAAAATGAGTTCGGGCCGCGTGACTATATGGTGACGCAGACACAGACACACAGTTATGCCGAGATCGC
>JBALUZ010000285.1:0-520 GCA_036963825.1 Brevundimonas sp.
GGCGCGCGGGACCGCCGCGCGTTCGACACCATCGCCACGATCTGCGCCAGCACGGTGTCGGACCCGACCTTGCCCGCCTCCATCACCAAGGAACCGTTCTTGTTAATCGTTGCACCGGTCACCGCATCGCCCGGGCCCTTTTCGACAGGCATCGACTCGCCGGTCAGCATGCTTTCGTCCAGGGATGATCGGCCCTCGATCACGACACCATCGACCGGAACCGCGTCGCCGGGGCGCACGCGCAGCCGGTCGCCCTCCATGATGTTCTCCAGCGGCGCATCGTATTCGGTGCCGTCCGGCAGGATGCGCCGTGCGGTCTTTGGCGCCAGATCCAGAAGTGCGCGGATCGCATCCCCGGTGCGTTCGCGCGCCCGCAGCTCGAGCACCTGGCCCACGAAGACCAGCGCGACGATCACCACCGCCGCCTCGAAGTAGGTACCGACGCCGTGGCCCATCCGGTACTGTTCCGGAAACACACCCGGCAGGAACGTCGCGACGAGCGAGTAAAGGTAGGCCGCCG
>JBALUZ010000286.1:0-510 GCA_036963825.1 Brevundimonas sp.
CGTAGAGGTCACGCGGGATGGCCTGCAGGGCCGCCAGCAGCGTGATGGCAAAGAACGGGATCCCCCACCAGACGTTGGCAAGGATCGGCCCCCACATTGCATAATGTGGATCCGAAAGGAGATTGGTCGGCTGATCGATGAGGCCAAGGGCGAAGAACCAATGTGGCAGCGGGCCAATCACCGGATTGAACAACCATGCCCAGTTCAGACCGGCAAGGAAAGAGGGGACCGCCCAGGGCAGGAAGACCAGCGCCTGGACCACCCCGCGGCCCCAGAACGGCTTGTCGAGGAGAAGGGCGAGGATCAGCCCGAAGGTGAACTGCAAGAACACCGAGGCGCCCGTCCACCACAGCGTGTTTTTCAGGGCCCGGTAGAAGGCGGTGTCCTCGCCCAGAGCCCTGAAGTGATCCAGACCGATGAAGGCACCGGAGAAGGGGTTGAGAAGCTGGATGTCGCGGAATGCATAGGAAATACCCAGCGCCAGGGGGACCAGCATCACGGTCACGATCA
>JBALUZ010000287.1:0-502 GCA_036963825.1 Brevundimonas sp.
GGGCGGCCTGATCATGCTCGATCATGGCCAGGGTCTGGTCAGCGCCTATCTGCACCTGTCCCAGGTTCACGTGCGCCAGGGCCAGTCTGTGGCCCAGGGCGAGGTGATCGCCGCCGTGGGGGCCGAGGGCCGCGCCACCGGGCCCCACCTCTGCTGGCGGATGAAGTGGCGCGACCGCAACCTCAATCCGCTGTCCCTGGTCGGCTTCCGGGCCGCCTGAGGCTCAGCGCCGCCGGCGGGAATAGGTCTCGTTGGGCCAGCGCTTGTGGGTCCAGAACCATTCGGCCGGGCGCTCGGCGATGCGCTCTTCCATGAAGGTGTTGATCCGGCCCACCGACCTGGCGATGTCGGCGGTGCGGTCGCCCGACGCGGTCGGCTTGATCGGCGGATGGACGATCACCCGGAAGCGCGCCTTGGCCAGTCTCTGGACCGACATGGGCTGCAGCACGGTGTCGAACCGCAGGGCCAGCCGCGAGGGCCCCGGCGCGGTGTGGGCCAGCTT